>DASVPH010000182.1:0-54971 GCA_036382945.1 Casimicrobiaceae bacterium
CCACAACAGCCCGACCCCGCGGCGCGGACGAGCGAGATGCCGATGCGGTCGAGCACGCGCGCTGTAGCCGCATCGATCGAGGGTGCCAGCGCAGGCTGCACGCAGCCGTAGAGCGCGAGCATGCGGCGCTTGTGGCGCGCCCACGGCCAGGGGCCGGCCCGATACGCAGCCGGCAGCTTGGCCGCGAGCGAGCGCGGTAGAAGCGGCCGCGCCAGGCGGCCGCCGGCCACCGCGAGCGCGACGAGCGGGCGCGAAAGCAGGCTCTTGCGCAGCAGCCACCGGCGCAGCCGCTCGCGCCGGCCGCGTGGCACCCGAACCTCGAGGAGGTGCCGCCCGATGTCGACCAGGCGGCCATAGCGCACGCCCGACGGGCAGGTCGTCTCGCAGGCGCGGCAGGTGAGACACCGGTCGAGATGCAAGCGCGTCTTGGCCGTGACGGGCTCCCCTTCCAGCATCTGCTTCATGAGGTAGATGCGCCCGCGCGGACCGTCGAGCTCGTCGCCGAGGAGCTGATAGGTCGGACAGGTCGCGGTGCAGAAGCCGCAATGCACGCAGCTGCGCAGGATCGCTTCCGCGTCGCGGCCCTCGGCGGTGTCCCGGACGAAGTCGGCGAGATGCGTTTCCACGGCTAGAGCTCGGCGAACAGGCGGCTGCGGTTGAAGATGCCCGCCGGATCGAACGTTGCCTTGAGTCGGCGATGGATCGCGACGAGCGGCGTTTCGAGCGGCTGGAATACGCCGGCCGACTTGTCGCCGCCACGAAACAAGGTCGCGTGGCCGCCATGCTCGCGCGCCCATGCGCGCAGCCGCGTCGGATCGCCTGCGCCATTCGGCTTCAGCCACCGCAAGGCACCGCCCCATTCGATGAGCTGGGCGCCGTCGAGATCCGCATACGGCGCGGTGGAGCGCACCGAGAGCCGCCACAGCGCACTGTGGCCCGCGGGTGCGGCGAAGAATTCGTGTCGTTGGTCGCGCAGCGCGGACCAAAACGTCTCGGCGTCGGGAAGCGCCGCGCCGCCCATCTGGCGCGCGGCGGCCGTGACCGCGCTCTGCGCGCCCGACAGGCGAACGCAAAGCCTTCCGTCGCGATAGCACGTTGCGCTGACCGGCAACGGCCGCGCTCCCCACTCGTTCATGCGCTTGATCGCCGCGTCGGGCGCGAGCTCGAGCACGTACGTCGCCTCGGTCTTCGGCAGCGGCACGCACTTGAGCGAAACCTCGAGGATGATGCCGAGCGTGCCGAGCGAGCCGGCGGCGAGCCGCGACACGTCGAAGCCGGCGACGTTCTTCATCACCCGGCCGCCGAAGGCGAGCTCCTCGCCCCGGCCATCGAGGAGCCGCGCGCCGAGCACGAAATCGCGCGCCGCGCCGGCGTACGCGCGCCGCGGACCGGAAAGGCCGGCGGCGATACAACCTCCCAAGGTTTCCGCGCCTCCGAATCGCGGCGGCTCGAAGCCGAGCATCTGCCCCGCGCTCGCGAGCGTTCGCTCGACCTCGGCGAGCGGGGTCCCGCAGCACGCCGTAATCACCAGCTCGGTGGGGTCGTAATCGACGATACCGGCATAACCGCCGGTGTCGAAGCGCTCGCCGACGAGCGCCTGGCCGTAGAAATCCTTGGTGCCGCCCCCGACCAGACGCAGCGGCGTGCCGGCCGCGGCCGCACCGCACACCCGGTCGCGCCAAGCGGCGAGCACCTCCTTCACTTTAGGGAACCTGCTTCACTGCTGCGCCTGCAGCTCCGGAGGATCGAAGCCGGGAATGCGCTCGGTCTCGTGCGCCGCGTCGGTCGCCCACTCGCGCATGGCGGGCAGGGCGAGCAACGAGGCGCAGTACGCCGACGCCACGCCGGCGAGCGCAACGCCGTAGGTCTGGAAACGGAATGCGACCGGGCACCAGAACGCGTCCGCCGCGCCGAACGCCCCGCACAGGAACGCGCCGCCCCGCCCGAACCGCTCGCGCCCCTGCACCCACAGGGCGAGGATATGGGCGATCTCGGCGGCCACTTCGGGCGAGGGCGACTTGCGCAAGCGAAGCCGCACGTTCATGCCCATCTCGTCGCGCAGCCGCGCAAAGCCCGAGTGCATCTCGGCGGCCGCGGAGCGCGCCCACGCGCGCGCAGTCGGGTCCGCAGGCCAGACGCCCGCATGCCGCTCGGCCAGGTACTCGACGATCGAGAGCGAATCCCACACGATTACCTCGCCGTCGTGCAGGCAGGGAATCCGGCCGCTCGGCGACACCTCGCGCAGTCGCCCGGGGCTGTCCGACCGGTACAGCGCTATGCGCTTCTCCACGAACGGGATGTCGAGCGCCCGCAGCAGCACCCAGGCACGCAGCGACCAGCTCGAGTAGTTCTTGTTGCCGATGTAGAGGGTATACATTTCTATAGCGGCACCGTCTTCCCCGGATTCATGATGTTGAGCGGATCGAGCGCGCGCTTGACCGCGCGCATGAGATCGACGGCCTCGCCGTGCTCCTGCGCCAGCACGTCAAGCTTGTGCCAGCCCACACCGTGCTCGCCGGTGCAGGTCCCGCCCATGGCGATCGCGCGCACGCTCACGCCGTGCGCGAGCGCCTCGGCGCGCTCGCGTTCATCGTGCTTCGTGGGATCGAACAGCACGATCAAGTGAAAGTTGCCGTCGCCGACGTGACCCACGATCGGTGCGATGAGGCCGCTCTTCTCGATCTCGGCCTTGGTTTCCAGGATGCACTCGGCGAGCCGCGAGATGGGAACGCACGCATCGGTGGCGAAGCCCATCGACCCCGGCCTGAGCGCCAGCGCGGCGTAGTACGCGGCGTGCCGAGCCTTCCACAGCCGACTGCGATCCTCCGGCTGCGTGGCCCACTGGTACGCGCTGCCGCCGAGCTCGTCGCTGATCGCCTGCATCGCTTCGCTCTGCTCGCGCACGCTCGCGGGCGAGCCGTGGAATTCGAAGAACAGCGTCGGCTTGGGCGTAAAGCCCTCGAGCTTGGAATGGCGGATGCAGGCGTCCATCTGCACGTCGTCCAGCAGCTCGATGCGCGCGACCGGAATCCCCGTCTGCATCGCGGCGATCACCGTGTTGACCGCGCTCGCGAGATCCGGGAACTGGCACACCGCCGAGGCGATCGCCTCCGGCACGCCGTAGAGCCGAAGCTGGATCTCGGTGATGATGCCGAGCGTGCCTTCGGCGCCGACGAAAAGCCGCGTGAGATCGTAGCCGGCGCTCGACTTGCGGGCGCGTCCGCCCGTGCGGATCGTGCGGCCGTCCGCCGTGACGACGGTGAGCCCCAGTACGTTCTCGCGCATCGTGCCGTAGCGCACGGCGTTGGTGCCCGACGCGCGCGTGGCCGCCATGCCGCCGATGGTCGCGTTGGCACCCGGATCGATCGGAAAGAACAGCCCGGTGCCCTTCAGCTCCGCGTCGAGCTGCTCGCGCGTGACCCCCGCCTGCACCCGGCAATCGAGGTCCTCGACGTTGACCTCGAGCACCCGGTTCATCCGCGACAGATCGACGCACACGCCGCCGTAGAGCGCCGCCACGTGGCCCTCGAGCGAGGTGCCCACGCCGAAGGCGATGACCGGCACGCGCGCGAGGTGACACAGGCGCACGATCGCGGCGACCTCCTCGTTCGTGTGCGGGAACACGACCACGTCGGGAAGCCCCGCGTCGGAGAGCCCCTCGCCGTGGCTGTGATTCTCGCGCACCCCCCGCGAGGTCACCGCCCGCTCGCCGTACTCGCCGCAAAGCTTGCGTACGAGCTCGGCCACCGCGCCGGGATCGGGTCTCGTGGCTGCTTGAGTATCCATGGTGAATTCCTTCGCGACTAGAATCGCGGCAGCTCGGGATGCGGCAACTGCCCGTGGTGCACGTGCATCCGGCCCATTTCGGCGCAGCGGCGCAGCGTGGGCACCGCCTTGCCGGGGTTGAGCAGCCCCTCGGCGTCGAAAGCGCGCTTCACCCCGTGGAAGCGCTCGAGCTCGACCGGCGCGAACTGCATGCACATGTCGCCGAGCTTCTCCACGCCCACGCCGTGCTCGCCGGTGATCGTCCCGCCGACCTGCACGCAAAGCTCCAGCACCTTGGCGCCGAACGCCTGGGTCTTCTCGGCGTCGCCGGGGCGATTGGCGTCGTAGAGGATCAACGGGTGCAGGTTGCCGTCGCCGGCGTGAAACACGTTCATGCACGGCAGTCCGAACTCGGAGGAGAGCTCGGCGATGCGCTTGAGCACCGCGGCGAGCGCGCGGCGCGGGATCGTGCCGTCCATGCAGTAGTAATCCGGCGAAATGCGGCCCGCCGCGGGAAACGCCGCCTTGCGTCCGGACCAGAAGCGGTGGCGCTGCTCCTCGCTCTGCGAGACCGCGACCGAGGTCGCACCGCTCGCTTGCATCAGGCCTTCGACCAGCGCGACTTCCTCGGCCACTTCGGCGGGCACGCCGTCGGACTCGCAGAGCAGGATCGCCTCCGCGTCGGCAGGATAGCCGGCGTGGACGAACGGCTCGACCGCGCTGATGGTGAGCCGGTCCATCATCTCCAGACCGGCGGGAACCACCCCCGCGCCGATGATCGCCGCGACCGCGTCGCCGGCCTTGGCGAGGTCGTCGAAGGCGGCCAGCACGCACTTCGCGCTTTGCGCCGTGGGCGTGAGCTTCACCGTGACCTCGGTGATGACCGCGAGCAGCCCCTCGGAACCGCAGACGAGCGCGAGCAGGTCATAACCCGGAGCGTCGAGCGCTTCGCCGCCGAGCTCCACCACCTCGCCCGTGATGAGCACGGCGCGCACGCGGCGCACGTTGTGCACGGTCAGCCCGTACTTGAGGCAATGCACGCCGCCGGAGTTCTCGGCGACGTTGCCGCCGATGGTGCACGCGATCTGCGAGGACGGATCGGGCGCGTAGTGCAGGCCGTAGACGGCAGCCGCCTCGGAGATCGCGAGGTTGCGCACGCCGGGTTGAACGGTCGCGGTGCGTGCGAGCGGATCGATCGAAAGGATCCGCTTGAACTTGGCGAGCGAGAGGATCACGCCGTTGCGATCGGGACGGGCGCCGCCGGAGAGCCCGGTGCCCGCGCCGCGGGCGACCACCGGCAGCCGCGCGGCGTGACAGAGCTTCAGGATGGCGACGACCTGTGCTTCGGTGTCAGGCAACAGCACCGCTTGCGGTTGCTCGCGGAACAGCGTCAGCCCGTCGCATTCGTAGGGGCGCGTGTCCTCGGTTGCGGTAAGGATCGCAGTCGGGGGAAGGATGTTGCCGAGGTCGGCGAGCAGGGCCGGGTTAAGCATGGACGCCCGCAAGAGCTTGCGGATCGGGTGTTGGCAAATT
Source organism: Casimicrobiaceae bacterium (assembly GCA_036382945.1). Lineage (GTDB taxonomy): Bacteria > Pseudomonadota > Gammaproteobacteria > Burkholderiales > Casimicrobiaceae > PALSA-1003. The sequence goes on from DASVPH010000182.1 coordinate 5,299, forward strand.
ATCCCACAAAGCCCTGTGCGCGGCCACGCATCCGGGCCGAGGTCGAGGGGGTAGAATGCGTCCGCCCGCGCGCTTCGCAAACGCGCTCCGTGGAAGAGGAGAACATGACCATGACCATCGCTCGCCGGTTGTCCGTGCTGGCTGCGTTCGCGCTCGGCCTCGGGCTCGCCTCTGCGGCTTCCTCTCAGACAACCTTGCGCATCAACATCGCGCTGGCCCAGAACTCGCACTATGGCGTGGCCATCGACACCTTCGCCCGCGAGGTCGAGCGGCGCACCGGCGGCCGCTACAAGATCCAGACCTTCTACTCGAGCGCGCTCGGCGCCGAGCGCGAGTCGGTCGAAGGCGTGCAGCTCGGCACGCTCGACCTCACGCTCACCTCGACCGGTCCGCTTCCCAACTTCGTGCCCGAGGTGGCGATCCTCGACATCCCGTTCCTGTTCCGCGATTACGCGCACGCCCGCGCCGTGCTCGACGGTCCGATCGGACAGGAGCTGCTCGCGAAGTTCCCGGCCAAGGGCATGGTCGGTCTCGCCTGGGCCGAGAACGGATTCCGGCACATGACCAACAGCAGGCACCCGGTGAACACGCCCGAGGATCTGCGCGGCCTGAAGATGCGCACGATGGAGAACCCGATCCACATCGAGGCGTACCGCCAGTTCGGCATCCTGCCCACGCCGATGGCGTTCACGGAAGTGTTCACGGCGTTGCAACAGGGCACGGTCGACGGACAGGAGAACCCGCTCTCCGTGATCACCGCGGCGAAGCTCGATCAGGTGCAGAAGTACCTCACCCTCACCGGACACGTCTATTCGCCGGCGGTGTTCCTGATGAACAAGTCGCAGTGGGACAAGCTCTCGGCTGCCGACAAGCAGGCATTCCTCGCGGCCGCGAAGGAGGGCGTCAAAGCCAATCGGGCGCGCGTCGACGAGGACGAGCGCAAGGCGGTCGCCGATCTGCGCGCCAAGGGCATGATCGTCGCCGAGAACGTCGACAAGGCGAAATTCCAGGCGGCGCTCGCGCCGGCTTATGCGGACTTCGCCAAGCGCTTCGGGCAGGCGAACATCGACCGCATCCGCAACTATCGGTAGCCGAAGAGCCCCGGCAGCACGGTGCTGATCGAGGGAAAGAGCGACAGCAACAGCAGCACGCCGATCTGCGCCCAGAGAAACGGCCAGAGCTCGCCGATCATTTTCGCGAGCGGCACACGGGCCACCACCGAGGTCACGAACAAGAGCCCGCCGACCGGCGGGGTGATCATGCCCATGGTGAGGTTGACGATGACGATGATGCCGAACTGCAGGTCGGCAATCCCGAGCGCGTGCGCGATCGGCGCGAGAATCGGCACCAGCACGACGATGCCCGGCAGCGGCTCGATGAAGATGCCGAAGGCGAGCAGCAGCGCGTTGACCGCGAGCAGGAACGCGAGCGGCGGCAGCTTCATCGCCACGATCAGCGCGGTCAGCTCCTGCGGCACGCGCGAGATGGTGAGCACCCAGGCGAAGGACGCCGACAGGGCCACGATGATCAGCACCGAGGCGGTCATCAGCGCGGAGCGCGCCAGGATGCCGGGAAGCATCGTCCACTGCAGCGAGCGGTAGATCGCGCGTCCGGCGAACAGCGCGTAGAACACCGCGATCACCGAGGCCTCGGTCGGCGTAAACGCGCCCGAGGCGATCCCGCCCAGGATCAGCACCGGCAGCGCCAGCGCCGGCAGCGCCCGCCAGGTGTTGCGCGCGTAATCCCGCCATGCGTAGCGCCGGGTAGACGCGCGGTAGTTCCGCTTCACCGAGATGACGTGGTTGATCGCCGCCATCGCTGCGGCGATCACGATGCCGGGCAGCACGCCCGCGATGAACAGCCCCACGAGATTGACGTCGGGATAGGCGAGCGCGTAGACGATCATGCTGATCGACGGCGGGACGATCGGTCCGAGGATCGACGTGGCGGCGGTGAGCGCGGCGGCGTACTCGGGCTTGTAGCCGTCGTCCTTCATCATCCGGATCATGATCGCCCCCGGCCCCGCGGCGTCGGCGAGCGCCGAGCCGGAGATGCCGGAGAAGAAGGTCAGCGTCAGGATATTGGTGTGGCCCATGCCGCCGCGGAAGCGGCCGACGAACTGCGAGGCGAAGCGCAGCAGCACCTCCGACAGCGCTCCGCCGGTCATCAGCTCCGCGGCGAGGATGAAGAACGGTACCGCCAGCAGCGCGAACACGTCGATGCCCGAGAACATCGTCTTCGGCAGCGCCAGCAGTGGCAGGTTGCCGTTGACCAGCATCGCCGCGAGCGTGCCCCCGCCCAACGCGAAGGCGACCGGCACGCCGAGCGCGAGCAGCAGCGTGCAGGCGATGAACAGTGTGGCGATCACAGCTTGGCGTGATCGGCGTCGAATTCGCCGTCGGCCAAGAGCGAGCGCCGCCGCACGTACGGACCGGCCATGAGCAGCAGGTGCACGATCATCAGCGCAAAGCCGACCGGCATCGCCAGGTACACCGCGCCGATCGGAACCTGCATCACCGGTGTGGTCTGCGCCCAGGCGAACACGGCGTAGCGCAGGCCCGCCCACAGCATGAAAGCGAAGAAGCCGAGCAGAATCGCGAAGATCGCGGCCCGGATCGCGGCGGCGTGTCGCGGAAAGACCTCCTGCAGCGTGTCGATCCCCAGGTGGCCGCCGTAGCGCAGCACCGGCCCGGCGCCCAGGAAGGTGAGCCAGATCATCAGGTAGCGCGACGCCTCCTCGACCCACAGCAGCGAGCGATCGGTCGTGAAGCGCAGCACCACGTTGATGAACACCATCGCCGCCATGGCCGCCAGGATCAGGATCAGCGCCCAGCGGTTCGCCTTGACGAGCGCGCGATCGAAACGATGCAGCATCGAGCCCCGGGTCTCCTCTAGCGGACGCGACGCATTGTCGCATGCGCAGGCGGCGCAATCCCGGTCGTTTATAATCCGGCCCGGACGAGTGCCTCGCCGCGAGGCGCCCCGGGGCGAGGGATCGGGAGAGTCCGTGATGAATCCAGGCGAGATCTACGCCAAGACCGAGGACGGGTTGCGCGAGCTCAAGGAGCGCAAGCTCAACCTCCCGATCGCGCTGCGCAGCGTGCTCATCATGATCGACGGTCGCCGCACCGTGGCCGAGGTGCTCGAGCGGGCCCGCACGCTGCACGCCGACATCAGCGCCGTCGCCGCCCTCGAACGCGCGGGCCTCATCGCCAAGCGCTTCAGCGCGCCGTCGGTCGCCGATGCGGGCGCGGCGGACGTGGTTCGAAGCGAGGACGAGGTCGAGCTTTTCATCGCCGCCCAGAAGAAGCTCTCCGACCTCATCAACGAGCACTTGGGCTTCCGCGGCTATCTCATGATGATGCGCCTGCAGCGCGCGGAGAATCTGCGCGATCTGTACGACCTCCTGCCCGATCTGGCGAAAGCGCTCGTCAAGCGCATCGGCATCGAAGCCGCCACACCGATCGTCTCCGAGCTGGAGCGGGTGATTGTCGCCCGGGGAAGCTAAGGAACCTCTGAAATACCCCCACGTGGATTGCGCTGCGAGCAAAATGCGGATGAATGCGAGACGACCGACGAAGGTAATAGGCGATCCTATTACCGAGGAGGGCGGCGAAGTAGGCGCCGCATTTTGCCGTCGCAACCGCGCGGAGGTATTTCAGAGGTTCCCTAGAAGCCGCCTCGCTGCCGGACCAGCGCGCGAAAGGCGATAAACGCCGCGAGCGTGGCCACGGCGATGGTGGTCGCCATCGGCCGCTCTGTACCGTCGAAGGTCATGCCGACGATCAGCGCCGCCGTCGAAGCCAGCACGAACTGGCAAAACAGCAGCACTGACGCGGCGCTGCCGGCGATCTCCGGAAACGCCGACAACCCGCCCGCGGTTGCCTGCGGCATGGTCGTCATCAACGCGATCATGAACAGGAACATCGGCGCTACGATCGCCAGCGGATGGGAGACGCGCGCCCAGGCGAGCGCGGCCACCGCGATCCCGGCGACGAGCATCAACCAGGTCGAGTAGCCGAGCATGCGGTCGATGCCGAGCCGGACCACGAGCCGGCTGCCCACCGTCGCCCCGATGAGGTTGCCGAGCATGACCGCGCCGAAGAGGAAACCGAAGCCCTCCTCGCCGGTCCCGAGCACGCTCACGAAGACGAACGCGCTGCCGGCGAGGAAGGCGAACAGCCCGCTCGAGGCGAACGCGGCGACGAGCACGTAGCCGATATAGCGCCGCGAGCGCAAGAGCCTCCGGTAGTTGGCGGCGATCACCGCCGGAGCAGTCGCGCGCGCATCGCGCGAGCGGATCGTTTCCGGAAACGCGGCGATGACGCAGAAGAGCGCGATCGCGCCGTAGGCCGCGACGAAGATGAAATTGGACTGCCAGCCGAACCACACGTGCAGGTGGCTGCCGATGATCGGAGCGACGATCGGCGCGATGCCCAGCACGATGCCCATCAGCGACAGGATCCGCGCGGCGTCCTCGCCGGTGTAGAGGTCGCGTACGATCGCGCGCGGGACGACCGCGACGGTCGCCATGCCGACCGACTGCGCCACGCGCGCGGCGATGAGCATCTCGATGGTGCGCGAAGCGGCGCTGGCGAGCGAGGCGACGATGAACAGCAGCAGTCCCGCGATCAGCGCCGGCTTGCGGCCGAAGCGGTCTGTCAGGGGGCCGACCACGATCTGCGTGGCTCCCCAGCCGTACATGTACAGCGAGAGCGTGAGCTGGACCTGCTCGGGTGTCGCCGACAGCGCGCGCGTCATCGACGGCATCGACGCGAGATAGATGTCCATCGCCAGCGGCGCGAGGGCGATCAACGCCCCGAGCAGCACCGTCATTGCCGGGCCGTCGCGCCTCAACATTAGTCTTGCCGGATGCCGTGAAACTGAGCGAGCCGCCAGCTTTCGCGGGGACCAAAGGCCGCGGGAATGACGACGAGCATGCGCATCCCCCGCTTAAGAAGACCCCCCGAGCTTCGCTATATGCACCGCCCGCCGTCGACTTCCAGGCAGGCGCCCGTGATGAAGCCCGCCTCGTCGGAGGCGAAGAACACCGCCGCGGTGGCGACGTCGGAGGGCAACGACAACCGGCCCAAGGGAATCGTCGCAATGAACTTCGCGCGCAGCTCCGGCGTGTCGCCGCCCATGAATTCGGCGAGCAGCCCTGTCTCGCCCGCGACCGGATTGATGACGTTCACCCGGATACGATCCGGCGCGAGCTCGGCGGCCATCGAGCGGCTGGTGACGATCGCCGCGCCCTTGCTGCCGTTGTACCAGGTGAGCCCGGGGCGCGGTCGCACGCCGGCGGTCGAGGCGATGGTGATGAAGGCGCCGCCGCCTTGGCGGCGCATCACCGGCACGGCGTGGCGCGCGGTGAGGTACAGGCTCTTGACGTTCACCGCGTAGATCCGGTCGAACTCGGCTTCCGAGACCTCGAGCAGCGGCCGATTGCGATGCGTCGTGCCGGCGTTGTTGACGATCACGTCGACGCGGTCGAACGCCTCGAGCGCCGCGCGCACCAGCGCCGCGACCTCGGCGTCGAGCGCAACGTCTCCGGCGCAGAAGACCGCGGCGCCGCCGGCGTCGCGAATCTCGCTCGCGACGCGCTCGCCGCTGCGCACGCTGATGTCGTTGATCACGAGTCGGGCGCCTTCGGCGGCGAAGCGCTTGGCGATGCCCTCGCCGAAACCCGAGCCGGCGCCGGTGACGATCGCCACCTTGTCGGGCAGCCTCCGGCTATCCATGCCGCAGCACGACCGTCTTCAGCGTCGTGAAACCGTACAGCGCTTCGAACCCCTTCTCGCGCCCGTAGCCCGAATGCTTGACGCCGCCGAACGGCAACTCCACACCGCCACCTGCGCCGTAGCTGTTGACGAAGACCTGGCCGCTCCGGATCGCCCGCGCGAGCCGCAGCTGCCGGCCGCCGTCGCGCGTCCACACACCTGCGACGAGCCCGTATCCGGTCGCATTGGCAAGCCGTACGGCGTCGGCTTCATCGTCGAACGGCATCGCCACGAGCACCGGGCCGAACACCTCCTCGCACGCGATCCGGCTTCGCGCCGGAACGTCGCGCAATAGCCGCGGCGCGACGTAGAAGCCGCGCGCTGGCGCGTCGGCGACGATCTTCCCCTGCGCAACCGTTGCGATGCCGTCGCGCTCGGCCTCGGCGAGAAAGGCGCTGACCCGCTCGAGCTGCGTGGCGCGGATGAGCGGCCCGCAATCGAGATCGGCGAGCGCCGGGCCGACCTCGAGCGCGGCGAAGCGTCGGCCGAGCGTCTCGAGCACCTCCTCGTAGCGCGAGCGCTCGACCAACAAGCGGCTACCCGCCGAGCAGGTCTGCCCGGCGTTCTGGACGATCGCGTTGACGAGCACCGGCAGCGCGGCATCGAGGTCGGCATCGGCAAATACGACCTGCGGTCCTTTGCCGCCGAGCTCGAGCGTCACCGGACAATGGCGCTTGGCCGCCTCCTGCGCAACCCACGCGCCGGTGGCGGGCGACCCGGTAAACGAGAGGTGATCGACGCCGGCGTGGGCTGCCAACGCCGCACCCGCTTCGCGTCCCAGGCCGGTGACGATGTTGAGCGCACCCGCCGGCAGTCCGACCTCGCGCGCGAGCTCGGCCACGCGCAGCAGCGACAGGCACGCGTCTTCGGCGGGCTTTACCACGCAGGCGTTGCCCGCCGCGAGCGCGGCGCCCACGCTGCGGCCGAAGATCTGCAACGGATAGTTCCAGGGGATGATGTGACCCGTCACGCCGTGCGGCTCGCGCCAGGTGAGCACCGAGAACTCGCGCGGGAACGGAATCGTCTCGCCGTGCAGCTTGTCCGCCGCGCCGCCGTAGAACTCGAAGTAGCGGCCGCAGGCGGCGACGTCCGCCCTCGCCTGCTTGACGGGCTTGCCGCAGTCGCGCGCTTCGATCGCCGCGAGCTCGTCGGCCCGCTCGCCAATGGCGCGCGCAAGCGCGCTCAAGAGCCGCCCCTTGTCCGCCGGCGCGAGCGCGCCCCAGGCGCCGTCGAACGCCACGCGCGCGGCGCCGACCGCAGCGTCGACGTCGGCGGCGTCGCCCCGTGCGATCGCGGCAAAAGCCTCGCCTTCCGACGGATCGATCATCGGCAGCGTGGCGCCGGAGGCCGAGGCCACCCAGCGGTCGGCGATGAAATTAGCGGCCGGGGTGGTCAGCACCGGCCATGCAGGATAAGGCGCATTCATGATCGGCTTCGCGATGGGAAGAGGGTTCGACGCAGTGGATTCTCCCGCTCCGGGTATGAGGCGGTCCATTCTCCCGCTCTGCCTACGAGGCGGTCCATTCTCCCGCTCCGGCTACGATGCGGTCCATTCTCCCGCGCCGGCGATGAGGTCGAAGGCCGAAGCATAGCCCAACGGTAACCAAATGTAACCGCATGTTTTGGTGCGGAAACTACCCGTCAACCGATGGTGTCTACTCTACGTTGTTGATCGTGTCGCGGCATTCGCGACTTTGCTACAGGAGGTCAGAGAGATGACACGTCGCATTGCTACGCTTCTCGCAGCCGCGGTCCTTGCGTTTGGCGCTGCCGCGCTGGCTACGAACGCGTCCGCGCGAGAGTCGTTCGCGGTGTCGATCGGCGTCCCGGGCGTGGCGTTCGGCTACTCGAACGGTTATGGCTACGGCTACGTCGCGCCGGCGCCCTCGTATTACTACTACGCGCCGCCGGCCTACTATGCACCGCCCGTGGTCGGCTACTACCGACCGTACTACCGTCCCTACCACCGCCATTATCGCTCGTACGGCGGGTTCTACTACCACCGCCACGGGTAGCGAGCGCGAGCGCAAGGCGCGTGACGAAGCTTGCCGGTATACCGGATGCGATAGACCGCGCCTGCAAGATCGTCTGAAACGCGCAGTGAGCCGTCCGGCATGGCGAGGACGGTCGGCCGGACGGCCCATGCTGTTTCGCCCTGGAGCCAGGCGGTCGCGAACGGTTCGTGGGCGCGCGATCGTTCTCAACCCGTACCACCGTCACTCACCCGTCACTCCCGCTGCCGGCATGGCAGTAGGTGTAACCACAGCTTGCCCGCTCGTGCCGGCGGCGCAGCCGCGATCAGGGACATCGCCAAGGTCAACGCGAGGTGGGCATCTGCATCTTGTAATCTCCCGCAGCATCGTCCCAAGCGATTGACAGCGGCCGGGCCGGTTTCTATCCTTGCCCTGAAGTTTCCATCCGGCAGCATTCGCGTTGCTGCCGGCCTCCTTCGCATGAACGCTCCCGCCGCGCCCACCGCCGTCACCCCGCAGCTCGTCAGCCTCGGTCTGATCCGGACGCTCGTGGGCTTCGACACGACCAGCCGGGAGTCGAACCTGGCGCTGATCGACTGGGTGCGTGATTATCTCGCCGGTCAGGGCATCGCGTCGCAGCTCACCTACGACGACGAGCGGCGCAAGGCCAATCTGTTCGCCACGCTGCCCGCCCAGGACGGCAACGAGACCACCGGCGGCATCGTCCTGTCGGGACACACCGACGTGGTTCCGATCGACGGCCAGCCCTGGGACACCGCGCCGTTCGAGGCGACCCTCGTGGGGAATCGCCTGCACGGGCGCGGCGTGGCCGACATGAAGAGCTTCCCGGCGATCGCGCTGGCGCATGTGCCCGAGTTCCTGCGCCGCGGGCTCGCGCGTCCGCTGCACATCGCCCTGTCCTACGACGAGGAAGTGGGCTGCATCGGCGTGCGGCGACTCATCGCCGACATCGTTGCGCGCGGCGTCAAGCCGTCCGGATGCATCATCGGCGAGCCCTCCGGCATGCACGTCGTCGTGGCCCACAAGGGCAAGCGCAGCCATCGCTGCCGCGTGCGCGGCCACGAAGCGCACTCCGCGCTCACGCCCCACGGCGTCAACGCGATCCAGGTCGCGAGTGAAATCGTGACCTTCCTGGTGCAGATGGGGCGCCGCTTCCGCGACCGCGGCCCGTACGACTGCGCCTACGACGTGCCGTATACCACCGTTCACGTCGGCGTGATCCGCGGCGGCACGGCGCTCAACATCGTGCCGCGCGATTGCCACTTCGATTTCGAGTTCCGTCACCTTCCCTTCGACGATCCCGACACGCTGCTCTCGGAGGTCAAGCGGTTCGCGGCAACGCTGCTGCCCGACATGCACGCGGTCGATCCGACGACCGCGATCGAGCTCGATGCGCTCTCGGCATCGCCGGGCTTCGACAGTCACGGTGCAACCGACATCGCGGAGCTCGCCAAGGCGTGCAGCGCGGTGAGCGATACCGGCAAGGTCTCCTTCGGCAGCGAAGCCGCGCTGTTCCACCACGCCGGCATGCCCGCGATCATCTGCGGCCCCGGACATATCGCCCAGGCGCACCAACCCAACGAATGGGTCGCCTTGGAGCAGCTCGCTCTGTGCGAGCTGTTCATGCGCCGGCTGGCCGACCGTGTCTGCGTCGCGTGAGCGGCGCGCGCCGACGGGCGCGCTCAAAGCAACTTCAGTGTCAGAACCCACTCCGATCCCGCCGATCGACGTCGCCTTTCCCGATCTGCAAGCGTACGCGACGGGCAATGCCGGCATTGCCTACGCATGGAGCTTCGGGTCCGCTCGCCCCGGCCCGCACGTGCTGCTGCAGGCGCTCACCCACGGCAACGAGGTCTGCGGCGCGATCGCTCTCGAAGCGCTGTTGCGCGAGCACGTGCGCCCGAGGTGCGGCAGCCTGTCGATCGTCTTCGCCAACGTCGAGGCTTACCTGCGCTTCGACCCCGCCGATCCGTTCAGCTCGCGCTGCGTGGACGAGGACTTCAACCGGCTGTGGACCCCCGAGGTGCTCGAGGGCCCGCGCGACAGCGCCGAGCTGCGGCGCGCCCGCGAGCTTCGGCCCCTCTACGATCGGGTCGACTATTTGCTCGACCTGCACTCGATGTCCGAGCCCTGCCCGCCGCTGGCGATGGCCGGCCGGCGGCGGAAAGGCCTCGCGCTGGCGCAGGCGATCGGCACGCCGCAGCACGTCGTGATCGACGCCGGCCATGCGGCCGGCCGGCGATTGCGCGACTACGCGTTCTTCGACGACGACGCCGACCCGCGCAGCGCGCTCCTCGTGGAATGCGGGCAGCATTGGGAAGCGGCGGCGCCGGAGGTCGCCACGCGATCGGTCTTAAGTTTCCTGCGCCACTTCGGCATGGCGGAGCAGCGGCTGCTCGACGCGTATCTCGATCCCGCGCCCGCGCCTGCGCAAAGGCTGATCGAGGTGACGACCACCATCACGATTGCGAGCGACGAGTTCGAGTTCACGCTCCCGGTCCGCGGCCTGCAGACGATTCCCGCCGCGGGCACCACCTACGCGGTCGACGGCGGTGCGCCGATGCGCACGCCGCACGACGACTGCGTGCTGATCATGCCCACGCGCAAGCCCAAGCGCGGGGAGACCGCCGTGCGCCTCGGGCGCTATCTGCGCTGAAGCGGCGCTAGCGCGGCGCGGCGACGACCGCTTCCGCCGAGCGCACCAGATCCTCGCCGACGACCGCGGCCCAACGATCGTAGGCGGGCTTGGCCGCGGCGCGGAAGGGTTGCTTGCCCGCAGGCGTGAGCCGGGTCACGCTCACCCCGTAGCGACCCAGATCGGCCAGCGCCGCAGTGTCGGCGAGCCGTCGCGAGAGCGCAGCGGCCTGCGCCGCCGCGTCGCGCGCGGCTTGGCGAACAAGATCGCGATCGGCCGCGCTCAAGGCGTCCCAGCGCGCACGATTGATCGCGAACAGCAGCACCTCGGCCTGCGCGCCCCACAGCAGCAGCCGGGCATACCCCGACGCATACAGGCGCGAAGTGGCGTAGGCGGCAACGCTGATCGACTCGCCGTCGAGCGCGCCGCGCGCGCTCTCGGAGCGCGCATTGGCCACATCCATCGACGCCGGTGCGGCGCCCAGCGTGGACAGCGTCTCGGTGAGCAACGGCAGCGGCGCGACCCGCAGGCGCAGCCCCGCAAGATCGGCGGGTGCGTGTACCGGACGTCGCGTCGCCAGCTCGCGGAACCCATCGGCGGCCCACGCCAGAGGCTCGACGCCTGCCGCGCGCACCGGCGCCTCGAGCGCCGTCACGACGTCGCTGCGCAACAGGGCATCGAGCGCATCGGCATCGGGCACGAGCCACGGCAGCGCGAAGACATTGAGCTGCTTCACCTGCGCCGCCCAATTGGCCGCGGAGCCGACCGCGAGATCGATCGTCCCGTCGCGCAACGCCAGAAATTCCCGCCCCGGATCCCGCTGCGCGAGCGTCGCGCCGGGATAGACCTTCGCGCGCAAGCGACCCGCCGAGCGGTCGCGAATCAGCGCAGCCCAGATCTCGCCGGCCTTCCCCTGCGGATACGCGGGCCCGAGCGCGGTGGAAAGCTTCCATTCCGGCGCCGCCGACTGCCCGGCATTCTGGGCGAGGGCCGCCGGGCTGAGCGCGATCGCCGCCGACAGCGCGACTGCGCGCACGATGATCGCCTTGGCGCCCGGAACGTCGCGACGCATGAGCCGAGCCTTCAGTCGAGCGGCCGAAGCTCCGCGCGCCGCGGCGTGTCGCGCCAGTAGCGCGGATCGACGTCGCGCTCGCGGCGTGCGGCCAACGCGACGCCCGGGTCGAAGGCAAAGGTGAGCGCGCCCTCGTCATCGGTGCGATAGGTCCGGACACCGGCTTCGGTGTAGCGCTCGACGATCTCGGGTCGCGGATGACCGAACCGGTTGCGGTAACCGGGCGTGAACACCGCGACCTCGGGGGCGACCGCGGCGATGAACTCCGGCGTGGACGACGTGCGGCTCCCGTGATGCGGAACGATGAGCAGGTTCGCGCGGAGCGCGGCGGCATCGCGCCGGATCAAGCCGGCTTCGGTGCGCGCCTCGATGTCACCGGTGAGCAGCGCGCTGCCCGCCGGGCTCGCCACCCGCAGCACGCAGGACCGATCGTGCGCCTTGAGCTTCGGGTCGGCATAGCTCGCCTCGGCCGGGTGGAGCAACGCGAAATCTACACCGTCCCATTGCCAGCGCCGGCCGGCAGTGCAGCGCTGCGCGCTCTCGCCGCTCTCGGTGCGCGCACGCACGATGGCGCTGTCCCCGGGCAGAGACGACGCGAGAGAGCTCACCGGAACGGCCTGCAGCAGCGACAGCGCGCCGCCGCTGTGATCGCTGTCCTCGTGGCTCACGATCATGCCGTCGAGCCGTTCGATCCCGTTCGCCCGCAGCATCGGCGCGACGACGCGTTCCCCCGCGTCGGCGCTCTCGTTGAACCGCGGCCCGGCGTCGTAGAGCAGCGCATGGGCGTGCGTTTGCACCAGCACCGCGAGCCCCTGCCCGACATCGAGCACGGTGAGCCGGAACGCGCCTGGCGGCGGCGAGAGCGGCGCGACGACGAACAGCGGCACGAGCCAGGCCAAGCCGAGCGCTCGCCCGGGCATCCCGCGCGGTGCGAGCAGCCACAGCACGCCGACCACACCCGCGACCACCGCCCACACCGGCGGTGCGTGCTGTCGCCACACGGCGGCAGGCAGCGCGCTCAGCGCTTCGAGCAGCAGCGCCAACCAGGCGAACACCTGATGTGCGGCGACGAGCAGCAGATCCCAAGGCACCGCGATCGAGGCGAGCGTCAGCGGCACGACGACGAAGGTGACCACGGGAATCGCCGCCGCGTTGGCGAGCGGAGACACGAGCGAGATCTGCTGGAAGAGTATCAGCAGAAGCGGGACGAGCCCGAGCGTGATCGCCCACTGCGCGCGCGCCGCGGCGGCGAGCGTCGACCCCGCACCGATGCGCCCGACTCCCGTATAGAGCAGCAGCCCCACGGCGCCGAACGACAGCCAGAATCCCGGCGCGAGCAGCGCCCAGGGATCCCGGGCGAGCACGACGGCGAGCGCCCACAGCCACACGGTCGATGCGCTCCCGGGGCGCCCCACCCACAGTCCCACCGCGGCAACGGTCAGCATGTATAGCGTGCGCTGGGCCGGCACCTGGAAGCCGGCGAGGAGCACGTAGCCGAACGCGGCCGCGACGCCGGCCACCGCCGCGGCTTTCCGCGCGGGCAGGAGGAGCGTGAGCCGGTGGCTGCGCCGCCACAGCCAGAACACGAAGGCGCCGATGAGCGCGGCGAAGAATGTGACGTGCAGCCCCGAGATGCTGATCAGATGACCGATCCCGGTGCGGTTGAAAAGCCGCCACTGCGCGTTGGGAATGGCGTGCTCGTCGCCGATCGCGAGCGCCGCGATCACGCCCGAGTACGGCCGGTCGGCGAGGACGGAGAGGATTCGCTCGCGGATCCTCTCGCGCAGCCGCGCGACATAGTCGCCGGGTCTTCCCGCGAACGCATCGAGACGGCGGTTCGCCTCGTTCGCGCGCACATAGCCGGTCGCGCGGAGCTCGTTCGCGAGCAGCCACGCTTCGAGATCGAAGCCGTGCGGGTTGACGGTGCCGTGCGGCCGTTTGAGTCGCACGGTGAGCTGCCAGCGCTCGCCCGCGTGCAGCTCGGGCACCTCGGCGGCGGCCTTGTCGTCGCGCCACGATCCGTACCAGGCGAGCGACAGCCGCGACGGCACCACCGCGCCCAGTGTGGCCACGCGCTCGACCGCGAAGGCGAAGCGTGCGCCACGCGCGGCCGCCTGCGGCAGCTCGTCGATGACGCCGACGACGTCGACGTCGCGTCCTTCCCACGCCGCGGGCAGCTCGTCGGCGAGACGGACCTGCGCGCGCCACGCCGCGTAGTCGAAGCCGCCGAGGCCGACCGCGACCGCGACGGCGAGAAGCGTGAGGCCGCGCGCGGCTCGGCTTCGCCAGCCGGCCAAGTGACGCGATGCGATGGACATCGTGAGCGCGATCGCGAGCGGCAGCGCCGCCCACGCCACGTGCGTGAGCGCAGGCAGCTCCGCCTGCTGCTGCAGCGCCCCGACCCCGAGCGCAAACGCCGTGAGCAGCCAGCGCATGGAATGGTTTTTGAGCCGGCTGCGATGATGGGAGGCTAGTGCGCCGGAACGACGGAGGGCGGGCGGGCGAACGTGGCCGGCGTCAGGCGCGAGGCGTTTTGCCCGGCCAGAGGACGAGCTGGGTGCAGCGGAAGAGCGCCACGTTGCGCTGGCGAGCGCGATCGGTGACCAGCGCATCCCAGATCTGCGTCGTGTTGCCCAAGTGCGCGGGGGTCGCGACGCAGGCGAGCGTGCCTTCGCGCGCCGTGCCGAGGAAATTGCTCTTGAGCTCGATGGTGGTGAAGTTCTCCGCGCCTGAGGGCAGGTGCGCGAGACAGCCGTAGCCGCAGGCGGTGTCGGCCAGCGCGATCACGGTCGCGGCGTGCAGGTAGCCGTTCGGCGCCAGGAGCTCGGGGCGGATGTCGAGCTCCGCATCGATGCGATTCTCGGCCACCGCGACAAAGCGCACGCCGATCAATCCCGGCAAACGCCCGTCGCCGCGATGGAGGAGCGTCTCGAGCGTGGCGTCCGGTCGCAGCGGCATCGGGCGAGATCGGTATCGCTTAAGCGTTCAGAGCCGCTCTGCGACCCAGGAGCGCACCGATTGCAGCGCGGCGGGGAGCGCCGCCGGATTGGTGCCGCCGGCCTGCGCCATGTCGGGCCGTCCGCCACCCTTGCCCCCGACTTGGCCGGCCACGTGATTGACCAGGTCGCCGGCTTTGATCTTGCCGGTGAGGTCGGAGGTGACGCCGGCGATCAACGTCACCTTCCCGCCCTCGGTCGAGCCCAGCACGATCGCCGCCGACTTGAAGCGGCCCTTGAGCTTGTCCATCGTCTCGCGCAGCACCTTCGCATCCGCGCCGGCGATGGTCGCCGCGAGCACTTGCGCGCCGTTCACCTCCACCGCCTGCGCGGCGAGATCGCCCCCCTGGCTCGAGGCGAGCATCGACTTGAGCCGCGCGAGCTCCTTCTCCAGCGTCCTCACGTTGTCGAGAACCTGGGCGATCTTGGCGGCGACCTCGGTCGGCGGCGCCTTGAGCGCGCGCGCCGCGTCGGCGAGCCGCGCTTCCATCTCGTGCGTGTAGGCGAGCGCGCCTTCGGCGGTCAGCGCCTCGACCCGCCGGATGCCCGCGGCCACGCCCGATTCGGACACGATCTTGAAGAAGCCGATGTCGCCGGTGCGCTCGACGTGCGTGCCGCCGCAGAGCTCGGTCGAGAACTCGCCCATGCGGAGCACGCGAACTTCGTCCCCGTACTTCTCGCCGAAGAGCGCCATCGCGCCGCACTTGATCGCCTCGTCGTACGGCATGATGCGCGCTTCGACCGGATAGTTGGCGCGGATCGCGCCGTTCACCAGCGCTTCGACGGTGCGGATCTCCTCTCCGGTCATCGGCTGGGAATGCGAGAAATCGAAGCGCGTGCGCTCGGGGTCGACCAGCGATCCCTTCTGCGTGACGTGCTCGCCCAAGACCCGGCGCAGCGCGGCGTGCATCAGATGCGTGGCGGAATGGTTCCACGCGGCGCGCGCTCGCGCCCGGCCGTCGACCTTGGCCGCGACCGTGTCACCGATCTTCAGCTCGCCGGTCTTGATCTCGCCGTAGTGCCCGAACACCTCGGGCTGGATCTTCTGCGTGTCGTGCACGGCGAAAAGCGTCAGGCAGGCGCCGCCTTTCGTGAGCTCGCCGCGGTCGCCGACCTGCCCGCCGGACTCGGCATAGAACGGCGTGCGATCGAGCACGACCACGCCGCGCTCGCCGGTCGAGAGCGCGTCGACCGGGCTCCCCTCGCGATACAGCGCGACGACGTGCGCCTCCTCGGCGAGCGTGTCGTAGCCGTCGAACCGGGTCTTGGCGCCGGCGTACGGCAGACCCTCGGCCATCTTGAAGGTCGACGCCGCGCGCGCGCGCTCGCGCTGCTTGTCCATCGCCGCCTCGAACGCGGCGCGGTCGACCGTCACGCCACGCTCGCGACACACGTCGGCCGTCAGGTCGAAGGGAAAGCCGAACGTGTCGTAGAGGGTAAATGCGGTGTCGCCGGAAAGCGTCTCGGCGCCGACCTTGGAGAGCTCGGCGAGCGCGGCTTCGAGCACCTTCATTCCGTGCTCCAGCGTCTCGGCGAAGCGCTCTTCCTCGGCGAGAAGCACGCGCATCACGTAATCCTGCTTGAGCGGCAGCTCCGGGTACGCGTCGCCCATCAGCTTCGAGAGCTTCGGCACCAGTCGAGCGAAAAAGGGCTGCGTCTGGCCGAGCTTGTAGCCGTGGCGGATCGCGCGGCGGATGATCCGCCGCAGCACGTAGCCGCGGCCTTCGTTGCTCGGGATGACGCCGTCGACGATCAGGAACGCGCAGGCGCGGATGTGATCGGCGATGACGTTGAGCGAGGGCGAGGCGAGGTCCTTCGCGCCGGTGAGCTTCGCGGCCTCGGCGATCAGGTCGCGGAAAAGGTCGATCTCGAAGATGCTGTTCACATGCTGCAAGACGGCAGCGAGCCGCTCGAGCCCCATGCCGGTGTCGACGCACGGCTTCGGCAGCGGCGTGAGCTTGCCTTTTTCATCGCGGTCGAACTGCATGAATACGAGGTTCCAGATCTCGATGTAGCGATCGCCTTCCTCCTCGGCCGACCCCGGCGGGCCGCCGGGGATGCCGGGGCCGTGGTCGTAGAAGATCTCGCTGCACGGGCCGCACGGGCCGGTGTCGGCCATCTGCCAGAAGTTGTCGGAGGCGTACGGCGCGCCCTTGTTGTCGCCGATGCGCACGATCCGCTCGCGCGGCACGCCGATGTCGTTCGCCCACGCGTCGTACGCCTCGTCGTCGGTGTGATAGACCGTGACCCAGAGCCGGTCGGGCGGGAGCTTGTAGATCGCGGTCAAGAGGTCCCAGGCCCAGCGGATCGCCTCGCGCTTGAAGTAGTCGCCGAACGACCAGTTGCCGAGCATCTCGAAGAAGGTCGCATGGCGGGCGGTGTAGCCGACGTTCTCCAGGTCGTTGTGCTTGCCGCCGGCGCGAAGGCACCGTTGCACGTCGGCCGCGCGCACGTACGGCCGCGCGTCGGCGCCGAGGAACACGTCCTTGAACTGGACCATGCCGCTGTTGGTGAAGAGCAGCGTCGGATCGTTCGCGGGAACGAGCGGCGCCGAGGGCACGATCGTGTGCCCCTTCGCGGCGAAGTAGTCGAGAAACTGGCTGCGGATGGCGGCGGCTTTCATCGCTTCAGGCCAAGTCGACTTTCGCGGCGCGCCCCGCGGCGCTCAAGCGCCGATCCCGGGTCGCCAGCGGCAGCCCGAGCCGGAGCGCCAGCTCGAGGTAGCTCGAATCGTAGCTCGACAGCGCGTAGCGGCGCCCGAGCGCGATCAGGTCGGCAGGCGCGACGGCATCGCGGTCGACGGTGACCGGCAGGCGCGAGAGCAGGCCCGCATCCTCGTCGACCTTGGCGTGCGTCATTCGGCGCTTGCGCTCGGCGGTGAGAAAAGCATTGGCGACCTCGCCGGGCCAGATCGCGGGTACGATCGCGTCGCCTTCGGTCGCGCGGTCGAGGAGCGCCCGGGCGCCCGCGTCGATCTCGTCCTCGAAGAACCATGTCATGGTGACCGAGCAGTCGAGCACGAAGTTCATCAGTAACGCCGGCCCTCGTCGATCAGCCGACGGAGCGTCAGCCCGGGCCCGAGCTTGACCCCGCGCCGGGCCTTGTCGATGCGGCGAGCCAAATCGCGCCGGCCCGACGCGGCCGCGCTGGCGTCGACCGGCACCAGACGAGCGATCGGCTTGCCGTTGCGGGTGATCGTGACTTCCTCGCCGTTGGCGACCCGGTCGAGGAGCTCCGAGAGATGTGTCTTGGCGTCGAAGGTCCCCACGGTGTGCATCGGCGGCTCCAGAATCTAGCAGACTAGTTAAGCTAGTTAAATTGTACCGCGCCGGGCGATCCGCGGCCATCAACAGCGCTACTCATCGACCCCGCGCAGCAGCTTTAGGATCGCCGATAGCGCGAACCCCCGCGCTTGCAGAAACCGCACCTGGCGCGCTTTGTCGCGCTCGTCCGCGGGAGCGCGCCCGAAGCGGCGCCGCCACAGTGCGGTGAGCGCCGCGTCGTCGTCGACCGGCGCCTCCGCAAGCGCGGCGTCGATGTCATCTCGCCCCACACCCCGCGCCTTCAAGCCCTCGGCGATGCTGCGCCGGCTGTACCTGCCCGCTTTCTGCGCTGCGATCGAGCGAGCATAGCGCGCGTCGGACAGATAGCCCTCCGCGGCGAGGGCGTCGAGGAGCGCGCGCACTTCGCTCCGCTCGCCCCCCTTGCCGAGGAGCTGCCGCTCGAGCTCCGCGCGCGCGTATTCGCGGCGCGCGAGCAGCCGGATTGCGCGGTCGCGAAGCGAGAGCCTCGCCACGCCCCTCGGTCAATCCTCGGCCGCGGTGGCGCCGCGTACGGCGCCGGGCACCGGTACGCCGACCGCGGCCCGGATCTTGGCCTCGATCTCGGTCGCGAGCTCGGGATGCTCCCGGAGATAGTCGCGGGTGTTGTCCTTGCCCTGGCCGATCCTCTCGCCGCGGTACGAGTACCACGCGCCGGACTTCTCGATGATATTGTGCGCCACGCCGAGCTCGACGATCTCGCCCTCGCGCGAGATGCCTTCGCCGTAGAGGATGTCGAAGAGCGCCTCCCGGAACGGCGGTGCGAGCTTGTTCTTGACGACCTTCACGCGGGTCTCGTTGCCGATGACTTCCTCGCTGCGCTTGATCGACCCGATGCGCCGGATGTCGAGCCGGACCGAAGCGTAGAACTTGAGCGCGTTGCCGCCGGTGGTGGTCTCGGGGTTGCCGAACATCACGCCGATCTTCATCCGGATCTGGTTGATGAAGATCACCAGCACGTTGGCGCGCTTGATGTTCGAGGTGAGCTTGCGCAGCGCCTGGCTCATCAGCCGCGCCTGCAGGCCGGGAAGCTGGTCGCCCATCTCGCCTTCGATCTCGGCCTTGGGCACCAGCGCGGCCACCGAGTCGATGACGATCACGTCGACCCCGCCCGAGCGCACCAGCATGTCGGCGATCTCGAGCGCCTGCTCGCCGGTGTCCGGCTGCGAGATCAGCATCTCGCCCACGTTCACGCCGAGCTTGCCCGCGTAGACCGGATCGAGCGCGTTCTCGGCGTCGATGTACGCGGCGGTGCCGCCGGCTTTCTGCACCTGGGCGACGACCTGCAGCGCGAGCGTGGTCTTGCCCGAGGCCTCGGGGCCGTAGACCTCGACCACGCGGCCGCGCGGCAGGCCGCCCACGCCCAGCGCGATATCGAGCCCCAGCGACCCGGTCGAGATGACGGAGAGGTCGCTTTGCACCTGCGCCTCGCCCATCTTCATGATCGAGCCCTTGCCGAACTGCTTTTCGATCTGCGCCAGGGCCGCGGAGAGCGCCTTGCTCTTGTTGTCGTCCATCGCGTTCATTCCGTTGGATTTGCCGATGTTGCCACTGCTCGTGCTCATGGCCCAGGGTCCGGTCGTCAGGTGGGAATGAGCCGATTATGGCATAGAACGATCGTTCGATACAGGGGTCTTTCGGCCTAGGCCAAACGATCGAGGAGGCCCTGCAGGGCGATCCGGACCGACTCCCGGCGGATCGCCGCCCTATCCCCCGGAAGGAGCGTTCGATGCGCCTGGGCGCCGCTCCGTCCGGCCCAGGCGAAGCAGACCGTCCCGACCGGCTTGCCCGGCGTCGCGCCGCTCGGTCCGGCGATCCCGGTGACGGCAAGCGCCCAATCGGCGCCGCTCGCGCGCAACGCGCCCCGAGCCATCGCCAGCGCGGTCTCTTCGCTCACGGCGCCGCAGCGCTCGAGCGTCGTCGCGGGCACGCCGAGGTCGCGCATCTTGGCGTCGTTGGAGTAGGTGACGAAGCCGCACTCGAACCAGTCGGAGCTGCCGGCCACCGCGGTGATCGCGCCGGCGATGAGGCCGCCGGTGCACGATTCCGCCGTCGCGATGCGCACGTGTCGCGCCAGCGCGGCACGACCCACGGCTTGCGCCAATGCATAGAGATCGTCGTCGATTCGCATGCTAACGCCGCTCGAGCCGCCGCGCTTCCTCCGGCGGCATTTCGCGGCGGCCTTGATTCACAGATTCACAGGAACACTCGCTGCCACAGGGCGAACACCAGCAAAGCGTAGAAAGCCGCAACGATGTCGTCGGCCATGACGCCCAGGCCGTGATGCCACTCACGGTCGATGAGTGCGGCAGGCGGCGGCTTGATTACATCGAAGACGCGGAAGAGCACGAACGCGAACGCCTGACGCAGCGGCTCGGCGCCGACGAAGAAGAGCACCAGCAGAAAGGCGGCGACTTCGTCCCAGACAATCGCGCCGTGGTCGGCCACGCCGAGATCGCGCCCGGTGCGATCGGCTGCCCAGATGCCGATGACGAACGCCGCGGCAATGACGAGCAGAAAAGCGAGGTCATCGGCGTAGGCGCGCAACAGCGCCGCGAGCGGCAGGGCGACCAGCGTTCCCACGGTTCCGGGCGCGATCGGCGAGAGTCCCGCGCCGAACCCCAGCGCGATGAAATGCGCCGGATGCGAGAACAGAAACTTGAGCGACGGCGTCGGGCGCACGGTTCACGCGCGGAAATGGTCGAACGCCGCCGGCAGTGCCTGCAACGCCTGCCCCTGCTCGTCGCACACGACGAGACCCGTGCGCTTCTCGATGGTCCCGATGCGGGTGAGCGCGAGGTCGAGCTGTTCCGCAAGCTCGCCGAGATCGGCAGCGGCGCGGGCGGGCGCGGTAAAGCACAGCTCGTAGTCGTCGCCGCCCGCGAGCAGGCACTCGAGCGCAGCCGCGCGGTCGGCACCACCGAGACGACGATCGAGCGCGCTCGATCGCGGCACCGCCGCGAGATCGACGTTCGCGCCGACGCCGGAGGCCTCGAGGATATGGCCGAGGTCGCCGATCAGTCCGTCGGAAATGTCGATCGCCGAGGTCGCGATGCCGCGCAAGCGCTCGCCCAGCTCGACGCGGGGCTGCGGCCACAGCAGCGCCCGCTCGCACGGCGCCAGCTCGTCGGGCGCGAGCGCGATGCGGCCCCGCTGGTGCACCACGGCGAGCGCGGCATCCCCCAGTCGACCCGACACGTAGATCGCGTCGCCCGCCTTCGCGCCGCTGCGGCGAAGCGCTTGCCCCGCGGGTGCTTCGCCCAGGATCGTCACGCACAGATTGAGCGGCCCCTTGGTGGTATCGCCGCCGACGAGATCGACCTCGAATGCATCGGCGAGCGCGAAGAACCCGCGCGCGAACGCTTCGAGCCACTCCGGATCGGCCTCGGGGAGCGCGGCGGCGAGCAGCGCCCAGCGCGGCCGGGCACCCATCGCCGCGATGTCGGAGAGATTGACCGCCAGCGTCTTGTGACCGAGCGCCTCGGGCTCGACGTCGGCGAAAAAATGTCGGCCGGCGACCAGCATGTCGACCGATACCGCGAGCTCGCACCCCGGCGTCGGGGCGAGGAGCGCCGCGTCGTCGCCGACGCCGAGGATCGCGTGGCGTGCGGGACGGCGGAAGAAGCGATCGATCAGCTCGAACTCGGAGAGCGCCATCGGGACCGGCGAGCCGGCAGAAGTCAGCCCGCGGCCCGCGCCGCAGAGACTTCCGCTGCGCGCGTGGCGGCCGCCAGTTTGTCGAGCACGCCGTTGACGTATTTGTGCCCGTCGGTGCCGCCGTACGCCTTGGCGAGCTCCACCGCTTCGTTGATCGCGACCCGGTACGGGGTCTCGGGCGCGCGCAGCAATTCCCACGCGCCCATCGCGAGAATGGACTTCTCGATCGGCGAGAGCTGGTCGGGAACGCGGTCGAGATACGGCGCAAACGCTGCGATCAGCGTATCGAACTCGCTCGTCACCCCCTGCCACAGTCCATCGAAGAGCGCCGTGTCGCACTTGGCGAAGCCCGGCGAGTCCGCCAATTGCGCGCGGATCGCCGGCGGCGGCGTGCGTGCGAGCAGCCATTGATACAGCCCCTGCAGGACGAGCTCGCGCGCGCGATGACGGCCGCCTCGTTGACCCCCCTGTGGCGAATGAGCGGTTGCGTGTCGGTTGCCGCCGCGACTCGCGGACGCTCGACCCCCGCTCGTTGCATTCGCGGGTCCCCTCTCGCTGCTCGCGCGGCTACTCGACTTGCTCACTGCTCGTCACTCGTCGTCGATCGCGGCGAGCAGGTTGGCCATTTCCAGCGCCGCCAGCGTCGCGTCGCGACCTTTCACCTGGGCGCGCTCGCGCGCCTGCTCGTCGGTATCGGTGGTCAAGATGCCGTTGCCGATCGGAATCCCGAACTCGAGCTGCACGCTCGACACGCCGGCCGCCGATTCGTTGGCGACGATCTCGAAGTGGTAGGTCTCGCCGCGGATCACCGCGCCTAGCGCAACCAGCGCATCGTAATCACCGGTCTGCGCCATGCGCTGCAGCGCGAGCGGCGACTCCAGGGCTCCGGGCACGGTGGCCACCACGATCGCCGCCTCATCGACCCCGGAATCCTTGAGCGCGCGCAGCGCGCCTTCGAGCAGCAGCTCGGCGATCTCCGGGTTGAAGCGCGACAGCACGATGCCGACGCGCATGTGGTCGGCACGGGTATTGGGGGCGAGTCTGCGCAAGGCCATGGCGAACGTCCGTGAGCAAACGAAGGGTGAACGAGGGAAGCGAGCCCTGAGCGCGCGCGACGCGCGCGAACGGCGGTGGCCGCTTCAGCGCCGCGCGAGATCGGCCGCAGCGTCGACGTCGGCGTGCCCCGTGACCTCCAGACCGAACCCGGTCATGCTGGGCATCTTCCGCGGGCGCGCCAGCAGCCGCATCTTGCCGACGCCGAGATCGCGCAGGATCTGCGCGCCGATGCCGTAATTGCGCAAATCGACCCGGGTCTCCGCCGGCGGCTGGTCGGTCAGCGCGCGCTGCCGCAGCTCCTCTGCGGACTCCGGGCGATGCAACAGCACCAGCACGCCGCATCCGGCCCGGGCGATCGCGGCGAGCGCCGCGGTGATCGTCCAGGAGTGCGTGCGGCTGCCCGAATCGAGCAGGTCGACCACCGAGAGCGGCTCATGCACCCGCACCAGCGTTTCGCGCTCCGGGGCGATGTCGCCGCGCGCGAGCGCGAGATGCGTTGCGTCGGTCAGCTTGTCGCGGAAAGTGACCAGGCGAAACTCCCCTTCGACGGTCCGGATCGGACGCTCGCCGAGGCGCTCGACCAGCCGTTCGTTCTGGCTGCGGTAGTGGATGAGATCGGCGATCGCGCCGATCTTCAATCCGTGAAGGCGGGCGAACTCGACCAGGTCGGGGAGCCGCGCCATCGTTCCGTCATCCTTCAGGATTTCGCACAGCACGGCGGCCGGCGAGTGCCCCGCGAGCCGCGCCAGATCGCAGCACGCCTCGGTGTGGCCGGCGCGCACGAGCACGCCGCCCTCCTGCGCGACCAGCGGAAACACGTGTCCGGGGTGCACGATGTCGGAAGGCTTCGCGTCGGGGGCGCAGGCGGCGCGGATCGTCTGTGCGCGGTCGGCGGCGGAAATGCCGGTGGTCACGCCGCGCGCCGCCTCGATCGAGACGGTGAAATTGGTGCCGTGCATCGAGCGGTTGACGGGAGTCATCGGCGCGAGGTTGAGCGCTCGCGCGCGCGCCTCCGTAATCGGCATGCAAATCAGGCCGCGACCGTACTTGGCCATGAAATTGACCGCCTCGGCCGTGACGCAGTCCGCGGCCACGATCAGGTCGCCTTCGTTTTCGCGATCTTCCTCGTCGACGAGGATGGCCATGCGACCGGCCGCGAGCTCGGCGATGATCTCGACAATCGGGCTCACCGTGCTGGCGGCCGCAGTGGCGGCTACGGCGAGCGAGTCGCGCGCATCGACGGCGTGCAGGTGCGGAGCGGTCATGACTGCCGAGCTGGGAACAAATGGTAATTATACTGCGTTGCCACGGATACGCCTGCCCGCTCGGCGTCGCCCGCGCTCGCAGGGGCAGCGCGAAGGCTCGCCCGTGGATCAAGAACGCGCTACGCGCCGCGCGTCGCGATCGAGCCTGCCCTCCCAGAGTATTCTGACGGCGCGCTCGGCATCCTGCGCGAAGCCCGGCGCCGCTGCCGCCCCGCCCGCGAGCTGCCGCAGCCCCAGGATCAACGCGTAGCTGTCGCGAAGCAACGCCACGCCGTCACCGGGCTCGAGCCGGCGAAAGTGGCGCTCGAGGGCGGCGCCGGCGCGCTCCAGTCGCGCGCGCATGCGCGCATCGAACGCGGCGGCGGTCTGCGCCGGGACATTCTGCTCGAACATCGCGAAGCAGCGACTTGCCAACTGCAGGCAGAGCGGGGCGTCGATCACGTAGCGTTGCGCGATCGGCCACACATCGTCGATCGTCACCGGGCCGGCTCCTTCGAGCAGCGCGATCAACGCCCGGAAGAACGCGTCGATGTTGCGTTCGTGCAGCGCGAGCAGCAGCTCTTCCTTGCCGGAGAAATAGAGGTAGACCGTGCCCTTCGCGAGCCCCGCCTCGTCGGCCACCTCGGCCATGCTCGCCGAGCGATCCCGGACGCGCAACAAGAGCCGCTCGGCGGCGTCGAGGATCGCCTCGGAGCGCTCCCGCCTGTCTTGGGTGTGGATGGCGCGTTGACGGATCACCATCGCGAATGCGCGTCTGCAAGCAAGTGACTATTGGTCATTTGTCGAGCGTAGGAAACCTCGAGTCAGTCGTCAAGCGTGCCTCGGGCAACTGGCGAGCTCGATCGAGGGGTCGGCGCGAGCCGTACGCAAGTACGTCGCCGCAAAGCCCCGGAGCGCGAAGCCTCGGCCTACGCCAGCGCCAGTGTCTGCCGCACCAACTCGCTCGCCGGGTCGGCGAGATCGCTCAGCACGCTGAAGTGGTGCCTCTCGGGAATGAACAGGGGGCCGCGTCGGCCGGGCGGGTGAGATTCGGGCCAGCGCTCCCACAGCAGCCAGGATTGGCGAATGAATTCGCTCGTCTCGGCCGCGCCGGCGACGATCAGCACCGGGACCGCAGCGCGCGGCTGCAGGTGGATCGGGCTCGCCAAGTACGCGTGTCCCGCGTCGAGCTTCAGGTCGACGTTGAACGACACCTGGACGAGCGGCTCGAGATCGAACACGCCGCTGATCGCGACTGCGCCCGCGATCGTGTCGGCAGGCAGCCCGCGCGCGCGCCAATCGGTGGCCACCAGCATCGCCGCCAGATGGCCTCCGGCGGAATGTCCGGAGATGAGCAGTCGCTGCGTCGCCAGGCCATAGCGCGGCCCTTCCCGGCGCAGCCACGCGACCGCCTCGCGGCATTCGTCGACGATCCGCGCGATGCTGACCTCGGGGCAAAGGTCGTAGTTCATGACCGCAACACCGACGTTTTCGGCGACCAGCGGCGGCGCGACGAACGAGTGGTCGATCTTGTCGAGCGCCCGCCAGTAGCCGCCGTGGATGAACAACAACGCGGCCCGGGCGTCGGTCGCCGGGAACAGATCGATCGTCTGCTTCGGTCCGCTGCCGTAACGGACGTCGAGGCGAGCCTCCAGGCGGCTGCGCGCCGCCGCGCTGTCGGCGGCCCAGCGGGCGAACCATTGCGGGTGATCGGGAAACGCGGCCCGAAGGTTGTATTCGCGCTCGACGAATTCCGCCGGCAGCGCGCTCATAGGTGGACCCCCACGCTTGCGGCCTCATCGGCCCATTCGGCCGCTGCGCTGCCCCCAAAAGCGGGGGCGCAATTCGCGCCTTGGGGCGGCCCGGCGGCGCTTTGATGTACCCCCACGCTTGCGGCCTCATTGGCCCATTCGGCCGCTGCGCTGCCCCCAGGCGCGGGGGCGCAATTCGCGCCTTGGGGCGGCCCGGCGGCGCTCATCGTGGCGGAGCGATGCGGATCGACAGCGTGCCCAGACCTTCGATCCGTCCGACGAGGAGGTCTCCGGGTACGACGGCGGCCACACCGGCCGGCGTTCCGGTGAACACCAGATCGCCGGGCAACAACTCGTAGTACTGCGACAGGAAGTGCAGCACGTGCGGAACGTCCCAGACCATGTCCGCCAGGTCGCCGCGCTGCCGCGGCGCGCCGTTCACGTCGAGCGCGATCGGGCCGCGGCTCGGGTGCCCGACATCGGTCACCGCAAACACCGGACCGATCGGCGCCGCTTGGGCGAACGATTTGCCGATGTCCCACGGGCGCTTGATCTCGCGCATCGCGTTCTGCAGGTCGCGCCGCGTCATGTCCAGGCCGACGGCGTAACCGTAGACGACCTCGCGGGCGCGCTCGGGCGCGAGATTGGCGCCTGCGGTCCCGATTGCGACCACCAGCTCGAGCTCGTGCTGGTAGTTCTTGGTCGCCGACGGATAGCGCACGTTGCCCACGTCCGGGTCCACGACCGGAACGATCGCGTCGGCCGGCTTGGTGAAGAAGAACGGCGGCTCCTTGGCGGCGTCGCCCCCCATCTCCTTGGCGTGCTCGGCGTAGTTCCGGCCCACGCAGTAGATGTGCCGCACCGGAAAGCGATCGCTGCGGCCGGCGACGGGAATGGACGGAACGTTCCAGACGGGAATGACGAAGCTCATCGGTCACCCTATAAGGTCATCCCGGCGAAGGCCGGGATCGAATTTTGTCGCAACAAACAACTTGGGCCCCGGCCTCCGCCGGGGCGACGAGGAAACTCATTCCGCATCCGGCTGCCTCTCCGGCGCCGCCGCGGCAAACGCGGGCAGCGCATTGCAGCGCGATTCGATGCGCGTGAGCGTCGGATAAGCGTCGAGCGGAATTGGGGCGCGCCTCGCGTTCGCGAGCTGGGGAACCAGGCACACGTCCGCGAGGGTGGGCGTTTCACCGTGACAGAAGCTGCCGGTCGTCGGATCGCGCGCAAGCTGCGTCTCGAGCGCGGTAAGCCCCACGTCGATCCAGTGCCGATACCAGGCATCCTTCGCCGCCTCGCTCGCACCGAGCGTATGCAACAGATAGCGCAATACGCGCAGATTGTCGAGCGGGTGGATGTCGCAGGCGATCGCCAGCGCGATCGAGCGCACGCGAGCGCGCGCCTCCGGACTGGCCGGCAGCAGCGGCGGCTCGGGGAAGCGCTCGTCCAGGTATTCGATGATCGCGAGCGACTGCGTGAACGTGCCGCGGTCGTCGAGGAGCGCCGGCACGAGCTCCGCCGGGTTGATCTCGCGATAGCCCGCGCCCTTCTGCTCGTCCTTGCGCAAGTGGACGGCGGCGTGCTCGTAGGCGAGGCCCTTGAGGCCGAGCGCGATGCGCACGCGATACGCTGCCGACGAGCGGAAGTAGCCGTAGAGCTTCACCGACGTCGCCCGGAGGTCTGTCCGTAGTCAACTAAATAAGGCTGTCGCCCCAGCGAACCAAAGCCGTCGCCCCGGCGAACCAAAGCCGTCGCCCCGGCGAGCCAAAGCTGTCGCCCCGGCGAAGGCCGGGGCCCAAGTTGGTTTGCCATTCTTAGCTGGTTGCCTTCACTTGGATCCCGGCTTGCGCCGGGATGATGTCCAATTCAACTGAACGCCGACAGCCCCGTCTGCGCACGCCCGAGAATCAGCGCGTGGATGTCGTGCGTGCCCTCGTAGGTGTTGACCGTCTCCAGGTTCAACACGTGCCGGATGACGTGAAACTCGTCGACGATGCCGTTGCCGCCGTGCATGTCGCGCGCCATGCGCGCGATGTCGAGCGCCTTGCCGCAGGAGTTGCGCTTCATGATCGAGGTGATCTCCGGTGCGGCCTTGCCCTCGTCCTTGAGGCGGCCCAGACGCAGGCAGCCCTGCAGCCCGAGCGCGATCTCGCTCTGCATGTCGGCGAGCTTCTTCTGGATGAGCTGGTTCGCGGCGAGCGGCCGGCCGAACTGCGTGCGGTCGAGCGTGTATTGCCGCGCCGCGTGCCAGCAGAACTCTGCCGCCCCGAGCGCGCCCCAGGCGATGCCGTAGCGCGCGTTGTTGAGGCAGCCGAACGGCCCCTTGAGGCCCTCGACGCCGGGCAGCCGGCTCTCCTCGGGAACGAACACCTCGTCGAGCACGATCTCGCCGGTGATCGAGGTGCGCAGGCTGAACTTCCCCTCGATCTTCGGCGCCGAGAGCCCGGCCATGCCCTTTTCCAGAATGAAGCCGCGGATCACGCCGTCGTCGGTCTTGGCCCAGACCACGAACACGTCGGCGATCGGCGAATTGGAGATCCACATCTTCGAGCCCGACAACTTGTACCCGCCGCTCGCGGCGCGCGCGCGGGTCTGCATGCTGCCGGGATCGGAGCCGTGGTTGGGCTCGGTCAGGCCGAAGCAGCCGATCAGCTCGCCGGTGGCGAGCTTCGGCAGGTAGTTCCGACGTTGCGCCTCCGATCCGTAGGCGTGGATCGGGAACATGACGAGCGAGCTTTGCACGCTCATCATCGACCGGTAACCCGAATCGACGCGCTCGATCTCGCGCGCGATGAGTCCGTAGCACACGTAGCTCAGTCCCGCGCCGCCGTACTGCTCGGGAAGCGTGGGGCCGAGCAGCCCCAGCGCGCCCATCTCGCGAAAGATCGCGGGATCGGATTTCTCGTGGCGGAACGCCTCGGTCACGCGCGGCATGAGCTTGTCCTGCGCATAGGCGCGCGCGGCGTCGCGCACCATTCGTTCTTCCTCGCTCAACTGCAAGTCGAGCAGCAGCGGATCCGCCCAGTTGAAGGCGGGTTGGGTCGAAGCGTCGAGGCGTTCGGGAGCGTTCATCGGAGTAGCGCAAAGTCGCCGTAGGCGCGCTAAGCGGGCGGTACGCGAGGCGCGCGCCGAGGCCGCAAGCGTCGGCAGATTATCGCCGGGCCTCGCGCGGCCGTCCAATGGCTTGCGAAGCGGCCGCAAAAGTCAAATGCGACCAAAGGCTTAAGCCGACAGTCCGAATAGGCGCTGCAGGAGCGCTCTTACGATCGACTCGGCCTTCGAGCGCGTCGCGCTCGAGCCGCCGGATCGAGGGGGTCGCGATGCGAGCACGAGCGGGCGCTATCGATGGCGCCGGGTTCACGCTGATCGAGCTGTTGATCGCCGTGGCCCTGGGCGGCCTGGTCGCCGCGCTGGCGCTGCCGAGTTATAGCCAATGGATCGCCTCGACCCAGCTCGCCAATGCCGCGGCTTACCTGGCGCAGACGTTGAGCGTCGCAAGGGGCGAGGCGATCAAGCGCAATCTGCGGGTCAACGTGTGCAAGACAAACGATGGCCGGCAATGCACCGACCAGGGCGCCTGGGACGCCGGCTGGATCATGTTCGTCGACGCTGATCGCAGCGGCGACATCGGTATCGGCGAAGCGGTCCTCCATGTGGAGGGCCCGGCGCAAGCGGGCATCACCGTCAGCGGCAATCGGCCGGTCGCGGACTACGTCTCCTATACGAGCCTCGGGACGTCGCGAATGCTCAACGGTGCACTGCAAATGGGTACGTTTGTCGTGTGCAAGTCGGGCCAGAACGCGATCGATATCGTGCTCGCCAACGGCGGGCGGGCCCGGATACAGAAAACCAAGCGACCCTGCCCCTGATTTCTCCCTCCGCGGGACGGCGATTTCTCGCTGTCGCGCACCGCGGATGGAAGGCGTCGATTTGACCCCTGACCGAGCGTAACCGTTTGTTCCGCCAAGGATGCCTCTAATCAGCTTGCTTTGCCTGTCGCAATCGAGCGACATATGATCGGCGCGACTTAAGGGAGAGCCTATGTCCACCCATCGCCTGCATTGGCGAGCTTCGGCCCGCGTCACGCGGCATGCGGGATTCACGCTGCTCGAGCTCATGGTCACGGTTGCGATCGTCGCCATCCTGGCTGCGATCGCTCTGCCCTCCTATTTCGACTACATCACCCGCAGCCGGATCGTGGAAGCGACGAGCAAGCTCGCCGACCTGCGCGCGCAAATGGAAAAGTACTTCATGGACAACCGCACGTACCTTGCGGCCGGCACCTGTGGCATCGAGGGGGACGCGAACATCAAGGCCATCACGAACTACAACGCCGACCCCAAGCGCAATTTCGATGTCTCTTGCGCGGCCGTGACCGCCACCAACTACACGCTGCAGGCGGACGGGCGCGCGGGCGGGCCGATGGCTGGCTTCCAATACACGATCGACGACGCGAACGCCAAGGCGTCCACGGGGCCGGCGGGCTGGACCGCCGCTCCGACCTGCTGGCTCCTGCGCCGGGATGGCTCGTGCTCATGACGGGGCTGCGGCACCGCGGCTTCACGCTGATCGAGCTGATGATCGCGCTCGCGATCGGCACGCTGCTGGTGATGCTCGGCCTGCCGTACTTCAGCGTCTGGCTCGCCGACAACCAGATCCGCAACGGCGCGGAAACGATCGCCGGTGGGCTGCGCGTCGCGCAGTCGCAGGCGATCAAGCTCAATCAGCCGGTGCGATTCGTCCTTGATCCGACGAGCAAGACCGGCAAGTGGGATGTGCAGGACGACATCACCGGCACGTCGATTCAGAAGGGCTATTTCGCCGAAGCGGCGGAGAAGGTGACCTTCGCGGTTTTTCCTGGCGACGCCACGACCGTGACCTATGACGGGCTCGGGCGGATTGTTCCCAACACCGACGCGAGCGCGACGCTGTTCAGGGTCGACGTCACCATGCCCGGTGTGGCCGCCAGCCGCCCGCTCCGGGTCGTCTTCGGGGTCGGCGGAGCTACCGGCATCAAGATCTGCGACCCGAAGTGGCCGGCGACCGATCCCAAGGGCTGTCCGACATGAGCGGGCTCGGCGCGATTCAGCGCAGCACGCGCTGCACCCAGCGCGGCAGCTTCCTGCTCGAGGCGCTGATCGCCGTGCTGGTCGTCGCGTTCGGCATCCTCGGCTTGATCGGCCTGGAAGCGAGATCGATCCAGAACGTCGACGACAACCAGTTCCGGGCCGAGGCCGTGTTCATGGCCAACACGCTGATCGGCCAAATGTGGACGTCCGACCAGACGCAACTGGTCAACAACTTTGACAGCAGCACTGCCGGCGCGGGGACGCCCTACGACGAGTTCAAGAAATACGTCCAGGCCCGGTTGCCGGGCGCGAGCGGCGCTTACGCGCCGAAGGTCACCGTCGTGAACCGTAACCCGGGCACGGCAGTCGACGCGACGATCACGGTTTTCTGGAAGCCGCCCGGCGATCCGGCGAGCAACACGTATTATCGCCAATACCAAGCGACCGCCACGATCGGATTCAATTGATGAATAGCGCGATGCGGTCCATGAATCGACGCGCGCGGCAGCGCGGCGCCGGGATCATCGAGACGATGATCGGCATCCTGATCGGCCTGATCGTGATGCTCGTCGTCTACAGCGTCCTGACGTTGGCGGAGAGCTACAAGCGCACGACGGTCGGCGTCGCCGAAGCCCAGACCACCGGATTGTTTGCGCAGTTCTTCGCTGCCCGGGAGCTCTCCAACGGCGGGGCCGGGCTCGATATCGGCATCGACGATCTCGCGACCTGCAACAACGACTGGACGCTCAAGCCGATTCCGGTGCTCATCACCGACGGCGGCGGAGCGAATCTCTCCGACAGCTTCGTCGTGTTCTACAGCACCTCGCCGCGCGTCGCCAATCCGGTGCTCTTCAAGAGCGGCGGGAATGTCACCGTCGGAAACGTGGCGCTCACCCCCGTCACGGTGCAAACGCCGAACGGGCTCGCCGTCGGCGACGAGGTCATCGTGACGGACCGGGTCGGCAATTGCTCGCTCTTGACGATCACCGCGCTCACCGCGCCGGACGTGAGCGGTTACGTCACGCTCGACTACGCGACAACGGCGCCCGACTTTTCCTATCCGCCCAGCTCCAAGCTCGTCAACCTGGCGCAGATGCAGCGCGTCCTGTATACGGTGGACCCCGCCAAGCAACAGCTCTACAGCACGGACCTGGATCCGACCATAGTAGGGGCCGTCCCGAATCCCCTGGCGCAGAACATCGTGTTGATGAAGGCGCAGTACGGGATCGACAACAACAACGACGGCATCGTCGATTTCTGGACCTCGGCGAATGCGATCACCCCGGGTGCGGACGGGTTCGATTATTCCGCCGCCGTCATCGGCAGCGCGGCGACGACGGCGACCCAGATCAAGTGGCTCAAGGCGGTGCGCATCGCGATGGTCGCGCGAAGCGACGAGCCCGACCTCAAGGACAAGACGCTCGTCGGCCAGGCGTCGCGCTATCTGTTCAACTGCTCGGTAAACACGGACGCCGGATGCCAGGGCCGCATCAAGATCGATTCGGGGGTCGGCGGCATTCTGCAGGACGGCTACCGCTACAAGATCTACGAAACCACGGTCCCGTTGCGCAACACGATCTGGAATGCGCCATGACGAAGCCGCTCATTTTCCCGCGCTGTCAGCGGCGGCTGCGTTCCGGGCAGCGCGGCGTCGTGTTGTTCGTCGCGCTGATCGCGATGGTCGTCTTGAGCCTGACCGCGGTCGCGCTGCTGCGTTCGATCGACACCAATACCTCGGTTGCGGGCAACCTCGCCTTCAGGCAAGCCTCGATCGCACCGGTCAACAACGCCATCGAGAAAGCCAACGACGACATGTTCTACGCCAAGAACATCGCGGATCTGTTCAACTCGGATCTGAATTTCAATTATTACGCCAATCTGCAGGTCGGCGAGTCCACCGGGACGGCACCCGCGGGCATACCGAAGGGCGTGCCGGCGGCGCTTCAGGGCCCGGCTCCGCCGCCGCTCTATCCCGGATCGTTCCAGACACTGGGTCCGGACGGCGCCGGCAACACCGTGCGCTGGGTGATCGAGCGGGTGTGCACCAACGGCACCACCGGCGACCCCGTCATCAATGTCGCCACCTGCGACCTCTTGACGCCGAAAGTCGCCGCCGGAAAGACGACGATGAAGCTGGGCGGCCTGCCGGTGCCGCCGATACCCATCTACCGCGTCACCGTCCGTGTGGACGGGCCCGCGAATACCGTAACGTACGCCCAGGCCATGCTCAGATGACGTTGTCCGCCAACAAAGGCCGATCATGACAACCCAGTCGAAATCCACCCGCCGGTGCCTGACCGCCTTGATCGCGATCACCCTGGTGCTCGGCCCCATCGGCGACCCCGCCTACGCCGCGCTGACCAAGCTCACCGACATTCCCATCGCATCCAAGGTTAGCGCCAAGCCGAACATCGTCTACACGTTCGACGATTCGGGGAGCATGAACCTCAACTACCTGCCGGATTACGTGGTTGGCGCGGCTCCGGCTCTGCTCGCTGTCACAAAGATCACTCTCACCGGGTCGACGGCCACGGTCACGGTTGCGTCGACGGCGGCGCTCAGCGCGGGTATGAGCGTCACGATCCAGGGTGCCAACCAGCCGCAGTACAATGGCGTCTTCCCGATCGATGCGATCCTCAGCGGAACCACCTTCACCTACACGGTCGTCGGGACCCCGGTCAGTCCGGCAACCGGAACCATCAAATACTATGTCGGATCGTCGTACTGCCGGAGCGGCAGCGGTACGACCGCCTGCAACGGTGTCGCCAGCCCGTGGAATTATCCGCCCTTTCTCGACGCCGATTTCAACCACCTCGCCTACGACCCGAACGTCACCTACACGGCGCCGAAGAAATACGACGGCAGCTCGTATTCCGATGAGACGGCGGCGTTCACGACCAATTACACCAAGGTTCAGCCCGACCCGTTTCTCGCCCCCGCAACATTCAACCAGAATCTCGCCGCGAAAGTGTCGGTTCCGGTCTATTGCAACACCGACTGGCCGAAGCTCAACAACGACACACCCACCAGCAGCAGCCTGCAGCTCAGCGACATCGGGAACCCCAACGGCGAGTATTCCTCCGGCTCGGGCGCGTGGTGCCGGATCAACGGCACGAAGTACGACGCGTCCGCGACCTCGGGCGCGCCGGCGGCGATCGACGACTACAACTACCCTTGGCAGAACACGGTAGCGCCGAACGACGCCAAGTACTTCTACCGCAATATCGGCAGCAAGACGATCTGGTGCGATACGACCTCGCCGTATCGCCCTCGCACTGGAGTCATCACCGGCTGCAACGGCGGCACGCCGATCACCGGCGCGCCCGTGCAGCAAACCTGCAATCAGAACGCCAAGACCTGCAATCCGGTGGTTGCCAGCCGCAACTACACGCCCGCCGCGTGCAAGACGCCGTCGTACCAATATTGCGCGCCCGGGATCGGCGGCTCGGACAGCTTTTCTCCGGGGACCGGTACCGTAGCGTCGGAATGCTCGGCGTGCACCTGCAACAGGGATTACCAACCGCCGGGCGGCAAGTGCAGCATTACCAGCGCCGCTTGTACCGGTCCTTACGGCGTGCCCGGGGGCGATACTGGCGAGTGTCCGGACCAGCCGGGCCCGATCACAGGCTGCACCGGCGGAACTCCCATTTATCAACTCGCAGGCTTTTCGTGCGGTGCGTTGATGTGGGACCCGAGCACCAACGCGGCTAAGGTTCCGAACACGACGCTGCTCGCCGACTCGCAGGGGCTGGGGCAGGTCTGCCGGCACAACAATCAGACCTACGCCACCGGCGGCGCCGCCGGGTTGTTCAAGTATGGCGGCACGTACCTCGGAGACGTCTCGGCGGCCGATCAGGCGCTGGGAATGAAAGGACAGTTCACCACGTCGGTCGCGACGGGCGCCTGCGGGTTGAACGTCGGCACCACGATCGCCATTCCGCGGCACTACTACACCGTCGACTCGGTGCAGTTCTGCAGCAACGCGATCCTGGTCACTAACGACCAGTGGAAAGGCTTCGGCACCGGCGCGTGCCAGACCAAGAACGACTTCACGACCCACAGCTTCCCCAAGTACGGGCAGTTTCACCGCATCGACCTGGTCAACGACGGCCGCTTGTTTCTCTACACCGATCCGTTCACCGGTGTTCCCGGGACGCGCACCTGGGACCAGGAAATGACCAACTATGCCAATTGGTACGCGTACTACCGAACGCGCGTGCTGGCGGCCAAGACAACCTCCGCGCTCGCCTTTTCGTATCTCGACCAGACGTGGCGCGTGGGATTCCATACGCTGAGCACTCCGGCGACCAACTGGGTCGACGTCGACGACTGGATGCCCGGCCCGGGGCTGCAGAGGGACAAGTGGTACAGCAAGCTTCTCGGCGTCACGATTCCCCCGGCACAGACGCCGACGCTCGATGCGCTGCTCCGCGTCGGAGAGCTGTTCAGGACGGGCAAGGGCGGAGCGGGCTCGCTGCCCGCGATGCCGGAAGGTTATATCCCCGCCACCGCCAGGGATCCGATAACCGTAAGCTGTCAAAACAACTACAACATCCTTTTCACCGACGGCTTCACCAACCAGCCGACGACGCCGACCCCGGCCTGGATCGGCGAGGTGGACGGCGGCAGCGTGCCGTGCGCAGGATGTTTTCCACCCGATCCGGGCGCCAGTCAACCGGAGGTGACCGTCGCGGGTTTGCGCGCTTTGGCCGGTACGCCATGGCCCGACCCGTTCAAGGATCCGGTCCCCACAGCCAACACGCTGGCGGACATCGCGCTGTACTACTGGATGACCGACCTGCGCCCCAGTGCTTCCTGGACGCCAGACATCGCCAAGGACAATGTTCCGTCGGACGACGGCCGGGCCGGCGCGGACCTCAAATGGACCAAGGACCCGGCATTCTGGCAGCACATCAACTTGTCCGCGATCTCCTTCGGCTCCGAAGGCGTTCTGGATGCCTCCAACGCTTCCACGGTCACCGATTCGATCGCCGCGGGCACGAGCCAGTGGTTTACGTCACCCAATGCGCCCGCACCTCCCAACAACCCCGTGTGGCCGAAGGGAGACCTGGGCGCCACCGCCGTGGACGACCTCTGGCACGCGACGGCCAA
The DNA here is from genome assembly GCA_036382945.1 of Casimicrobiaceae bacterium. Taxonomy (GTDB): domain Bacteria; phylum Pseudomonadota; class Gammaproteobacteria; order Burkholderiales; family Casimicrobiaceae; genus PALSA-1003. The sequence goes on from DASVPH010000182.1 coordinate 40,988, forward strand.
TGCGCGCGGGAAGTTCGTGTATGCGAAGAATCCGCTGCAGGTCGCGGCCGGGCTCGCGAGCATCATCGCCGGCATTGCCAACAATCGGAAGTCGCGCTCCGGCGCGGCGTTCGCCGGGCAGGCGTTGAGCTTGGCCGCCAACGACAGGATTTTCGAGGCCACGATCGAAAAGGGCTGGGCGGGCGATCTCATCAAGGTACAGATCGATCCGACCACGGGCCAGGAGATCTCGAGCCCTCCCAACCCCGAGTGGTCCGCGGGTGCGAAGCTCAACAGCCTGCTCGCGACGCCGGCGCCCGGCACATCGCCGGCGCTCGACTCCGACAATGCGTGGTTCAAGGATCGGCGCATCGTCGCGTGGAAGCCCGGAACGGGCGCGGTGCCGTTCCTCTACGCCGACCTGTCGGCGGCGCAGCTCGCCACGCTCAGCGGCGATCCGGTCACGCAGCAGAAGATGATCGCCTACCTGCGCGGCGGCTCGACCTTCGGACCCGGGACGCTTGCAAACGGCTTCACGGCACCCTCGATCGAGGGAACCGCGATCGGCCAGTTCCGCGAGCGCTTCGGCAAGCTCGGCGATATCAGCGACTCGCAGCCGCTGGTCGTCGACGATTCGGCGGCGCCGTTCATCGACGCGACCGACCCCGGTTACACGGCCTTCGCGGCCGCCAAGAAAGGCCGTGCCCCGCGTATCTACGTCGGCGCCAACGACGGCATGGTCCACGTGTTCGACGCGGGGCCGCTCTTCGGCCCGTTCGACAGCTCGGCCGGCGGCGACGAGATGTTCGCCTACATACCGAGCGCGCTCTTCAACGACCTTAAGGACGAGAATGGAGCCCCCAAGGGCATCCAGGCGCTGACGTATCAGGACGGCGGCATACCGATCTACAAGCATCACTTCTATGTCGATGCCACGCCGCGCGCGGCAGACGTGGACTTCGCCAACACCGGCGGCGCCGGCGGCAGCGGAGACTGGCGCACGATCGTCGTCGGCGGCCTCGGCAAGGGCGGCAACACCTACTACGCCATCGATGCGACCGTCCCGACTGCGAAGACCGATACCGAGGCGGCCGTCGCCGGCAAGATTCTCTGGGAATTCACCGATCCGGACATCCAGTTCACCTTCGGCCGGCCGATCATCGCCAAGACTCGCGCCGACGGGTGGGTCGTGGTCGTCACCGCGGGTTACAACAACTTCAGCGGCAAAGGCAAGCTCTATTTCCTCAACGCCAAGACCGGCGAGCTGATACGGACGATGACCACGACGGGCGATGACCCGGGCACGCCCGCCAATCCGAGCGGACTGACCCAGATCAACGGCTTCACGCAGGATTTCCACAACCAGATCATCGAGCAGATCTACGGCGGCGATCTCAACGGCAATGTCTGGCGCTTCGATGTGTCGGATCCCGACCCTGCCAAGTGGTCCACGGTGCTCTTTGCGCAGGTCACCGATCCGTCAGGCGACCCGCAGCCCGTCACCACCGCGCCGCAGATCGAGATCGATCTCAACAACGGCGTCGACCGCTGGGTGTTCTTCGGCACCGGCAGGCTGCTGCACATAGACGATCTGACCGTACCGGATCCGGAGCAGATCGAGACTTTCTACGCGATCCGCGACGGTACCATCACCGCGCCGGACACCACCGCAGGGTTCCTGCCTGTGATTCCGCGCGCCACGCTTGCAGCCGGGAATGCCCTGACGACCGCGCCGATCGCGGGTGGAGCGCCCAAAGGCTGGTACATCGATCTGCCGCTCGGTCAGCGCATCGTCGTCGACCCGTCGGCCGACCTCAACGTCGCGACGTTCATTGCGACCGCGGGGCCGAACGATCAGTGCGCTATCGGCCTGCCGGCGAATCTGTACGCGCGCGATTACACGACTGCGGAATCGGACGTCGAAGTGGGAGGCTCGCTGCAGGCGTCATTTTATTCGGCCGAAGGTGCGGTCAGCGGCGAGCTGGTCGGACTCGAAGACCCTGCAAGTGCGTTCCCGAAGCTGAGCGTGATCTTCAGCAAGGAAACGACCGGCGCGACCGCGAGCTTCAACCTCAAGTTACCGAGCATCACGGGAGGCCACCGGATGTCATGGCGCGTGCTCGGTCCGTAACGTTTGCGGGCTCGCGCCCCGAGAAGCTTCGAGCAGCGTCGGTCGAGCGAGCAACGGGCGGCGCGGTCGCGCCGCCCGTTGCTTTTTCGCGGAGTCCCCCGATGGGGCACGCCTTCAACAGCACCGCGAGCGTGATCGCATGCTGACCCGCAACGATCCCGGCGGCCGTCTCGCGGCCGCGCTGGTCGCCTCCGCGTCATTGCACGTTGCCGCGATCGGCTTTCTCGGCGGGCTGACACCGGGCGCCCAGCAGCTTCCCGGCGTGAAGGCCGACAGCCTGGAGATACGGCTCACGGAACTGCCGTCGGAGCGAGCTCAACTCGCCGGGCCGCCGGCGATCTCGTCACTCAGCCGGCCGCCGCAGACCGCTTCGCCGCCGGTTGCCATCCCGACCGTTTCGGCTTCGGCTGCGGCGAGCGACGCCGGCCGCCGCGAAAGCCTGCCGCGCGGCGAGGCGGCGGCGAGCACCGCCTCCACCGGAAGCGTCGACGTCGGGCCCAGTCCATCGATAGCGGTGATCGGCGAGGCGCTGCAAGGGCGCGCGTTCACCGAATTCCCCGTCGAAATCGAGCGGCCGGTGCAACTGCTCGGCGCCATCGATGTGCCGTACCCCGCATCCGCGCTGGCGGCGAATATCGAGGGGACGGTTTACGCGTGGGTCATCGTCAACCCGCGCGGCTCCGTGGACGAAGTCGAAATCGCCGATGGACCGCCGGAGCTGGCGGCCGCGGTGCAGGAAGCCCTGGCCGATGCCCGGTTCCGTCCCGCCATGGACCAGGGCGTGCCGATCCGGCATTACATCACGCTCGAGATCCGGTTTCGTATCGAGCCGCGCCCGGGCCCGCGCGTGCGGGCGCGTTAAAGCTAAATCAGGCGCCCCGTCGTCACCCCAGCGTCGGCAGGTGAAACCCCGGCGCCGCGCTGCCGTCGTCCGGCCAACGCGTGGTCACCGCCTTGCCGCGGGTGTAGAAGCGCACGCCGTCCATGCCGTGCACGTGCAAATCGCCGAAGAGCGAATTGCGCCAACCGCCGAAAGAATAGAACGCCATCGGCACCGGGATCGGCACGTTGATGCCGACCATCCCGACCTCGATCTCGAGCTGGAAGCGGCGCGCGGCGTGGCCCGAGCGCGTGAACAGCGCCGCGCCGTTGGCGTACGGATTGGCGTTGATCAGCGCGATGGCTTTCTCGAGCGATTCGCTGCGCACCATGACCAGCACCGGCCCGAAAATCTCTTCGCGATAGATCGCCATGGCGGGGCTGGTGTTGTCGAACAGCGTCGGGCCGACGAAGAAACCGTGGTCGTGCCCGGGGATCGCCGGCTTGCGGCCGTCGACCACCAGCGTGGCGCCTTCCGCCACGCCTCGATCGATCAAGCCCACGATGCGATCGCGCGCGGCGCAGGTGATGACCGGCCCCATCTCCGACTCGGCGCGCTCACCCGGCCCGACCGCGACGCGGCGCGCGCGTTCGGCCAGCTTGTCGCGCAGCGCGTCTCCCGCCTCGCCGACTGCGACCACCACCGACACCGCCATGCAGCGCTCGCCGGCCGAGCCGTAGGCGGCGCCAATCAACGCTTCGGTAGCGAAATCGAGATCCGCGTCGGGAAGAACGACCGCGTGGTTCTTGGCCCCGCCCAGCGCCTGCACGCGCTTGCCGTGCGCGGTGCCGGTCTCGTAGATGTACCGGGCGATCGGCGTGGAGCCGACGAACGACACCGCCTTGATGTCTGGATGCTTGAGGATCGCATCGACCGCCTCCTTGTCGCCGTGCACGACATTGAGCACCCCGTCGGGCAGCCCCGCCTCCTTCGCGATCTCCGAGAGCCGCAGGCTCATGCTCGGATCGCGCTCCGAGGGCTTGAGGATGAACGTGTTGCCGCAGGCGATCGCGACCGGGAACATCCACATCGGCACCATCGCCGGAAAGTTGAACGGCGTAATGCCGGCGCACACGCCGACCGGCGTTCGCAACGAAAAGGTGTCGACCTCGGTGCCGACGTTGTCGCTGAACTCGCCTTTGAGCAGATGCGGGATGCCGGTCGCGAACTCGACCACCTCGATCCCGCGCGTGATCGAGCCTTCGGCGTCGGCGACGGTCTTGCCGTGCTCCTGCGAGACGAGCCGCGCCAGGTCCTTCTTGTGCGCCTCCAGCAACTCGCGGAAACGCATCAGCACCCGCGCGCGGCGCAGCGCCGGCGCGGCCTTCCATCCCGGCCACGCGGCGAGCGCCGCGGCGACCGCGGCGGCCACGTCGGCGGTGGTGGCGAACGGCACGTGGCGCAGCACTTCGCCGGTGGCCGGATTGGTGACTTCGCCGTAGCGCGTCGTGCGCGAAGGCACGGCGCGGCCGCCGATCCACAGCGGCAGGCGCTCGAGCGTGGTGAGATCCATGGGGCCGTCCTCTTTCGCTGGTGCGAGTGCATGTCGACTTCGACATCTTAGCTCAACGCCACCGCTCCGGGCGGTGGATATAGGCGAGGGTTACGGCGCTCGCCGCGAGCGCCGCCAAGCGAAGAGCAGGATGGCTGCTGCGAGGAACGAAAGCGCCCAGGGGTTGTCGATCGGAATCGGCTGCGGCGGCGTGCCGGGCGCGCCGAGCACGTCGGTATCGGAGCCTCCCGCGACGCTCGGCGCAGCCGGGTCGCTCGCGCTCGCGGTATTGACAATCTGAAGCGCCGTCAGGCTCGACGCGAAGCGTACCGGCAGCGAGTAGACGAGCCGGTTGCCGGGGCCGGCGGCGAGCATGGCGCCGGTCGCGGTAAAGCTGGTGCCACCGGCAGCGCCGGTGATCGAGCCGCAGGTCGCGCTCCCGGTCGCAACGCAAGTGACGTTCGCGGTGAGGGTCACTCCCGACGGTAGCGTGTCGGTGACGGTCGTGTCGTTCGCATCGGCCGGCCCGCTGTTCGTGACCGTAATCGTGTAGGTCGTGGTTGCGCCCGGCAGGTAGGTCCCGCTGCCGTCGGTCTTGACGATGGCGAGATCGGCGACGAGGTTGATCGCGTCGGTGTCGGTCGCGCCGTTGTTTCCGGGAATCGGATCGGTCACCCCCACCGGCACGGCAATCGTCGCGGTGTTGGCGATCGAGCCCGTGGCGCCGCTCCCGACGGTCGCGTTGGCGGTGAACGTCGCGGCTCCGCCCACCAGCAGATTGACCGACGCCGAGATGTTGCCGCTGCTGCTTGCGGGACAACTCGAGCCGACCGACGCCGCACAGGTCCAACTGCCGATCGTCAGTCCTGCCGGCGCGGTGTCGGTGACCGTCGCTCCGGTGACAGCGCCCGGACCGTTGTTGCTCGCGACGATCGTGTACACCGTGCCGGCGCCCGCATCGATGCTCGCCACGCCGTCGGTCTTGCTGATCGCCAGATCGGCCTGCGGCGTGAGCGTGTCGGTATCGGTCGCGCTGTTGTTGCCCGGATTCGTCTCCGTAACTCCGACGGGGGCCGTAACGGTCGCCGTGTTCACCGGCGTGCCGGTCGCGCTCGTCGAGATCGTTGCGACGAGCGTGAAGGTCGCGCTGCCGCCGGCGAGCAGATCGACGGAAGCGCCGATGCTGCCGGAGCCCGACGCCGGGCAACTGCTGCCCGGAGAGGCCGAGCAGGTCCACGTCGCGCTCGTGATCGCCGGCGACAGGGTATCGGTCAGCGTCGCACCCGTCAGGTCGCTCGGCCCGTTGTTGGTCGCGACGATCGCGTAGGTCGTCGAGGTGCCGGGCACGGCGTTCGCTACGCCGTCGGTCTTGGTGATCGCCAGATCGGCCTGGGGGGTCAGCGAATCGGTGTCGCTGGCCGAGGTCGCCGGATTGGTGTCGATCACCGAGCCGGGTACCGCGAGGCTCGCCGTATTGGTGATGCTGCCGACAGCGATCGCTGCGCTCACCGTGAACGTGACCGATCCGCCGTTCAAGACCGTCACGCTCGTCGCGATAGGCCCGCTGCCGCTCGCCGGGCACGCCGAGCCCGCGCTCGCCGCGCAGGTCCACGAAGTGAACGTCATGCCCGCTGGCGGCGTGTCGTTGACGCCGAGCCCGGTGACGTCGTTCGGGCCGGCGTTGGAGACGCCGATCGCGTAGGTCGTCGCGCCGCCGGGGACCGCCGAGGCGACGCCGTGGTCTTGGTGACCGTCAGGTTGACTGTCCCCGTCACCGCAAGCGTGGCGGTCCCCTGCAAGGCATTGGTGACGCCCTGGTTGCTGCCGATCGCCCCGGGCGGCACGGTATCGATGAGGCTGCCCGGTATCGTGCCGACCACGTGCACCGACAGCGTGCAGCTCGAGTTGGCGTTGACGTTCGCGCCTGAAAGAACGAGCTGTGACGCGCCGACGGGCGCGGTGATCGTCGCGCCGCTGCATCCCGCTCCGCTGAAGCCCGCGGTCGGCGGGTTGGCGACGAGCATGCCGGCAGGAAAGACGTCGATCAGCCCGACGCCGGTCAGGTTGATCGCGCCGGGGTTGTTGTTGCGGATCTGGATGGACAGCGTCGAGAAGTTCGGATTTCCGGGCGAGGTGTCGCCGATCGCGACCGTGGTGGGCTGAACGACTTGTTCACGGTCGCCGATGTATTGACGAGCGTCAGGTTGGCCGTCACGTTGCTGGTGGTCACGCCCTGCGTGGTCGTGATATTGGCGGCCGGGATGGTGTTGGTGCGAACGGCCGTCGTGACCGGCGTCGCGACATCCACCGCCACCGTGCAGCTCGTGCCTACGGTCAGGGTGGCTCCCGAGAGCGAAAAGCTCGTCGCCCCCGGATTCGCGGTGATGGTGCCGGCGCCGCAGTTGGTCGCGACCGGATTCGGCCTCGCGGACAGCGCGAATCCCGCCCCCAGTCAGGTCGTCGGTGAATGCCACGCCGGTGAGGTTGACCGTGGGCACCATCGTGACGGTCAGCCGCGATACTGCTCGACGCTGGATCATTGCCGGTGCAAACGCCTTGGTGACCGTCAGCGCACGCTGGACGTTGACCGTGCCCGTGATCGCAACGGCGTTGTTGCCCGCGGTCGTCTGCACGCCGTTGATTCCCGACGCTACCGGAATCGTGTTCGTCCGGTTTCTGGTCGCCGCGGTCGGCGCGATGTCGATGGGCAAGCCGATCGTGCAACTGCCGTTGGCGGGAATCGTGCCGCCGGCGGTCGTGATCAGCGTTCCCGGGGTGGGCGAGGTGAGCGTGGTCCCGCAGCTCCCGCCCGGCGTCGCGCCGCTCTGCACGGTGAAGCCCGCGCCGATGGTGCTGAGGTCGTCGCGCAACGAGGTGATCGTCGCCGGAACCCCCGTGAGGTTGTTGAGCGTGATCGTCATCGTCGTCGTGCCGGTCTGTATCGCCGGCGTCGTGAACGACTTGCTGCCGGTGATCGCGCTGACCGACAACGTGGCGCTCGCAGCCGCGATGGCGACCCCACCGTAGTTGTTGGCGGGAAGCGTGTTGGTGCCCGACGCCGTCGCGGTCACCGGGACGCTCACCGTGCACGTCGTCGATCCGGGCCCCGGGCCGGCGACGCCGCCGAGGCTCCCGCCGGTGAGCGTGAACGACGTATAGGGCGCAGGTGCGGGCTGCGCCGGAACCGTGCTTATCGTCCCGCCGCAGGTCGTCACCGGCAACGCGGTTGCGCTGATCGTCAGCGGGAAGGTATCCGTGAACGTGATCGGCGAGAGCACGGTCGCGTTGAAGTTCGTGACCGTGATCGTCAACGTCGATGCGCCGCCGGGCGCGATCAGGCTCGGCGAGAAGGCCTTCGCGACCCGCGCGCCGGTCTGCACGTCGATATTGGCCGCAATCGCGGAATTCGTCGCGCCCTCGGTCGTGGTCAGCGTGCCCGCGGCGATGGTGTTGGTCTGATTGCCGTTGGTCAGCGCGTCGGGATTTCTCGCCACCACATCGACGAAGAACGTGCACGAGCCGTTCGCGGGGATTGTCGCTCCGGACAAGGCGATCGTCGCCGGATTGCTCGCGCTCGGACTGGGTGTGGCCGTGCCGCCAGCGCAGGTCGTGGCCGCGTTGGGCACGCTTGCGATGGTGATGGCCGCGGGCAGTGTATCGGTGAGAGCCGCGTTGGTCAGCGCGATCGGGTTGGGATTCGTGAGCGTGACGGTCAGCGTCGACGGCGTCCCGTTGCCGTGCACGTTGGCCGGCGAGAACGTCTTGGGACCGGTCACGTTGGCCGGCGCGGAGACCACCAGCGTCGCTTGCGCAGCCTGCGCATTGCTGCCCCGCGAGGATGACACGGCGCCCGCTGCGATCGTATTGAGATAAGTGTTCGGACTCGACGCCGAGACGTCGACTTGGAACTGGCACTCGCCCGCCACGCCGCCGCTGATCGGCGGAATGCTCCCGCCGGAGAGCGAAACCGAACCCGACCCCGCAACGACCCCCGCAGTCGAGAAAGCGCAGCTGTTGCTGCCGATCGCGAGCGGCGTGGCGATCACCACGCCCGCAGGCAGCGTGTCGGTCAGCGCGACCGCCGTCGCCGCCGAGGAGCTCGGATTGAGCAGGACGATCGTCAGCGTGGCGGGCTGCGTCGAGACGACCGAATTAGGCGTGAAGCTCTTGTTGACCCCAACCGCAGCGTGCGCGGCGGAAAGCAACGACAGGCCGGCTACAAAGGCGAGACAAACCTGGCGCGCGCTTTAACACGGCGCCGATGGGCGACGAAAGGTACCGCTATCGAGCGTGCAACGAGCCATCGAGAGCCATGCGAAGATGATCCGAATGGGCAGCTTTCAACCGCCGTGGATTTTAGGTGGCAAAAGACATCTGAAGCCAGCACAACGCGTTGAATGCGAAGGCCAGCACGCTCAGCGGCGCATCATTCCGGCGAGGTTGTAGTGAGCAACGGCCGCGGGACGGCGGGAGCGGCACCGGAAGACGGCCGTTCTTCCTTCGTTCGTGACATGCGGCTAAGCTTGGTTGTCCCGCGACAGTCGGCACCGAGCGGCGCCGGCGGACTGCTGACTACAAGCTACGTGTAGCTTTTCCGCAACAGGATGCAGGGAACCTCGTGGCCGTCCTTCTAACCGCAAAAGGCCGAGACGACCTCTCCGTGCCAGCCACGCCCCGAGTTGCGAATCTAATGCCTGTAGGTGGCGAGGCGTTCGAGATATCGCGCGAGAAGGTCGACCTCGAGATTGACCCGCGCGCCGGGTACCAATGCACGCAGCGTCGTCACCGCCAGGGTATGCGGGATCAGGTTCACCGCGAAGCGCGCGGTGGATACGGTGTTGACGGTGAGGCTGACGCCGTCGATCGCGATCGATCCTTTCGGTGCGATGAATCTGGCGAGCGACGGCGGCGCCTCGACCTCGAGGATCCGGCTGCCATCGCCTCCAGGCAGCGTGTCGCAGCGAACGACGGTTCCCACTCCATCGACGTGCCCGGCGAGCAGGTGGCCCCCGAGGCGGTCCGCGAGTCGCAGCGCGCGCTCGAGATTCACCGCGCCGTTGCGGTCCAGACCCGCCGTGCAGGACAAGGTTTCGGCGGAAACGTCGAAGGCGAGCCGCCGCGCCTCTCGGGCCACGACGGTCAGGCAGCAGCCCGCGACCGCGATGCTCTCGCCCACCGCGACATCGTCTACGGGAAGCGCACCGACATCGATCGTCAGGCGCGCGCCGTTGCCGCGAGGCTCGCGCTCGACGATTCGACCCACGCTCTGGACGATGCCGGTGAACATCAGCGCGCTCAGGGATTGGATCCCGGCCTTCGCCGGGATGACGGAACTTCGGTATGCAACGTGCCGATCATTCCGGCCATCGCCCCGGCCCCGGCTTCAAGCATGCCGGGGCAGGCTCCGGCCGGGGCCCAAGCCAGGTCCGCGCTCAATGGGATCCCGGCCCCCGATCGGGTCGGGAGCAGGCTCTGCGCCGGGATGACCCGAGTGTTCATGTGCGCGCGAGCACGCGCCAGTCCTCGGCGATGCGCTCCATGCTGCGGATCGAAAGCGGCACGCGCCGCGCAAGCTGCGTCAGCGGCGTGGGCAGCGCGAACATGCCGCGCGCGGGATCGCCGATGAGGCACGGCGCGAAGTAGACGAGGAGCTCGTCGACCACACCCGCGGCGAGCAACGCGCCGTTGAGCTTGGCGCCCGCTTCGACGTGAATCTCGTTGATCCCGCGCTCGGCGAGAACGAAGAGCATGCGGTCGAGATCCACCCGGCCGTCCGCGCCGCGGAGCACGACGCTGTGCGCGTTCGCGGGCCAGGTGTTGCGCGGCGTCTCGGCCGACACCACGAGCACCTCCCCGCTTTCGAGCACGCGCGCGCTCGCCGGCAACTCGCCGCGGCGATCGACGATCACCTTGAGCGGCTGGCGCGGGGTGTGGATGTCTCTCACCGTCAGTCGCGGATCGTCCTGCTGCACGGTGCCGATGCCGGTCAGGATCGCGCAGGCCCGCGCCCGCCAGCGATGCCCGTCGGCGCGCGCCGCGGGTCCGGTGATCCACTGGCTCGCTCCGTCCTCGAGCGCGGTGCGGCCGTCGAGGCTGGCGGCGATCTTGACGCGCACCCACGGTCGCCCGTCGCGCACGCGCTTGATCCAGCCAACGTTGAGCTCGCACGCCTCATCTTCCAGCAGGCCGTGCTCGACCGCCACGCCCGCGGCGGCAAGGCGCTCCGCGCCGTGCGCGGCGAGCGGGTTGGGGTCGCGCATCGCCGCCACGACCCGGCTCACGCCCGCGGCGAGCAGCGCCTCGGTGCACGGCGGCGTGCGGCCGGTGTGGTCGCACGGCTCGAGCGTCACGTAGATCGTCGCCCCGCGCGCGGTCTCGCCGCGGGCGCGAACGTCGGCGAGCGCGCGCACCTCGGCGTGCGCCTCGCCGGCGCGCTCGTGCCAGCCCTCGCCGATCACGCGACCCGCGCGCACGACGACGCAGCCCACGCGCGGATTCGGCGTCGTCGTGTAAAGCCCTCGCGCGGCAAGCTCGAGCGCGCGACGCATGTGCTCGCGATCGCGCTCGTCGAACGCCGTCATCTAAAGCGGCGCCCTGGTTGCGTCGTCCCCGCGGACGCGGGGACCCAGCGTCTTTCGTCGGACGACACTGGATTCCCGCTTTCGCGGGAATGACGAGCATGTTTCGCCGGCCGCGTCACGCCTTGGCCGACGCTTGTCCGTCACTTCGTTTCCTAGCCTCAATAGTCCGTTCAGCGCGATCTGCGCCGCGGCGACGCCGGCTCGACCTCCTTCAGCGCGTCGCGGAAATCGGCCGGATCCTGGAAACTGCGATAGACCGAGGCGAAGCGGATGTAGGCCACCTTGTCGAGCTTGTAGAGCTCCTGCATCACCATCTCGCCGATCTGCCGCGACGGGATCTCGCGCTCGCCCAGACCCAGCACCTGTTGCACGATGCGCTCGACCGCCTGGTCGACGTATTCGGTCGGCACCGGTCGCTTGTGCAGCGCGCGCTGGAAGCCGTTGCGGATGCGGGCGACGTCGAAGTCGGCGCGGGTGCCGTTCTGCTTGACCACCTGCGGCAGGCGCAGCTCGGCGTTCTCGTAGGTCGTGAAACGCTTCTGGCAGGCCACGCAGCGCCGGCGGCGGCGGATCGAGTCTCCGGCTTCCGAGACACGCGAATCGACCACCTGCGTGTCGGGCCTGCCGCAGAACGGACATTTCATGCGTGGGGAACAGCCTCTGCCTGCTCATAGACCGGAAATTTCGCGGTCAACGCTTTCACCGCCCTCGCGACCCGCGCGATGGCCCGATCGTCGTCCGGGGCGTCGAGCACATCGGCCATCAGGTGGCCGAGCTGCTCGCACTCGATCTCGGTGAAGCCGCGCGTGGTGACCGCGGGGCTCCCGATGCGGATGCCGCTGGTGACGAACGGCTTTTCCGGGTCGTTGGGAATCGCGTTCTTGTTGACCGTGATCCCGGCCCGGCCGAGGGCGGCTTCGGCATCCTTGCCCGTAATCTTCTTCGCGCGCAGATCGACCAGGAACAGGTGCGAGTCGGTGCCCCCGGAGACAATGCGCAAGCCGCGCTCCTGGAGCACGGTCGCGAGCACCCGCGCGTTCTCCAGCACGCGCTGCTGGTACACCTTGAACTCGTGCGAGAGCGCTTCCTTGAACGCCACCGCCTTGGCGGCGATCACGTGCATGAGCGGGCCGCCCTGCAAACCGGGAAACACCGCCGAGTTGATCAGCTTCTCGTGCTCGGAGTCGGCGAGGATCAACCCGCCGCGCGGGCCGCGCAGCGTCTTGTGGGTCGTGCTGGTCACGAACTGGGCCAGCCCGATCGGGCTCGGATAGAGGCCGGCAGCGATGAGCCCGGCGTAATGCGCGATGTCGGCCATCAGGTACGCACCGACCGCGTCGGCGATGGCGCGAAAGCGCCCCCAATCGATGACGCGCGAGTACGCCGAGGCGCCGGCCACGATGAGCTTCGGCCGAAACTCGTGCGCCAGCCGCTCGGCGGCGTTGTAGTCGATCAGCTCGGTCGCCGGGTCGAGCCCGTAGCCGATCACCTGGAACCATTTGCCCGACAGGTTGACGGGCGAGCCGTGCGTCAGGTGTCCGCCATGCGCCAGCGACATGCCGAGAAACGTGTCGCCCGGCTTGAGCACCGCGAAGAACACCGCCTGGTTGGCCTGCGCGCCCGAGTGCGGCTGGACGTTGGCGAACCTCGCGCCGAAGAGCCTCTTGGCCCGATCGATCGCCAGCCGCTCGGCGACATCGACGCATTCGCAGCCGCCGTAATAGCGCTTTCCGGGGTAGCCCTCGGCGTATTTGTTGGTGAGCTGCGAGCCCTGCGCCTCCATCACCGCCCGGCTGGCGTAGTTCTCCGAGGCGATCAGCTCGATGTGCGCCTCCTGGCGGGCGTTCTCGTCGGAAATGGCGGCCCAGAGCTCCGGGTCGGCTTGGGCAAGCGTGAGCGAGCGGTGCGGCATCGGCGTGAGGATGCTCTGCGGCGTGGGAAAGCGTGAAATTCTAACATCCCGCCAGGGCTCCGTTCTTAAGCTTCCGACGCTAACGAATCTGCGCAACGGGACACGAGATCGTGACCGGCACCGGCTTGCGGCGCCGCCCGCGAGGCTGCCGGAGGACGAATGCGCCTATAATCGCCCGAATTTCGCGGCTGACCGGAGGGGGAACATCGTGTCGTCATTGCTCACGCTGTCCAGGCTGATCGACCGGTTGAGCGAACGCATCGGGCACACGTTCTACTGGCTGGTGCTCGCCGCGGTGCTCATCAGCGCCGCGAACGCCGTGGTGCGCAAGACCTTCAACTTCAGCTCGAACGCCTTCCTCGAGATCCAGTGGTACCTGTTCTCGACGATCTTTCTGTTCCTGGCCGGCTACACGTTGCTGCGCAACGAGCATGTGCGCATCGATGTCATCGCCAATCGGCTGTCCAAGCGCGCGCAGGCCTGGATCGACATCATCGGCACGGTGTTCTTCCTGTTCCCGATGGCGTTCCTGCTCATGTGGCTGGGCTGGCCCGTGTTCGTCGATGCCTACCAACGGCAGGAAATCTCGACCAACGCGGGGGGGCTCATCATCTGGCCGGCGAGGCTTCTGGTGCCGGTGGGCTTCCTGCTGCTCATCCTGCAAGGCATCTCGGAGCTGATCAAGCGCATCGCTTTCTTGCGCGGCCGCATCCCCGACCCGACCGAGAAGCCGCACGAAAAATCGCTCGAGGAGCAGCTTGCCGAGGAGATCGTCCGGGAACGCGGGGAGCAGGTAGTCGCCGAGGACATGTTGAAGATGCGCAGAGACAAGCAGTGAGCGCCGCCGGGCCGACCCAAGGCGCGAACCGGCCTTGCAGGCCGCGGCGTTGCGAGACGCAACGCCTCCTCGTGCCGTCCATGCCGGCGCAGGCCGGCATGGAGCCGCGGCACTCGGCCCCCGCTTTTGGGGGCAGCGCAGCGGCCGAATTGGCCAATGAGGCCGCAAGCG
>DASVPH010000183.1:0-9429 GCA_036382945.1 Casimicrobiaceae bacterium
CCGGGATATCCTCGGCGCGGAACGCGATGCTGAACGGCCGCGGCAGCAACTTGGTGTCGGTGACCACGCGCACGACGAGAAACGAGCTGAGCGCGCGCACCGCGTCCCGGATCTGCCGCGCGGCGCCGCCTCGGCTCGACGACATGCTCTGGAGGCTCGAACGACCGGCCGCGCGCGGCTTGACGATGAGCCAGAGCTCGACCTCCGGCAGCTTCCTTGCGCGACTCATGTAGCTTCCCGACACCGCGATCATCGCGATCACGAAGGGATTGCGCTTCCACTTGGCGTTGATCTCCGCGGCGAGCATGCCCGCCCGGTGGATGAGATGCTTGGCGCGCACACGCTCCAGCGGCGGCACCACGCGCGCCAGCGCGCATTCGCGAAAGCGGCGGGTGAGCCAATAATCCGAGCCATCCTTCGTGCGGTCGAGCAGCCCGCTCGTGACCAGCGCCTGAGTGAGCGTTGCAGCCGCCGCGGCATCGAGGCGGAAATCTTCCCGCAATTCCTCCGCGCTGATCCGCGCGCCCTCGCGCGGTCGCGCCTCGACGCGGGCAAGCGTGCGCGCCGCGCCGCGCCGGAACGCCAGCGGATCGACGCCCAATTGCAACCGCTCCCACACCAATGTCTTGGTCGTCATGGCGCCGCGATCCCCGCGCGAGCTGCGCAGATCGGCGCGATGTTACCGATGTTCGTGAACCTGGGATTGGCGGCTCGCGGGGCGGCGAGCGCAAGGATTCCGGGCTGCGACGCCCTGATCCGGCGGAACGGCGTACTCCATTCCATGATGCCTCCGCGCGATCCGTCTGGAGGCAGTGACCGGAAGGAGGGCGGTGCTCGAGCGCACCACGTCCCGTTCCTGCAGTACGGCGGGGCGTCCCGCCGGCAGCCCCGCTACCCGCGAGTTTCAGCTCGCGGACCGGAAGCTTTGCGTCACTGCCTTACGGCAGTTTTGCCGAGCCTATTTTCGTCGCGCTGCCGCGACGCGAAGATGGTGACTACAAACGTCGGCTCGGTCAATCGACGGGCAGACCAAAGGTCCGCCTGGACCGAAGAACGGCAGAGTTGTCCCTCACAGTATGGCTCCGGCCGACCTCCGGGCCTGAATCGCCTGTTCAATGTCCGAGCGGCCGAGCGTACGTGACCGCGCGCCTCGCCTCGACCGGCGCGATCGCAGCGAGTTGCGCGTCGGCCGTCGCTTCGGCGTGCTGGAGTGGGTCAGCAACCGGGCTCGGAAACAGTCCGCGGCGGATTGACGGGCGCAGCCGGTAGACTAATATCGCGGCGGGACGCACCGTTCGGGGAAGGCATGCCGGATTCGCGAGAAGCCAGGGTGCTGCGGGGCCAGCGCGCAAGCCGACCCCGCGCGGGCAAGGCTGCACCCACGGCGGAGCGCGTCGGCGAGTTGGCCTGGGCTGGGCAGCATGCGCAAGCGATCGAACTGGCCACCGAGGCGCTGGCCACGACCGGCTTGAGCGTGGGAATCCGCCTCGATCTGCTCGACCTGCGCGCGGAAAGCTTCATCGCCCGGGGCGACCTCGATCGCGCCCGGGGAGACGCCGCCGCGATGCTCGGCCTGTCTGACATCGCCAAGACAGCAGCATCCAAGGCGCAGGCGCGGAACCGCCAGGCCCTCGTGCAAATGCGCGAAGGCGAATTGCAGGCTGCGGCCGAGACGGCTACGGCCGCGCTGAAAGCCGCGCGCCAGAGCAGGCAAACGCCACTGGTTGCCATGAGCCTGCTTCGCCTGGCTGAAGCGCAGTTCCGCGAAAAATTGAGCGAACAGGCCATCGAGAACGCGACCAAAGCAGCCGCGCTGTTCCGATCGCTTGGCCAGGCTTCGGGCGAGGGGCGCGCGCTGTGGGCGCTCTCCGCGGCGCACAGCAACCTGGGTCATGCGGCCGAGGCCAACCAGGCGGCCAGCGACGCACTGGCGCTGTGTCGTCGCTGCGGCGACCTGTACGGCGCGGGCGATGCGCTCAACATGCGCATGTTCAATGAGGCCGATCTCGGTATCCGTCTGAAGCTACTGAATCAGGCGCTCACCGCCTTCGAAGCGGCGGGTTATGTTGAGCGTCAGGCCGTAGTGACTACGAATCTGGGCATCGCCTACCGCGGCCTTGGCTTGTACCGGCGAGCCCGCCGCCTGAACCTGAAGGCCGGCGAGATCTGTCGACGCACCGGCGCGCGCACCGGTGTGATGAACAATTTCTGGCAACTCACGTTCGCGGAAACCGCGATGGGGCATCTGGACGCGGCGCGCGCCAACCTCGACGATGCGGTCACGATGCTGGTCGAAACGCACCAGGACCGCCTTTTCCCCTTTCTCGCGCCTCTGGCGCAGGGCCGGCTGGCGATGCTGGAGGGCGACGCGCAGGCCGCGCTGCGGCACTACAAGGGTGCGGTTGCGTCGCTTCGTACCGTCAACAATGACACCTGGGAGATGAACGCGTTGGCGGGCCTTGGGGAAGCGCACCTGGCCGCGGGAAACCCGCGCGCCGCGGTGGCCGCTACGCGGCGCGCCACCGCGATGCATCGCGCCCATGGTCTGGCGGCGCTCGAAGGCCTGGAAGCAGCCCAGGTCTGGTGGCAGCACAGCCAGGCTCTGCAGGCCAACAGGCAAACGCGGGACGCGCGCGACGCGCTGGAGATGGCGTATCAGCTCATGTGCAGGGGCAGCGCTGGCCTGAGCGACGAAGGCCTGCGCCGCAATTACCTCAACAAGATCGACACGCACCGTGAGATCGTCCACGCCTGGATCAGGGACGCGCGCAGGCGCCGCCTGTCCCCGGAGCAGCGCGCCGCCCATCTGGCGGGCGAAGCGAATCTGCGCGAGCCGTTCGAGCGGTTGGTGGACACGGGGCTGCGTCTGAACGAGCTGCGCAGCGCAGCCGAATTGCACGAGTTCCTGATCGACGAAGCCACCGAGCTCTCCGGAGCCGAGCGGGTCCTCCTGGTGCTGGAGGCGCCGCGGGGTCCGCGCCTGGCGGGTTCGCTCGTGCCGCGGGGCGAGGATCCGGCGAAACTCCTGCGCGCCATCGACCCGCACCTTGCGCACGTCCGCCGCACGCGGACGGCGAGCCTCGTCCACACGCCTCGAACCGCAACGGCGCTGAAACAGCGATCACGAATCGTCGCGCCGCTCATCGTCCAGAGCAGGCTCCTCGGCTATCTCTACGTCGACATGGACGGCGTGTACGGCCGCTTCGACGACACCGACCGCGACATGATGGGCCTGCTCGCAAATCAGGCCGCGGTCGCGCTCGACAACGCGCAATGGTCACAGGGGCTCGAGCAGAAGGTGGCTCAGCGCACCGAGGAGCTGCGGGCCTCCAACGCGCTGCTTGAGCAGCGCGCGCACGAGCTCGCCATCATCAACAGCGTGCAATCCGGGCTCGCTTCGCAACTCGATATCCAAGCCATCTTCGACCTCGTCGGCGACAAGGTACGCGACACTTTCAACGTGCAGGCGGTTTACATCGCCACTTACGAGCGCAAGACGAATCTGATGCATTACCGCTACAGCGTTGCCAAGGCAGAACGGCAGTTCCCCAAGCCGGTGGCGCTGGGCCAGGCGGGATTCGGACTCCAGGTCATGCGCACGCGCCAGCCGCTGATGATCAACGAGGACCTCCTTGCACGCGCCGCCGAAGCAGGATCGCGGACGCTCGGGTACATACCGCATTCGGGCATCTGGGTACCGCTGGTGATCGGCGATGAGGCGCGCGGCGTGATCTCCATCCAGAGCATCGACCGCGAGAACGCCTTCACCGACTCCGACGTGCGGCTGCTCACGACGCTCGCCGATAGTTTGAGCGTCGCCTTCGAGAACGCCCTGCTTTTCGACGAGACGCAGCGGTTGCTGAAGGAAACCGAGCAGCGCAACGCCGAGCTCGCGATCATCAACTCGATTCAGCAGGGGCTCGCCTCGGAGCTCGACTTCCAGGCGATCGTCGATCTGGTCGGCGACAAGCTGCGTGAAGTATTCAAAACGCCGGACCTTGGCATCCGCTGGTACGACGAAAAGACCAATCTGGTGCATTATCTCTACGCATACGAGCACGGCAAGCGTCTTCACATCGGACCGCAACGGCCGACGCCGGGTGGCATGGGCGAGACGATGATCAAGACGCGCCGGCCTTTGGTCCTCAATACCGCTGCGGACTATGAAAAGGTGCGGGGCGGCGCTGTGCCCGGTACGGATATGAGTAAATCCCTGATCGCCGTACCGATCATCAGCAGCGACCGCGTCCTCGGCTCCATCACCATCGAAAACTACGAGCGCGAGAACGCGTACGGCGAATCCGAGCTGCGGCTCCTAACCACCATCGCCGCGTCGCTCGGCACCGCGCTGGAGAACGCACGGCTCTTCGACGAAACCCAGCGGCTGTTCAAGGCCGAGCAGCAGCGCGCGGCCGAGCTGGCGATCATCAACAGTGTGCAGCAGGCGCTCGCGGCGGAGCTCAACATGCAGGGCATCTACGATGCGGTTGGCGACAAGATCCGCGAGATCTTCAATCAGGCCGACGTTGGGATTCGCATTTATGATCCGCAGACCAATTTGGTCCACTACCCATACAATTACGGGAGCGGGCAACGGCACACCATCGGGCCATCGCTACTTGACGACAAAGGCTTTGGCCCTCACGTGCTGCACACGCGCGAGATGCTGGTCATCAACGAGAACATGGCGCAGGAGGCGGAAAAGTATGGCAGTTTCATGTTGCTGCCTGGCTATCCGCTCGAGAAATCAGCGGTTTACGTACCGATGATAGTGGGGGACCAAGCGCGCGGACTCATCAAGTTGATGGACATGGAGCGCGAGCACGCCTTTAGCGCTTCGGATGTGCGCCTGCTGCAAACGGTCGCCAACGCGATGAGCGTCGCGCTCGAGAATGCACGTCTCTTCGACGAAACGCAGCGCCGCACGCGCGAGACGGCCGCGCTCGCCGAGGTCGGCCGCGACATCTCTTCGACATTGGACTTGGCCACGGTGATGGACCGCATCGCCGGTCACGCGAGAAGCCTGCTCAACGGCGGCAGCAGCGCGATCTTCCTTCCCGATCCCGGCGGGTTGACGTACCGCGCGATCGTCGCGGTCGGCGATATTGCCACGGAGATCCAGTCGACCGTCATCAAGGTCGGCGAAGGCATCATCGGCAGCCTGGTCCAGAGCGGCCGCGCCGAATTCATCAACGATACCGGCTCGGACGCGCGTGCGATCCTGATTCCGGGGACCGAAAAGGAAGAGAACGAGCGGCTGATGGTTGCTCCGCTGCTCGCAGGACAAGCCGTCAAGGGTGTCATGGCCGTGTGGCGTACCGGCGGTCAGCCGTTCGTAGACAGTGACCTGGAATTCCTGGTCGGGCTTTCGCTGCAGGCCACCGTCGCCATCGAGAACGCGCGGCTCTTCGCCGAGTCGCAGCAGCGCGCCGCGGAGCTCGCCACTGTCAACACGGTGTCGCAGCAGCTCGCGAGCAAGCTCGACCTCGCCAACCTGCTCGAGCTGGTGGGCGAGCAGATCCGCACGGTGTTCAAGGCCGACATCGCCTACGTCGCCCTGCTCGACCGGCAAACCGGCATCATTGACTTCCCCTACCAGTACGGCGACAAGCTCGCGCCGCTCAAGTACGGAGAGGGCCTGACCGGCAGGATCATTGAGTCCGGCAGGCCGCTAATCATCAATCGGGAGAAGGACCGGCGCAGCCTCGACCTCGGCCCCAAAGTCTTCGGCAGGCAGGCCCTGTCGTACCTCGGCGTGCCGATTCT
This sequence comes from Casimicrobiaceae bacterium, assembly GCA_036382945.1. Classification (GTDB taxonomy): domain Bacteria; phylum Pseudomonadota; class Gammaproteobacteria; order Burkholderiales; family Casimicrobiaceae; genus PALSA-1003. The sequence continues at coordinate 5,767 of DASVPH010000183.1, forward strand.
GGTGGAAGGCACGTGCCAGGGAGCGGTCAGCGTGCAGAGCACGCAAAAGGAGGGCATCTACGACGCCGACGACGAGCGGCTGCTTTCCACCATCGCCGCGAACGTCGGCGTGGCGCTGCAGAACGCGCGGCTGTTCAACGAGACCAAGGAGGCGCTCGAGCAGCAGACCGCCACGGCGGAGGTGCTGCGGGTGATCAGCGGGTCGGTCGCCGACACGGCACCGGTATTCGAGAAGATTCTCGACAGCTGCGAGCGACTGTTCGGCACCGAGCACCTCGGGATCGTGGTCGTGCACGACGGCCTGGTGCACCCTGTCGCGGTCCGCGGCTCGATCGTGAAGACGATGACCCGCACGCTGCCGATGCCGTTGGACAAGAGCACGACCGGAAGGGCCATCCGCGATCGCCGCATCGTGCAGATCAGCGACATCCGGGCAATGGCCGAGTCCAGCACGTGGGCGCGCGACACGCTCGATCAGGTTGGCAGCTTCTCGGCTGCGTGGGTTCCGATGCTATGGGAGGATCGAGGCATCGGCTCGATCATGGTGGTGTGCCAGCCGCCAAGCCCTTTCACCGAGAAAGACGAGACGCTGCTCAAGACGTTCGCCGACCAGGCGGTGATCGCGATCCAGAACGCGCGGCTCTTCAAGCAGGCGCAGGAGGCGCGCGCCGCAGCAGAAGCCGCCAACGAGGCGAAGAGCTCGTTCCTGGCCACGATGAGCCACGAGATCCGCACGCCGATGAACGCCGTAATCGGCATGAGCGGGCTCTTGCTCGACACCAAGCTCGACACCGAGCAGCACGACTACGTCGCGACCATCCGCGAGTCGGGCGATGCGCTGCTTACCATCATCAACGATATCCTGGACTTCTCGAAGATCGAAGCCGGGCGCATGGACATCGAGGCGCAGCCCTTCGATCTGCGCGAGTGCGTCGAGTCCGCGCTCGATCTGGTGAGCTCGCGCGCAGTCGAGAAGGATCTCGATACGGCGTACGTGTTCGAGGGCGACGTCCCCGCGGCCATCGTCGGCGACGTAACCCGGCTGCGCCAGATCATGCTGAACCTGCTCTCCAACGCGGTGAAGTTCACGGAAGCGGGCGAGGTGGTGCTGACGGTCGCCTCGAAGCCGATCGCCGCCAACCGGGCGGAGATCACCTTCTCGGTGCGCGACACCGGCATCGGCCTCTCGCCGGAGGTGACGAGCCGGCTGTTCCAGTCGTTCTCGCAAGCCGACTCGTCGACGACGCGCAAGTACGGCGGGACGGGCCTGGGGCTCGCGATCAGCAAGCGCCTTTCCGAGCTGATGGGCGGCCGCATGTGGGCCGAGAGCGCAGGGCCCGGCCGCGGAGCGACGTTCTTCTTCAGCATCCAGGCGCCGATCGCCGAGCTGCCGCAGGCCCGGCAGCACGACTTCATCGGCGTGCAGCCCGAGCTTGAGGGCAAGCGCGTGCTCGTCGTCGACGACAACGCCACGAACCGCCGCGTACTGACGTTGCAAACGGCCAAATGGGGCATGTCGACGCGCGCCACCGAATCGCCCGCCGCAGCCTTGCGCTGGCTCGAAAATGGCGAGGCGTTCGATCTCGCGATCGTCGACATGCACATGCCCGAGATGGACGGCATCGCGCTGGCGCGGCAGATGCGCGACCGGCGCGCCGCGCTGCCGCTGGTGTTGTTCAGCTCGCTCGGCCGGCGCGAGGCGGGCGACGGAGAGGGATTGTTCGATGCCTATCTCGCCAAACCGATGCGCCAGTCGCACCTGTTCGACACGCTGGTCGGACTGCTCGCCCGCGGCGCCGCGCCCAAGGCCGAGGCCGCGGCGCCGGGCAAGCGGCAGCTCGATCCGAGCCAGGCGGCGCGCCATCCGCTGCGGATCCTCCTCGCCGAGGACAACGTCGTGAATCAGAAGCTCGCGCTGCGCTTGCTGCAGCAGATGGGCTACCGCGCCGATCTCGCGTCGAACGGCATCGAAGCGATCGAATCGGTCCAGCGGCAGACCTACGACGTGGTGCTGATGGACGTGCAGATGCCGGAGATGGACGGTCTGGAAGCTTCGCGCAAGATCAACGCGCGCTGGCCCCCGCACGAGCGGCCGCGGATCATCGCGATGACCGCCAACGCCATGCAAGGCGACCGCGACATGTGCCTCGCCGCCGGCATGGACGATTATCTGACCAAGCCGATCCGCGTGGAGCGGCTGATCGAGGCTCTGAATCAGGTGCCCGCACGGAAGGAGCGATGATGAGCGCCTCGACACCCGCCATCGATCGCGCGACCTTCGATGCGCTCGAGCAGACGACCGGCCCGGATTTCGTGGCGGACCTGGTCGACACCTTTCTCCAGGAGGCGCCGCGGATGCTGGACGAGCTGCGCGGCGCGCTCGCCGCCAAAGAAGCCGACAAGTTCCGCCGCGCCGCGCATTCGCTCAAGTCCAACAGCAATACCTTCGGCGCGCTCGCCCTCGGCGCCATGGCGCGTGAGCTCGAGCTCGCCGGCGTGGCGAAGGCGAACGAACGCGGTACGACATCGCTCGACGCGCTGGCGAAGGAATATTCACGCGTCGCCGCGGCGCTGACCGAGCTACGCCATGCGTGAGCTCAAGACCGGCCCGGCCCGCCTGCTGGTGGTCGACGACAACAAGGTCAACCGCCTGCTGCTGGCGCGCAATCTCGAGCTGCAGGGCCACAGCGTGGCGCTCGCCGAGAACGGCCGGGTCGCGCTCGACATGCTGCGTCGCGACGGGTTCGACCTGGTCTTGCTCGACATGGAGATGCCGGAGATGGACGGCTTCCAGGTGCTCGAGCAGATGGTCAACGACCGGCAACTGCGCGACGTGCCGGTCATCGTCACCTCCTCGAAGGAAGGCCTCGACAGCATCGTGCGCTGCATCGAGCTCGGCGCCGAGGACTACCTCCACAAGCCGGTCAATCCGGTGCTGCTCGAGGCCCGCATCGGGGCGAGCCTCGAGAAGAAGCGGCTGCGCGATCATACGAAGGAGCTCGTGCGCCGCTTCGCTACTCCCGAGGTGGCGCAGGACCTGCAGGACTCGGGCTTCACGCTCGGCGGCAAGCGGGTGCGCGCCTCGGTGATGTTCGCCGATATCCGCGACTTCACCGCGCTGGCCGAGTCGCAGCCGCCCGAGGAGACGATCGAGCTGCTCAACACCTATTACGCGCTGATGTTCAACGCGATCAGCGGTCACGGCGGGGTGGTCACGGTGATGATGGGCGACGGGCTGATGTCGATGTTCGGCGCGCCGATCCCGCTCTCCGATCACTGCGGGAGCGCGGTGCGCGCAGCGCAGGAGATGGTCGAGCTCGTCGAGCTCTTCAACCACGAGCGGCAAACGGAGGGCAAGCCGCCGATCAAGATCGGCATCGGCATCGCCTCGGGCGAGATGGTGGCCGGCTACACGGGCACCCATCAGCGCGCGACCTACACCTGCATCGGCGACACCGTCAATCTCGCGGCTCGGCTCGAGTCGCACACCAAGGTCGCGCAGCGCGTTATCCTGGTCGACAGCGCCACGCGTGCGGCGTTGAGCGAGCGCGTCGCCGTCGAGCCCCTCGGTCCGGTGCCGTTCAAGGGCAAGTCGGCCGCGGTGGAGGTGTTCGCGGTCGATCCCGGACAACCGTCGACATCATGAGCGAAGCCACGAACGTC
>DASVPH010000184.1:0-3594 GCA_036382945.1 Casimicrobiaceae bacterium
GCGGCCGACGCGCGACGAAGCACCTGCGCTTGACGATGCAAGGAGGCCGCGGCGCGAGCAGCGAGAGGGGCCTCCGCCACCGTCGCGTGGATTGCTGGCGTCGAGTTGTCGGCTCTCGCGTCCGGCTCGGGTCGCCTCCACTCGCTTCCGCTCGTGGAGGCTCAGCCCCGGCGAGGGGCGCCATCACGGCTCAGGAAACGGCGCGCGGTCACCGGCGAAGATGCGGTTCATCAATGCCGTCTCGCGCGCTTCGATTGCGGCCAGGAATTCGTCGGCGCCGCGCATGCGCCGGAAAGCCGTAAATCCGCGCTCGAGCAGATCCTGCAACGCGCAGAGGCCGGCCACCCGCGCCGGCTGCCGCATCGCCGCCAGCGCCGAGCGCACGAGCGGCTTGCCCACGTAGCGGTCCAGCGCCCGGCCGACGGCGACGATCAGCGTGATCTGCCGTTCGCGCGATCGCCGGTTGCCGAGGCGGCGATAGGCATCGCAGTAGCTCGCAACCGATAACGGTGTGGCGTTGAACCGTTCCAGCAGCGCGCGATCGAGCTCGTGCGACAGCGCCGAGAGCTCCATCGCGCCGGCGACGGTGGCGATCACCCTTTCCGGCAGCACCTTGGCCATGAGCGGAACCACCCGCGCGAGATCAGCGTCACGGCGCGAAAAGTCCCCCGGGCCGTAGAGATCGTTGCCGAAGAACGCGATCGCAGCGGCGTAGCGCGGGTCGCACGCGAGATCGGCGTAGGTCGCGTTGAGCCGGCGCGACTGCCAGTGGGCGAGCCGATCGAGCGCCGCGGCGAGCGCCGGCGACGCCGCGCGCTGTTCGTGGAGCGCGCGAGCGCGCTCGAGTTGGCGGACGAGCTCGGCTTCGGCGGCGGTGGGCATCGCAGGCAGGACGCGGGATGGGTCCGGGTCGGATTAAGGGGTGCGCCGGGTCGCGCGGTCGCCATGATAGACAATCCCGCCGGTGCGCGTGGATCCGATCCGACCCGCCCGCGACGCATCGGCCCCGATTCTAGATTGTTTTGTCTAACCGCGCGGACTAGAGTGCACTCAAACGCAAAGCTCGTCGCGCAATGTCGCCCACCATGTCGAACTCCCCATCACCGATGTTTCGCGCGAGCCGCCGGACGCTGCTCAAGGCGGGTGCGGCAGGGGGCGTCGCGCTTTTGCTGGCGCGCTGGGTTTCAACTCCGAGCCCGTTCCCGCAAGCGCCGTCGCCGCCCGCCGTCGATGCCCCGGCGCGTGCGATCCTGGCCGCGATCATTCCCGTGCTCCTCGCGGGCGCGTTGCCCGCCGGCGCGGGGCTGCCGGAAGCGCGCGCGGAAACACTCGCCGCCGTCGAGCAGGCGATCGCCGGGCTTGCGCCGGCCACGCGCGAGGAACTGCGCGAGTTGTTCTCCCTGCTCGACTTCGTGCCCACGCGCTTTCTGGTCGCGGGCGTGTGGTCGCCCTGGCGCGAGGCGTCGACCGAGTCGATTGAGGCGTTTCTCGCACGCTGGCGCGACAGTCGCTTCGCGCTTCTGCGCTCGGCCTACGGCGCGCTGCACCAGCTCGTGCTCGCGGCCTGGTACGCGCAGCCGCGCGCCTGGCCGGCGACCGGCTACGCCGGGCCTCCTGCGCTTACGACCGGTTGATGGCCGAGATTCTGCGGCGCTCGCCGCTGTCCGACCCGTATCGCACCGCCGCGAGCGCCGGCTGGAAGGTGATCGACGCTTCGACGCTCGCCGAGGATCGCAGCCTCGAGGCCGACGTCGCCATCGTAGGCACGGGCGCGGGCGGTGCTACCGCCGCCGAGATCCTGTCCGCGGCGGGACTGTCGGTGGTGATGATCGAGGAAGGGCCGCTTCTGAGCTCGTCCGATTTCCATATGCGCGAGGCCGAAGCGTATCCGCAGCTCTACCAGGAATCGGCCGGTCGCAAGACCACAGACAAGGCGATCAACATCCTGCAGGGGCGCTGTGTGGGCGGCGGCACCACCGTCAACTGGACGTCGAGCTTCCGCGCGCCGCTCGCCACGCTCGAGCACTGGGCGAGCGCGTTCGAGCTCACCGGCTTCAGCGCGGCCGAACTCGCGCCCTGGTTCGAGCGCATGGAGCGGCGGCTCAACGTCGCCGCGTGGCCCGTCGCTCCCAACGACAACAACGCCGCGTTGCGCCGCGGCGCGCAGGCGCTCGGGATCGACGTCAACGCGATCCGGCGCAACGTCAAGGGCTGCTGGAACCTCGGCTACTGCGGCATGGGTTGTCCGACCAATGCCAAGCAGTCGATGCTGGTGACGACGATCCCGGCGACGCTCGAACGCGGGGCAACGCTGCTCACGCGCACGCGCGCGGTCGCGTTCGAGCACGCCCAGGGCCGCGTTGGCGCGCTCGCCTGCATCGGTCTCGACGCGCGCGGCACCGATCCGACTGCGCGGCGCATCACGGTCCGCGCCCGGACCTTCGTCGCCGCGGGGGGTGCGATCGGGACGCCGGCGCTGCTCCTTCGCAGCAACGTTCCCGATCCGTACCGCGTAGTCGGCAAGCGCACGTTTCTGCATCCGACGGTGGTGTCGGCGGCGCTCATGCCCGAGCGCGTCGACGGCTTTTCCGGCGCGCCCCAGACGATCTATTCCGATCACTTCCTGCCGTCCGATCTGTCCGGGCCGATCGGCTACAAGCTCGAGGTGCCGCCGATCCATCCCGTGCTCGCCGCGATCACGCTTCCGCGGCACGGTGCCGCGCACGCGCGCTGGATGCACGAGCTCGCGCACATGCAGGTCATTATCGCGCTCATGCGCGATGGGTTTCATCCCGACAGCGCCGGCGGCACGGTCACGCTGCGCTCGGACGGCACGCCCCTCCTCGACTATCCGCTCAACGCGTATTTCTGGGACGGTGCACGGCGCGCGCTCGCGACCATGGCCGAGATCCAGTTCGCCGCCGGCGCAAAAACGGTCATGCCGGTGCACGTTTCGGGCGCGAGCTACGAGGCGTTTCCCGATGCGCGCGCCGGAATCGCGGCGTTGCCGCTCGCGCCGCTCGTGGCGCCCGTGTTCAGCGCGCACGTCATGGGCGGCTGCCCGATCGGGCCCGATGTCCGGCGCGCCGCAGTGGACCCGAGCGGGCGCTATCACCACCTCGACAACCTGTACGTGTTCGACGGGTCGCTCTTTCCCACGAGCCTCGGCGCCAACCCGCAGCTCTCGATCTACGCGCTCAGCGCGAAGCTCGCGAGCGCTCTCGCCACATCGCTCGCGGGTCGTAGCGCAGGTTAAGCGCCCGCGCGAAAGCCGGGTGAAGTATCTTTCCCCGGATTCGCGTTGGCGTTGGGCTCGATCTTTTTGCCCGGGATTCGCCGAAGGCGAATCCCGGGCTTAGGCCGCTCGACGCGCTGGCGCAGTGGCTCGATCGCGATGTTTCCGGCAGCCGTCCCGGCCGGCAGCTCCGGGAGAGGCTGCGTAGACCGCGCTCCCGGATAAAACCTACAATCGCCACATCGACATCGACGTGAAATTCCATGGCGGAGCGCAAACGCCCGCGGCGCACGCGCGAGCGCATCCTCGAGTCCGCGCTCGCGCTCTTCAATCGTTCCGGCGAGCCGCACATCACCACC
>DASVPH010000185.1:0-1645 GCA_036382945.1 Casimicrobiaceae bacterium
GCGAGCGGCGGCAGCGGCCGGTAGAACTCGATCGGCGGATCGAAGATGCCGCGCGCGACGCGCGACACGCCCATCGCGATGCCGATCGGGATCGCCGTGAGGCTGGCGGCGATGAACGCAGTGAAGACGCGAAATATCGACCATCCGAAGTGCTCGGCAAGCGGCGCATCGGTGAGCTTCCCCAGCGCCGATTCGTACAACCGCGCGAACACCGTTTCCGGGGTGGGCAGGAACAGCGGCGGCAGCCAGCGCAAATGGCTCGCGAGCCACCACAGGACGAGGAGCCCGACCATGGTCGCCACGCTGATCGCCGTGCTCGATCCTTCGCCCGGCGTGGCGAACTTCGAGGTCTTGGGGCGAGCGTAGCCGCCGGGTTTGTGGACCGCGGTCATGCGCTGCTCACGGGCGATGCTGGATCACCCCCAGCACCTCCTCGCGCACGCGGATGAAATCCGGCGCCGACTTGATCGCCCGCGCGTCCCGCGAGGCGATGAAGCGCCGGCCGAAATCGAGCCGGTACTCGTGCGAGATCCGGCCGGGTCGCGGCGTCATGACCACCAGGTACGTGGCCAGGAACAACGCTTCCTCGACCGAGTGGGTGATGAAGAACATCATCTTGCCGGTGCGATGCCAGACGTCGAGCACCAGCTCCTGGATCGATTCGCGCGTGAACGCGTCGAGCGCGCCGAGCGGCTCGTCCATGAGCATCAGCTCCGGGTCGGAGGCGAGCGCGCGCGCGATGCCCACGCGTTGCTGCATCCCGCCCGAGAGCTCGAAGATCGCGCGCTGGGCGAAGTCCTCCAGCCCCACGAGCTTGAGCTTTTGCAGCGCGAGCGCTCGCCGCGTGGCCGCGTCGACGCCGCGCATGCGCAGCCCGAACTCCACGTTGGCGACGACGTTGAGCCACGGCATCAGCGCGTGCTTCTGGAACACGACGCCACGATCGGCGCCCGGGGCGGTCACGGGCTTCCCGTCGAGCTCGATGGTGCCCTCGGTCGCGGGGAGAAAGCCGGCGATGCAGTTGAGCAGTGTGGTCTTGCCGCACCCGGACGCGCCAATGGCGACGACGAAGTCGCCGTCGCGCATCGAAAGGCTCACGCCGGAGAGTGCGTCGACGGTGCCGGTCTTGGTCCCGTAGCGGACGCCGAGGTTGCGGATGTCGAGTTGGGGCAAGGCGGATGCGCTGCGTTCGGAGCGACGATGCATTCTGACAGAAAAACGGCGGCGCATTGCGCGCTGCCGTATTCGCCATCGGCCCGCCGAACCCGCGGCCTCCTTGTAGCGTCGCGCGAAGGGAGGCGTTGCGTGTCGGCCGCCTGGCCTTCTCGCGGGTCGCCCCCATGCGCTGCGCAAGCGGGGCGGCCGGCGAGGAGCAAGGCTCCACGAGCGTAAGCGAGTGGAGGCGACCCAAGCCGGACGCGAGGGCCGACAACTCAACGCCCGAAATTCACGCCAGGGTGGCGGAGGACCCACTCCGCCGCTCGAAGTCGCGGCCTCCTTGTCCCGTCGCGCGAAGGGAGGCGTTGCGTGTCGGCCGCTGCGGCCACACGCGGACGCTCGACCCCCACGCGCTGCGCAAGCGGGGCGGCCGGCGAGGTGGAGCGAGGCTCCACGAGCGAAAGCGAGTGGAGGCGACCTGAGCCGG
>DASVPH010000186.1:0-4031 GCA_036382945.1 Casimicrobiaceae bacterium
GACGATGGCGGACAGTCGCTTGCAACAGCGCGTCGCCGAGCTGCAGCGCGCCGATGTTCCAATCCGCGTCTCGCGACTGATCGGCGTTACGGTCAACGCATAGCCGACCCGTCCGCGTGACGAGGTCACCTCAGGAGAAGAAACATGAACGATCTCATGCAATCTTTCAACCTTGCCGAATGGAGCGGCCCGACCATAGTGGCGCTGCGGGTCGTGCTGATCGCACTGGCGGCCTGGGTCCTTGCCGCCGTACTCCAGCGCCTCATCCGCCTCTTTCGCGAGCGCCTTGCGCGTCGCATGGACAACGTCGAGGCAGTGAAGCGCGCCGAGACGCTCGGCCGCGTGTTTCGATACATCGTGGGCGTGGTCGTCAGCCTCGTCGGCGGGACGCTGATCCTGTCGGAGCTTGGTGTCTCCGTCGCACCGATCCTCGGCGCCGCCGGCATTGTCGGGCTCGCGGTCGGCTTCGGCGCGCAAAGCCTGGTGAAAGACTACTTCACCGGCTTCTTCATTCTCCTCGAAAACCAGATCCGCCAAGGCGATGTCGTTCAGGTCGCCGACAAGTCCGGGCTGGTGGAGGAGATCACGTTGCGTTATATCCGCTTGCGCGACTACGACGGCAATGTGCACTTCGTCCCGAACAGCCTCGCGACGACGGTGACGAACATGAGTCGCGGCTTCGCCTTCGCGGTCATCGACGTCGGCATCGCCTATCGCGAGGACATCGACGAGGCGTTTGCAGTCATGCAGAGCGTCGCCGCCGCGCTCCGCACGGACCCCGCATTCGTATCGAGGATACTCGAGGATCTCGAAATCGCCGGCGTCGAGCGCTGGGACGGTTCCGCCGTGGTGTTGCGCTGCCGGTTCAAAGTCATGCCGCTCGAGCAATGGAACGTGCGCCGCGAATTCCTGCGGCGGCTCAAGAACGCGTTCGATGAGCGCGGGATCGAGATCCCGTATCCGCATCTCACCGTGTACGCGGGTGCGGGGAAAGACGGCAGCGCGCCGGCGTTTCGAGTCCACGGCCTCGACCAGGCAGCGCTCACGAAAAGCTTGGCGTAGACAAGTTCAAAAGCGTCCGACCACAGAGCGCACGGAGAAAGAGCAGAGGGACACCGAGGAGGATCTTTCTTTGTGCGTGGGCGGGTATCGGGTCAGTGTCGTCATCGCCATCGCGGGCGAGCGCGAGCCAGCGGACGCCGGCGCCCAAGCCCGTCGTTCGCAGGAAGCGCGGGGCCGAGGCGATCGCGTCGCGACGGCGTGTCAAGTGTGCAGCTATCGGTCGAGCATGTGCGCAACCTCTGCGTGGCGCACTTGGCCCACGAACAATTCGAAGGTTAGCCGCGGAACAGGCGGTCGTAATCGAATCTCCGCATGACTGTTGCCGAGACTCTGCCAGCGTGCGGATGCTGCGCGTTGACGAGCGCTACCCACTCCTCGGGCACGATTACCGAGGGCACGAGCGCTACGACCGAGCGCTTCGATGTTGACCAGATAGAACCTATTCTTACGCTCGCCTGACCCGCCGGGATCGCGTCCCAAGCCGGCGGCAACTCGTTCGCAGGCAACTCGTCGCGCCCTGCCCAGAGGTCGTCCGGGACATCAATCCGCACCAGGAATCGACTGAGGGGGATCTTGGCATCGTCGATGTGAGCAGCCGTCTCGAGCACGGCCATCGCAACCGTCGGTGCGCAGTAGATGATCGGCTCCCCGAAATCATTCCAGCGACCGGGATGCACGGCGGCGCCAGCGCCGGAGAGATCGTCCGCCCGATAGGCACGTGTCTCCGCGGCGATGCGCCAAAGATTCACTGATAGGCGCCGCTCTCGATCGATCCGAGCAGTCGCGCAACCACGTTGAGGCCGGTCGGAGTGTCAATGAGATCGGCAGGTTTGCGTCCTCCCAGCGCGGGTTGTGGGCGCTCGATCCACTGTCCCAGCCATCTCGCGGCATCGAAGTTCTTTGCGTCAGGCGCGGTGCTGTTGGCGACGATCTCTTCGGCAATGGCCAGCAGTTTCGCAACACCTATGGCTGCCTGGCCCCCGCTGCCACTGACCTTTTCGCCGGTTGCGGCCTTCTTCTCCGCGGTCGCCTTCGGCACACCCAGAATCCCGAACATGCGCGAAGCGGGAATCTCCAATCGCCGGGAGAGATCCTTGATGAAAGACCCTCGCACACCCTCTCGTTCGATCTCCACGATCTCGATCGGCGTCGATCGACGCAGGCGCCGCACGAACTGCTGTACATCCGTGACGCCTTGCTTGGTCTGAGTCTTTCTGGTTCCCGCACCGCCCCGTGTGCGAACCAAACGTGACGCCGCTTGGCGAAGCTTGGCCTTGGCAGCGACCGCCTTACGCGAAGAGCTGCTCTTGGATGCGCTCTTTCGAGAGCGATGTTCCACAGGAAATGCCAGTTAGTCCATAATGAGACTAATTGTAACGTCCTTTGGGACTCCGGGCAAGTCGCTGGCCGAATCCTTGTGTTTACGGCGTGTAGGGTGATCTTGTGAAGCAGATCGGCGACGCCGACTCGCTCGCCGATGCCGCCATCAGTATCGGAAGTCTTGTCGAGACTCTTACACGCCCCAGGATGCACGCCTGAGCACCTCGGGATCGTTGAGCGCCTCCCACACCCGTCTCGGGGGAGCAGGAATGCGGTACTCGCCGGTCGGATTCACAGCCATGGCGTCTACCGCTCGTAGCGCTTGAACAGCGCCTGCGTGCCGTCGCGACCGTGACCTTGCGCAGCGAGCTCTTCGTACATGCCTTTGGCAAGCCGCAGCGCAGGAAGATCGGCGCCCAGCCGTTCAGCTTCGGCGGCGGCGATGTTCATGTCCTTGATGAAGTGCTCGATGAAGAAGCCGGGCGCAAAGTCTCCTTTGAGAATCCGGGCCCCCATGTTGTTGAGCAGGAAACTGCTCGCTGCACCGCCGCCGATCGACTTGAGCACGGTTTCCGGGTCGAGGCCCGAACGCCTCGCATAGGCGAGGCCTTCGCAAACGCCCAGCATATTCGAGGCGACGACGATCTGATTGCACAGCTTCGTATGCTGGCCGGCCCCGGGACCACCTTGGCGCACGACGTTGTTGCCCATCAGCTTGAGGATCGGCAGCGCCTCTTCGAACGCCGACGGTTCGCCACCGACCATGATCGAAAGTCGCGCCTCGCGCGCTCCGATGTCGCCACCTGAAACGGGCGCATCCAGCGCGCTGAGTCCTCTTCCTGCCGCCGCCCGTGCGATGCGCTCGGCGAGCTCCGGACTCGAGGTCGTCATATCGATCAGAATCGCGCCCGGCCGCGCGCGCGCGGCGATCCCTTCCGCGCCGAGATAGATCGCCTCGACGTCACGAGGGTAGCCGACCATCGTGATCACCACATCGGCCGCCGCTGCCACATCGCCTGCGCTGTCGTGCCACCGGGCGCCCTTCGCCACGAGGGCATCGGCTTTGCCGCGCGAGCGGTTGAAAACGTGCATCGCAAAGCCAGCGTCGAGCACATGCCCGGCCATGCTGTGACCCATGATCCCCAGTCCCACGAATCCGACCTTGGTTTTCTCTGTGCTGATGCCCATAACGCTTCTCCGCTTTTCACGCCTTGCCGCGCAACAGTGCACGGATGTATTGCGGGCTGAGCGGCTGCCGATCCGCGACCACGCCGAACGGCGCAAGCGCATCGTTCACCGCATTGCTGACCGCACCGATCGCACCCATCACGCCTCCTTCGGCCATGCCTTTGACGCCCGCCGGCGTTCTGCGGTTCGGCGTATGCATGGGGATGATCTCGAAATTCGGTAGCTCGCACGCGGTCGGTATGAGATAGTCGGCGAGCGTTCCGCTCAAGTTCTGCCCGCTCTCGTCATAGATAACCTGCTCGAACAACGCGCCGCTTAACCCCATCGCGATCGCGCCGTGCTGCTGGCCTTCCACGACCACGGGGCTGAGCACGGTGCCACAATCCTCGGCTACGACGTAGCGCTCGATGCGAACGGCGCCGGTGTCGACCTCGACCTCGACCACGCAGACGTGCGTAGCG
>DASVPH010000187.1:0-21471 GCA_036382945.1 Casimicrobiaceae bacterium
CCACGGTCTGCCGGCGGCCGCTCGGAGGATTCGAGCGCTGGCTCAGCTTGTGGGTCGCGTTGTGCATCCTCGCCGGCGTCGCGCTCGGTCAGGCATTCCCGGCGCTATTCCAGATGCTGGGCCGGATGCAGGTCGCGCGCGTGAACCTCCCCGTCGGGGTGCTGATCTGGATGATGATCATTCCGATGCTGCTGCGCATCGACTTCGGCGCGCTGCATCAGGTGGCGGCACACTGGCGCGGCATCGGCGTGACCCTGTTCGTCAACTGGGCGGTGAAGCCCTTCTCGATGGCGCTGCTGGCTTGGCTGTTCGTCCGGCAGGCGTTCGCGCCCTACTTGCCCTACGGTCAACAGGACAGCTACGTCGCCGGTCTGATTCTGCTCGCCGCGGCGCCGTGCACGGCGATGGTCTTCTGCTGGAGCGAGCTCCTGCGCGGCGACCCGTATTTCACGCTGTCGCAGGTGGCGCTCAACGACGCGGTCATGATCGTCACCTTCGCCCCGATCGTGGCGCTGCTGCTCGGCCTGTCGTCGATCGTCGTGCCGTGGGACACGTTGCTCTTCTCGGTCGGCCTGTATATCGTCGCGCCGCTCGCGCTGGCGCAGCTCGCCCGGCGCGCGTTGCTTCGCTGCGGCCCCGCTGCGCTCGAGGCTGCGCGGACGCGGCTCCAACCCGCAGGAATCGCAGCGCTGCTGCTGACGCTGGTGCTCTTGTTCGCCTTCCAGGGCGAACAGCTACTCAAGCAACCGCTGGTGATCGCGCTGCTGGCGGTACCGATTGTGATTCAGGTCTACTTGAACAGCGCGCTCGCCTACTGGCTCAACCGGCGTTTCGGCGTGGCGCACTGCGTGGCCGGGCCTTCCGCGCTCATCGGCGCGTCGAATTTCTTCGAGCTTGCGGTAGCGGCGGCGATCAGCCTGTTCGGATTCGAGTCGGGCGCGGCGCTGGCGACGGTGGTCGGCGTGCTGGTGGAGGTGCCGGTGATGCTTTCGGTCGTGGCGATCGTCAACCGCACGCGGCGGTGGTACCGGGCAAACGGTGCGCCTGCCTGAGGCTCCCGGTCCGCGCGGAGCGCCTGCGCCGCGCTACTCCTCGGCCCCCCCGAAGCCGCGACCGAGCGCACGCTTGGGAGGAGCCACCTGCAGACGCCTGAGGCGCTCCCAGAGATTCTTGCGGCTGATGCCGATCGCCTGGGCCGTGGTGCCCATCTGCCATTCATGGCGGGCGAGCTCCTTGACCAGATACTCCCGCTCGCAGGCCTCGAGGTATTCTCCGAGGCTGTTCGGTGCTTGCGCTTCGGGGCCGGTCTTACCTGGCGCCGTTTCGTCGTCGAACAGCACCTGGGGATCGAGCTGGTCGCCGGGCGTGAGCACATAAGCCCGTTCGATGCAGTGGCGCAGCTCCCTGACATTGCCAGGCCACAGATGCGCCAGCAACGCCTTCTCCGCCGCCCGGGTGAGCGTCTTCGGCTTGCCACCGGTGTGCTGCGCAAACTCGCGCAGGAAGCGCTGCGCGTACCAGATGACATCCTCCGAGCGATCGCGCAGCGGCGGGACGCGCAGGTGCACGACGTTGATGCGATAGAACAGATCCTCGCGGAACGCGTCTTGCTCGACCAGCTTGCGCAGATCGCGGTGCGTGGCGCAGATCAGCCGGAAGTCGATGGGGATCACTTCCACGCCGCCGACCCGGGTGACCGCTCGGTCCTGCAGCACGCGCAGCAGTTTCACCTGCATGGCGAGCGGCATGTCGCCGATCTCGTCCAGGAACAGCGTGCCGCCCTTGGCTTGCTCGATGAGCCCGCGCTTCTGCTTTACGGCGCCGGTGAAGGCGCCGCGCTCGTAGCCGAAAAGCTCGGCTTCGAGCAGGCTCTCGGGAATGCCGCCGCAATTGACGGCGACGAAGGAAGCGCCCGCGCGGCGCGGGTCGAGGGCGTGGACTTGCCGGGCGACGACCTCTTTTCCGACGCCGGAGGGCCCGGTGATGAGAATCGTCGTCGTCTGCCCCAGCAGCCGCGGCAGCATGGCTTCGATGCGGCGCATCCCGGGTGACAGGCCGAGGGTCGGCGCGCGATCGCCCGCCAAGCTCGGGGGGACGTAAAGGCGCAGCTTGCCGATGAGCTGGTCGAGATCGAACGGTTTGGTCACGTAATCGGCCGCGCCGAGCTTGAGTAGCGCGATGGCGCGGTCGATGGTTCCATAGCCGGTGATGAAGATCCAGGGCGGAAGATAGACCTCGCGGGCCGACAGCCGCTCGAACAGCTCCTCGCCGCTGAAATCGGGTAGGCGGATGTCACTGACGACGGCGTGGAAGCGGTTCTTTCCCAAGTGATCGAGTGCCGACTGCGCATCGCGGAACCATTCGCAGTCGAAGCCCTCCAGCGCGAACCGGTCGTGCAGCGACTCGCCCATGATGGCATCGTCCTCGACCAGGCAGATGCGGGGTTGGAGGTTCATTGGTGTGCCCCCACGCTTGCGGCCTCATTGGCCAATTCGGCCGCTGCGCCGCGATGGCCCTCAACACCCCGGGGGATTGACACAGGATGTCTCATGCCGCGACCTCGATGGGCAGGAGCACGGAAAACCGGGTCGCGCCCGGCTCGCTCTTGGTATCGATGCGCCCGCGTAGACGCTGGACGAGCTGATAGGTCATCCACAATCCCAGCCCGCGGCCTTGTTTGCTCGATGCCGGGAAAGGTTCGAACAGGTGCTCGAGCTGTTGTGGCGTCAGGGACTTGCCGTCGTTGTCGATGGTCAGCTTGAGCGATGCCTCGCCCGGTTCGGCGACACAACGCACGCGACCCCGGGGGCCGGCGGCCTCGATCGCGTTGAGCAGCAGATTCATCGCGATCTGCCGGACCTCGGTGGACGGGAGCGGCAAGGGTGCGTCGAGCTGGTTGTGCCAGGTGAGCTCGATGCGGTTGCGCTCGAGCTCCGCTTTGATCAAGGTCCGCACGTCGTCGATGTCCTGGCCGGTCAGCGCGCGGCTCTCCAGGCGCGCCTCGACCAGCAGGGCGCCGACGGTGTCCTTGATCTGCTTCAACCCTCGTTCCAGCAGCGAAATCGTCTTTTCCGTGACGGAATCGCCCGAGCCGTGGCGGCGGTAGGTGCTGATGGCGTTGAGCATGCCGCCGAGAGGATTGTTGATCTCGTGGGCGATGCCCGCCGTCAGCCGGCCGACTGCCGCGAGCCGTTCCGAGGCCAGCACCTCGCGTTCGAGCAGAGCCTTTTGCTTGAGCTCCGCGAGCATCCCGGCGAAGCGGCGTCCGAGGGTGGCGATCTCATCCTTGCCAGGGGCCGGCTCGAATTCGACCGACGACACGGGCTGGCGCGTTACCTGAGCCATGGCGTGCGACAGACCGAGCAGCGGTGCCACGATGCGACGCCCCCACAGCCACCCCAGCGGAAGGAGAAAGGCAAGCACAAGCAGCGTCGCGATCGCCGCGTTGCGTATTGTTTGCAGGATTCGCGACGTGAAGATTGCGCGCGAGAATTCGAGGACGAGCGTCCCCAGCCGCGTCTGGTCGTCGCCGAGAATGGGCACGACCATGAAAAAGATCGAAGGGTCCAGCTCCTCGAGCACCGTCGGCCCCGGATCGTTGCCGCGGTAGATCTCGTCGACCAGACGCGCGTAGACCGGCCCCTTCCCGGCGAGCGGCTGGGTGGCCGGAAAGCGGCGGAGATCGGTCGAGACGTAGACCATTCCGCGGGTATCGACGACGATCGCGGTGCGCTGGCCCGAAACATCCGGGGCGTCCGCCTCGAACGGAATGCGCAGGATCTCGTAGGCTTGCCACATCTCGTCATGCAGCAACGAGGGTTGCAGCGTGCGCGCCAAGGTGCGCCCCAGCGACAGGCCGTTGTCGATGACGTCGCGCTTGGCCGCGCGGTTGGCGGTAACGATAAGGGGCAGCGCGACGACCAGCGCAGCAATGACGATAACAGCCGAGAGGCTGAGCGGAATTTTCAGCCGATAGCTGACGTTGTTCAGCATGATTCATTCCATACCGACGAAGCGCATGTTGGCCGCGACCGTATCGAAGACCTCGTCGCGTCCGGGGGTGAAGCCATCGAGATTCAGGATGCGCAACAGCTCGCGCCCTTCTGCGTCGTTCGGCATGCTGACCAGCAGGTCGCGGAAGGCCCGGAAATCGGCCTCCGGGATACCGCCGCGCGCGATCAACGGCGGAAAGCCGAACTCCGCCGATTTCCAGGCCACCCGTGTTCGGCGGGTCAACTCAGGGTGCCGAAGGTCCAGCGTCTCCCAGACGTAGGCGTCGATCGAGCCGCCCTGCGCCAGGTTGGAGCCCACCGCCTCGACGATTCGGCGGTGCGCCCAGGTGAAGAAGGTCTTGCGGAAAAAGCTGCGCGTATCCTTCCCCGCGCGCTTGAGCTCGACCTGCGGTACCAGCCAGCCCGAGTTCGAGTCCGGGTCCGAGAACGCGTAGATCTTACCCTCCAGATCCAGGATCGATCGTGTCTGCACATCGTCCTTCGGTACGATGATGTACGACTGGTACAGGGGCTTGCCGCGCCACACCGGGATTGCGAGCAGCCGCACCCGATCGCGATTGCTTAGGTAGGGCGGGCTGCAGACCCAGGCGAAGTCGATGCGCTCGGTGACGATGAGCTCGGTGATCTCGCGGTAGCTATTGCGCTGAACGAACGCGACCGGCCCACCGACGCGGACCTGGATGTAACGCTTCCAGGCGTCGAGGAAGGCGAGCTGGTCATCCAGGAAGACCCCGGTCGTGCCAATCGACCACGGGCGCTCGGCGCTCGCTCGGGCACGCGCCGCCCCCAGCAGCGCCAGGGCGCTCAGGAGAGCCCTGCGTCGCGTCACCATGGCTCAGGCTTGCGGCGGCGACGAGGATCTCGCGGACCGGCCACCTTCGAGGCATCCCGTGACGTTGTTACAGTTCGGTAGCGGTTGGACGGTGCGTCGTTACCGTTGCGTAACACTTTCCTCCTCATAAACGTTTTCAGCACGGGGTATCTTCCTCTGGAGCGCGATTCATCTTTGCTTGTGGCATGTCGCTTGCATTCGTAATCGAGCTAAAGCCTAGCGCTGTCGCGCGGTCGCTGCAAGATTTGTCCCGAGAGGAGGAGTCCGTGAGCATAAGCAGAAGGTCGTTTCTGAAGCTGGGCGGCACGATCGCCGCGGGCGCGGGCGTAGCGGCGTCGGCGGCGGAGGCCGCGACGGCACCGGCGAGCACGGGCCGAGCCACCTTGCCGTATCCGGTGAAGCCTGTCGCGAAGGCCCGCGCGATGCCGATCAATACCCCGGTGGCGTTTTCCTATCCTGATGCAGCCTCCCCTTGTGCCGCCGTCAAGTTGGGCAGGCCGGTTGCGGGGGGCGTGGGGCCCGACCGAGATATCGTCGCCTACTCGACGCAGTGCACGCACATGGGCTGCCCGGTCGCTTACGACCCGAGTACCGCAACCTTCCGCTGCCCGTGCCACTACAGCGTGTTCGACCCTGAGCTTTCGGGGCAGATGGTATGCGGTCAAGCCACCGAGAACCTGCCGCAGGTTACGCTCCGGTACGACGAGAAGACCGATGCGCTCAGCGCCGTCTCGGTCAACGGCTTGATCTACGGCCGCCAGTCCAACGTCCTGTGAGGGGAGGCGAGAGATGATCACCAAGGATCGCGTTGCGCTGCCGCCCATCACCGCGCAGAAGACCAACATGACCTGTCACTTCTGCATCGTCGGCTGCAGCTACCACGTCTACAAATGGCCAGAAAACGAGGAGGGCGGGAGGGCACCGCACCAGAACGCGCTGGGGCTGGATTTCCGCAAGCAACTCCCGCCGTTGACGGCCATCATGACGCCCGCCATGACCAACACCATCCAGGACAAGGACGGGCGGCGTCACAACATCATGATCGTGCCGGACAGGCAGGCCGTGGTGAACAAGGGCCTGTCGTCGACGCGTGGCGGGAAGCTCGCCTCGTACATGTATCAACCCGAAGGGCTCACCAAGGAGCGCCTCGCCTATCCGCGGGTCTATACCATGGACCAGTGGCTCGACACCACGTGGGAGAAAGCGCTGGCGATCTACGCCGGGGTGCACAAGAAGATCCTCGACCAGGAAGGCCCCAACGGTTTGGGCTTCAGCGCCTTCGATCACGGCGGCGCCGGCGGCGGCTTCGAGAACACCTGGGGCACCGGCAAGCTCATGTTCACCGCCTTGAAGACGCCGCTCGTGCGCATCCACAATCGGCCGGCGTACAACTCGGAAGCCCAGGCCTCGCGCGACATGGGCATCGGCGAGCTTAACAACGCCTACGAAGATGCCGAGGTCGCCGACTGCATCGTGTCGATTGGCGCCAACCAATACGAGACCCAGACCAACTACTTCCTCGTGCACTGGCTGCCGAACCTGCAGGGCGCTACCGCCGATAAGAAGAAGAAGTGGTTTCCGAACGAGCCGCTGGACACGCCGCGCATCGTCTTGATCGATCCGCGCCGGACGACCACGATCACCATCCTGGAAACGGTGCTCGGCAAGGACCAGGTGCTCCACCTCGACCTCGAGCCGGGTACCGACATCGCGCTCTTCGACGGCATTTTCACCTATGTCGTCGAACAGGGTTGGATCGACAAGGATTTCATCGCCAAGTACACCAACGGCTTCGATGAGGCGGTGAAAGCCAACAAGCTGAGTCTCGAGGAGTGCAGCAGGATTACCGGGCAGTCCGTCGCCAAGCTCAAGCAGTACGCCGAGTGGGCCTACAAGCCGAAGGCCGCGGGCGTCATGAAACGCACCATGCACGGCTACGAGAAGGGCATCATCTGGGGCAACGACAACTACCTGATCCAGTCGGCGCTGGTCGACCTGGTGCTCGCCACCCGCAACGTCGGACGGCGCGGGACCGGGGTCGTGCGCATGGGCGGACACCAGGAGGGCTACACCCGGCCGCCCTATCCGGGCGGCAAGCTGATCTACGTCGATCAGGAGATCATCCAGGGCCGTGGTCGCACGCTCACCTTCTGGGGCGCCAACAGCTTCCAGACGACGCTCAACGCCGAGAACTTTCGCGAGGCCGTGGTGCGCCGCTCGAATATCGTCAAGGAGGCGATGGCCAAGATGCGCGGCGCGACCACCGAGCAGACCGTCGACACGATCGTCGATGCCGTGCTGAACAAGGGCGGGCTTTTCGTCACCACGATCAATCTCTACCCCACCATGCTGATGGACGCCGCCCACCTTGCCCTGCCCGCCGCGCATCCCGGAGAAATGAACCTCACCTCGATGAACGGCGAGCGCCGCCTGCGGCTATCCGAGAAATTCATGGATCCTCCAGGGGTGGCCAAACCCGACTGCCTGATCGCTGCCGACATCGCCAATGCCATGAAGGCGATGTACGCGAAGGAAGGCAACGCGGCGATGGCGGCGCGCTTCGAGGGCTTTGACTGGAAGACCGAAGAGGACGCTTTCAACGACGGCTTCCGGCGCGCCGGGCAACCGGGCGCGGGCCCGATCGACAGCCAGGGCGGCGACACCGGCTACCTCGCGACCTATGAGCGCCTGCGCCAGGCCGGCAGCGACGGCGTGCAGCTCCCGATCAAGGAGCTCAAGGACGGGAAGCTCGTCGGCACCGAGATGCTGTACACCGATAACAAGTTCAGCACCAAGGACGGCAAGGCCAAGTTCCTCCCGGCACCGTGGCCTGGCCTGCCGAAGCCCGTCGCCGCGCAAAAGGCGAAGTACAAGTTCTACGTGAACAACGGGCGGCTGAACGAGGTGTGGCAGACGGGTTATCACAACAAGTACGATCCGCACGTGAAGGACCGCTACCCGATGGCGATCGTCGAGCTCAACCCGCAGGACGCCAAGGAGCTCGGCATCGAGCCGGGCGACATCGTCGAGCTGTACAACGACTACGGCTCGACCTACGCTCTCGCCTATCCGGACGCGGCTCTGAAGCGCGGACATACGTTCATGCAGTTCGGCTGGTTCAACGGCATCGTCGGCGACGTCGTGACCGAGTGGACGGATCGCAACATCATCCCCTACTACAAGGGGACGTGGGCGGACTTGCGCCGGGTCGGTGGCGGAGAAGAATTCCGCAAGACGACGAGCTTCAAGTCGCGGCGGTGGTGACCTGCCTGCGAGCCAGGCCAGGCAACCTCCTCCGCCTGGCCTGACCGGGAACCGGCCTCGCCGAGCGCGGGGCCATTTTTTTCGCGTCGGACGAAAGGCAAGCGCGGGGAGGCACGCCGCGCGCGCTTGATTGACACGAAACAGCCGTTCGAAGTCGAGGTTACCGCGGTCCATGACTATCACCCACAGCAAGCCGGCGCTGCTCGGCTTCATCGGGCGCTCCGGCGCAGGCAAGACCAGCATCATCACCGACGTGATCGAATGCCTGCGCATCGACGGCTTCACCGTCTCTGCGATCAAGCGCGCGCACGAAGGCTTCGATCTCGACCAACCAGGCAAGGACTCGTGGCGGCTGCGCGAAGCGGGCTGCCGAGAAGTCATGCTGGTGGGCGACCAGCGCTGGGCGCTGCTGCACGAGTACGGCGACGAGCCCGAACCCGATCCGCGCGCGCTGGGGCAGCGGATGGGCGAGGTCGATATCGTCCTATTCGAGGGATTTCGCGGCGCGCCGATCCCGATGATCGAAGTCTATCGACCAACGCTTGGGCTCCCGATGCTGTGGCCGGCGTTTCCGTCGGTGGTCGCGCTGGCGACCGACGGCGACGTGGATTGTCCGCTGCCGGTGCTGGATCTGCGCGCACCGCAGACGGTGGCCGATTTCCTGATCGAGCGTTTGGAACTCGCTCGATCATTGCTGAAGCGCTGATGGGTCGGCTTCCGGCGCTAGCACGGCGTGTCGCGATGAAATAGCTGCTTGAGTTTTCGTGCCGTCTCGCGACGGGTGCGAACAGTCATCTGGCTGTAACACGCGAGTATGACAATGGCCGTGTCCCTACCACAACAAGGCCAACCTCATGCATTCCAGACCTTTCGCAGCGGCGTTCCTGATCGCCACGGCGAGCTTTGCGTTCGTTTCCGCTGCACAGGCCCTCGATATCACCGGCGCCGGCGCAACGTTTCCGTATCCGATTTACGCCAAGTGGGCCGAGGCGTACAAAGCCAGGACCGGCATCGGGCTCAACTACCAGTCGATCGGCTCGGGTGGCGGCATCAAGCAGATCCAGAACAAGACGGTCGATTTCGGCGCCTCCGACATGCCGCTCAAGCCCGAGGAGCTGAACAAGGACGGCTTGATGCAGTTTCCGACGGTCATCGGCGGCGACGTGCCCGTAGTCAACCTCCAGGGCATCAAGCCGGGCGAGCTCAAGCTGACCGGACCGGTTCTCGCCGACATCTACCTGGGCAAGATCACGAAATGGAACGATCCCGCGATCGTCAAGCTCAACCCGAGCGCCAAGCTGCCGGATTCGCAGATTACCGTCGTACATCGCTCCGATGGGTCCGGCACGACGTTCATCTGGGTGAACTATCTGTCCAAGGTCAGCCCCGAATGGAAGCAGAAGGTCGGTGAGGGCACCTCGGTCGCATGGCCTACGGGGGTGGGCGGCAAGGGCAACGAAGGTGTCGCCTCCTACGTGCAGCGCGTCAAGGGCGCGATCGGCTACGTCGAGTACGCCTACGTGCTGCAGAACAAGATGACCTATGCGCAGGTGCAGAACCGCGACGGCAATTTCGTGAACCCGTCGTCGGACGCGTTCAAGGCTGCGGCCGCCGGTGCGGACTGGAGCAAGGCGCCCGGCTACTACCTGCTGCTCACCGATCAGCCTGGCAAGAATTCGTGGCCGATCGCCGGCGCGACGTTCATCCTGATGTACAAGACGCAGGCCAAGCCCGATACGGCGAAGGAAGTGCTCAAGTTCTTCGACTGGGCCTATACGCCCGACGGGGACAAGCTGGCGGACTCGCTCGACTACGTTCCGCTGCCCGACTCCGTCACGAGTCAGATCAAGAGCACCTGGAAAGCGCAGATCAAGGACGCATCGGGTAAGCCGGTGTATTGACCGACGGGCTGGGGCGGCAGGCGACGCGGCGTTCGGCTTTCCAAGCGAGCGCCGCGTCCTTTGAGGCCGGCGCAGAAGGCGACGTTCGCCCGGGCCCCTAGCCTGGCGCCCGCTGCCCGCGCGAGTCAACGGCCAGGACGGACCATGCAAGGAACCGCCGCCAGCGTACCGACTATAATCGACGCGCTGTCACCCCGTGTTGAGGTCAGCGTCGCCGAGATGCCCGATCCGAAGCAGAGGAGCGTCCAGCTCCAGGATCTGCTATTCCGCTCCGTCGCCCGGTTCTTCGCCTTCGCGGTGCTGGCGATCCTGTTGGGCATCATCGTGTCGCTGCTCTACGGCAGCTTGCCGGCGATGCAGAAGTTCGGTTTCGGGTTCCTCGTCGACTCGGAGTGGAACCCCGTCACCGAAAAATTCGGGGCCCTGGTGCCGATCATCGGCACGCTCGTCACCTCGGCGATCGCGCTTTTGATCGGCGTCCCGGTGAGCTTCGGCATCGCTCTGTTCCTGACCGAGCTCTCGCCGGTCTGGCTCAAGCGCCCGCTCGGTACCGCGATCGAGCTCCTGGCCGCGATCCCCAGCATCATCTACGGAATGTGGGGCCTGTTCGTGCTCGCGCCGCTGTTCGCCGACTACGTGCAACCGTGGCTGATCGATACGCTCGGCGCGGCGCCGGCGCTCGGCGCGCTGTTCAAGGGGCCGCCGCAGGGCATCGGCGTGTTCACCGCCGGGTTCGTGCTCGCGATCATGGTGATTCCTTTCATCGCCTCGGTCATGCGCGACGTGTTCGAGGTCGTGCCACCGGTGCTCAAGGAGTCGGCGTACGGCATCGGTTGCACGACATGGGAGGTTGTCAGGAACATCGTGCTGCCCTACACCAAGGTGGGGGTGATCGGCGGCATCATGCTGGGCCTCGGCCGCGCGCTCGGGGAGACGATGGCGGTGACTTTCCTCATCGGCAACGCTCAACAGTTGAGCGCGTCGATTCTCCAGCCGGGCAACAGCATCGCCTCCGCGCTCGCCAACGAATTCACCGAGGCCGTCGGCGATGTCTACACCTCGGCGCTGATCGAGCTTGGGCTGATCTTGTTCGTCATCACCTTCATCGTGCTCGCGCTCGCCAAGCTGCTCCTCCTACAACTCGCCCGAGGCGAGGGTCGGAAGACCTGACGCGAGGCCGGCCTGCCATGCAATCGCTCTATTCGCGGCGCCAGTTCGTCAACCGGTTCAATCTGGCCATGTCGCTCGCGGCGATGGCGTTCGGCCTCGCCTTCCTGTTCTGGATCCTGATCACGTTGTTCGCCGACGGTGTACACGCCTTCGGCCCGAGCCTCTTCACCCAGATGACGCCGCCGCCGGGCAGCAGCGGCGGGCTGCTCAACGCGATCTTCGGCAGCCTGGCCATGGCTGCCCTGGGGACGCTCATGGGCACGCCGGTCGGGATCTTCGCCGGCATCTACCTCGCCGAATACGGCAGCCGCGGCTGGCTCGCGCCGTGCACGCGGTTCATCAACGACATCCTGCTCTCCGCACCATCGATCATCATCGGACTGTTCATCTACGAAATCTATGTCTTCCAGGTCAAGCACTTCTCGGCGTGGGCGGGCGCGTTTGCGCTGGCGTTGATCGTGATCCCTGTCGTGGTGCGCACCACCGAGAACATGCTGCGCCTGGTGCCCGACAGCCTGCGCGAAGCCGCCGTCGCGCTGGGCACCCCGCAGTGGCGCGTGATCGTCATGGTGACGCTGCGCTCGGTGCGCGCGGGCGTGGTCACCGGCGTGCTGCTCGCGGTGGCGCGGATCTCGGGCGAGACCGCGCCGCTGCTCTTCACCGCGCTCAACAACCAGTTCTGGACGAACAACTTGAACGCGCCGATAGCGAACCTGCCGGTGGTGATCTTCCAGTTCGCCATGAGCCCGTACAGCGACTGGCAGGCGCTGGCCTGGGCGGGCGCGCTCCTGATCACGCTCGCCGTGCTGCTTCTCAACATCATGGCGCGCGTGTTCTTCCGCCAAAGCGCCCCCAAGTAAGATCCCACCGGAACGAGCCCATGAATCTCGAGATCTTCGCCACCCGGCCGGACGTCGCGGTCCGGTTCGACGCGCCGCCCGCGACCAAGATCGCCGTGCGGCGCCTGGATTTCTTCTATGGCAACTTCCAGGGGCTCAAGAACATCAACCTGGAGATCGCGGAGAGGCGCGTCACCGCGTTCATCGGGCCCTCGGGCTGCGGCAAGTCAACGCTGCTGCGCACGCTCAACCGGATGTATTCGCTCTATCCGGGCCAGCGCGCCGTCGGGGAGATCTTCTTCAACGGACGCAACATCCTCGATGCCGGCGTCGACCTCAACATGCTCCGCGCCAAGATCGGCATGGTGTTCCAGAAGCCCACGCCGTTCCCGATGTCGATCTACGACAACATCGCCTTCGGCGTTCGCCTCTACGAGCGGTTGTCCCCGCGCGCGATGGACGAGCGGGTGGAATGGGCGCTGACCAAGGCCGCCATGTGGGACGAGGCCAAGGACAAGCTCAAGCAAAGCGGGATGGCGCTCTCCGGCGGCCAGCAGCAGCGGCTGTGCATCGCGCGCGCGGTCGCAGTCAGGCCCGACGTGCTGCTCCTGGACGAACCGACCTCGGCGCTCGACCCCATTTCGACGGCGAAGATCGAGGAGCTGGTCAACGAGCTCAAGGCCGACTACACGATCGCCATCGTGACGCACAACATGCAACAAGCGGCGCGCGTTTCCGATTACACTGGGTACATGTACCTGGGCGAGCTGATCGAGTTCGGCGCGACCGACGAGCTGTTTCTCAAGCCCCGGCGCAAGGAAACCGAGGACTACATTACCGGCCGGTTCGGCTGAGGCGGGGCCGGCCGCGGAGGCTTGATCGTGAACGAGCACACCACCAAGCAGTTCGACGTCGAGATGGAAGCCATCCGCTCCGGCGTCCTGGCGATGGGCGGGCTGGTCGAGACGCAGTTCCGGCGCGCGGTCGAGGCGCTGCGCGTCGCTGGCGACGTGGACGTCGTCGCGCTCGTGGCGAGCGACGAGCAGGCGATCAACAAGATGCAGATGGACATCGACCAGCAATGCAGCCAGATCATTGCCAAGCGCCAGCCGGCGGCGATCGACCTGCGCATGATCCTGACCGTCGTCAAGATCGTCAACGAGCTGGAGCGCGCCGGCGACGAGATCAAGAAGATCGCCTACCGGGCGCAGCAGATGCAGCGGCCGGAGCGGCTCGCCACGGTGCGCCTGCACGACATCACGCGGGCGGCCGGGCTCGCCGAGGAGAACCTGCGGCTCGCCCTCGACGCCTTCGCGCGGCTCGACGTCGGCGCGGCGGCGCAGGTCGTGAGCAACGACGAGGCGATCGACGCCGCGTTCCTCGCCAACCTGCGGCAGTTGATAAGCTACATGATGGAGGATCCGCGGACCATCTCGCCGGCGCTGGAGATCGTGTTCATCGCCAAGTCGATCGAGCGCATCGGCGATCACGCCAAGAACATCGCCGAGGACGTCGTGCACGTGGTCAAAGGCAAGGACGTGCGCCATGCCACCGCCGAGCAGATCCGCGCCGAGGTCGCCGAATGACAAAGGAAGCTTCCCGATGACGCCAGCGATCCTGGTGGTCGAAGACGAGCCGGCGATCCAGGAGCTGTTGCGCGTCAATCTCGAGGACGCCGGCTTCACCGTCCATACCGTTGCCGACGCGGAGGCCGCGCAGACGCAGATCAAGCGCTCGTTGCCGGACTTGCTGCTCCTCGACTGGATGCTGCCGGGCCAGTCCGGGCTCGCGCTGGCGCGGGGACTGCGCGGCGACGCGCGCACGCGCGACCTGCCGATCATCATGGTCACCGCCCGCGGCGACGAAGCCGATCGCGTCGCCGGTCTCGAGGCATGGGTCGACGACTACGTCACCAAGCCGTTCAGCCCGCGCGAGCTCAAGGCGCGCATCAAGGCGGTGCTGCGCAGGCGCGCGCCCGAAGCCGCACAGGAGACGCTCACGGTGGGACCGCTCAAGCTCGATCCGACCACCCATCGCGTGAGCGCCAACGATGCGCCGGTCCCGCTCGGGCCGACCGAGTTCCGGCTGCTCAAGTTCCTCCTGGCGCGGCCCGAGCGCGTGCACAGCCGGGCGCATCTTCTCGATCAGGTCTGGGGCGATCACGTCTACATCGAGGAGCGCACGGTGGACGTCCATATTCGCCGGTTGCGGCTGGCGCTCCAGCCGTTCAACTGCGCGCACATGCTCGAGACGGTGCGCGGTGGGGGCTATCGGCTCGCCGCGCCGCGCTAAGGAACCTAACGGGCGGCCCGATGAGTCCGATCTGGCGCCGCGGTCTTCTCCCGCCGCTCGCGGTCGGGCTCACCGCCTTGCTGGTCTGGCCGACGGCGGGCGCCGCCGCCGCGCTGGCGCTCCTTGCCGTGGGCGGGTTCGCGCTCGTTCTCTGGCACCTGTGGCAGCTCGATACGCTGACCCGGTGGGCGGGCGGTCCGCTCGAAGACCCGGTGCCCGAAGGTCGCGGCATCTGGGCGTTCGCTCACGATGCGCTGTATCGCCGCACGCGGCTGCGGGCGGCGCGCCAGCGCGATCTGCGTCTGGCGCTCGATCGCTTCGTAAGCGGCGCCGAGGCGCTACCCGAAGGCGTCGTGGTGCTCGACGCGGCCAATCGCATCGAGTGGGCGAATCCGCGTGCGGAAATGCACCTTGGCGTGGAGCCGCGCAAGGACGCGGGCTCGCCGATCGTGAACCTGGTGCGGCAACCGGCTTTTGTGCGATACCTCGCTGCCGGCGACTTCAGCGAGCCGGTCGTCCTCGAATCGCAGCGCGAAGCGGGCACCACGCTCTCCATCCAGATCGTCCCCTTCGGCACCGAGGAGAAGCTGCTGATGAGTCGCGACATCACCCGGCTCGAGGCCGTGGCGAGGATGCGGCGCGACTTCATCGCCAACGTCTCGCACGAGCTGAAAACCCCGCTGACCGTGCTGACGGGCTTTCTCGAGACGCTCGCCGACATGCGCCCCGAGGAGCGGCAGCGGCAGCGCTATCTGGCGCTGATGTCCGAGCAGGCGCGCAACATGCAGCGCCTGGTCGACGATCTGCTCGCGCTCTCGGCGCTGGAGAGCGAGGACAGCGTGTCGCACGACGTGGAATTCGCGATCGTGCCGCTGCTGCTGCAGGTATCGGCCGACGCCAAGGCGCTCTCCGCCGGCCGGCACGAGATCACGCTGGAGATCCGCGACCCGGCCAACGTCGCCGGCAGCCGGGACGAGCTCTCGAGCGCTTTCGGCAACCTGGTGAGCAACGCCGTGCGCTACACGCCCGACGGCGGCCGCATCGCGCTCGACTGGCGGGTGAGCCCCGACGGCGGCGAGTTCAGCGTGGTCGACACCGGCATCGGCATCGCCGCCGAGCACATACCGCGGTTGACCGAGCGCTTCTACCGCGTGGATCGCAGCCGGTCGCGCGCCACCGGCGGGACCGGTCTCGGGCTCGCCATCGTCAAGCATGTGCTCATGCGCCACCAGGCCGAGCTCGCGATCGAGAGCGCGCCTGCACAGGGAAGCCGCTTCACCGTGCGCTTGCCGGCGCGGCGCGTGCGCGCTATCGCCGAAACGGCGGGCTCGGACGCACCGGCCGGCTCGGCGTCGGTTGGACGTTGATGCGGCGAGGGATTTTTTCTTGACTCAATCGAGGCTTGGACGATTCGTGACAAATTTGTGACAACGAAGCAGCATGACCCACTGGAGTGAACGGCGCGAGGATCCACCGCGCTGCGCACGCCGTTTCAGATCATCCAGCCACGAAGCCGGGCAATTTGACAGCCCTCGCATCGAAGGTCGCCGTGGCCCGGCATCCCAGCCTGCGGTGGCGAGCTCCGATCAGGCAGTCTGCAAAATCGCCAGCGCTGTCCTTCCAGAGGTAAAGCGCTTCCTCGATCGCCGGCTCATCTTCGATCTCGAGCTCCATGGCGTCGAGCAGTCCTGAAATGGCGTGCATGATTTGATTTTTTTGCAAACCATATCGGCTGCGCAGCACCCATTCGGTCTCCAGCAGGACCAGTAGGCTGGTCAACACCTTTTCCTGGGCACCGACTTCCCGCTTGATCAACCGGCGGGCTCGCTCGAACTGGGCCTTGTGGTCGCGCACCAGAAACCGCACCAGCACATTGGTATCGAGGCCCAGCATCAGCGTGACAGGCGCGCGATCGCGACTGGCTTACGGCCCTTCTTGCGCAGGAGGCCCGCCAGGTCCATGACGCTTTTAGTCTTCACCCGCATGACCACGGTGCTGTCGGGCATCAGCGTGAAGGTCATCCGATCCCCGGGTTGCAAGCCCAGGCTGTCGCGGATCTCCTTGGGGATGGTGGTCTGACCCTTGCTGGTCAGCGTCGCGTCGGTCGCCATGGCCCTCGCCTTATCCTTACTGATGCAAGTATAGTAAGGAATCGGTCGGAGTGCAATTGCCGCGCCCGCATGACCTCATGGTGAGCTGAGGGAAGGCGCTTCCGAGGCTCTGCGCGGCGAGTGCAGGCTATTGCATAAACCGTATATATAGTATATTTTGTCAATGTGATGACAAATGCGGCGGCGCGTCGTTAACCGATTCTCGATGGGCAAAGCAAGCTCGCCCGCCCATTGCGCGCGGACCCGACAGGCATGGGCAACGCCGGTGGCGAACCAGGAAGCTGTAAACGCAAGCGCCCCGGGGACGGAGCAGGGGGGCGACAAAAAGAAGCCCAGGGAGGGCAAACCGAGCAAGGTCATTCGCGACAGCTTCACGATGCCCCTGGCCGACTACGAGCTGCTGGGAGTGCTCAAGAAGCGGTGCCTGGGCCTGGGAATCGCCATCAAGAAGAGCGAATTGCTGCGGGCGGGGCTTGCGACGCTGGAGCGCTTGCCAGACGCCAGTCTGACCCAGGTGGCGGCAGCGGTGGAAAGCGTGAAGACAGGGCGACCGCCGGGCAAGAAAAAGCGGAAGAAGAACAGGAAGAAAAAGAGGAAACATCGAGCGAAAGGCAAGAGACGGTGACGCCAACGTATTGCAAGCTGCCTGGGAGGCCGTCATGACGCGAAATGGTGCCACCGCGATGCCCGCGACGCAGTCGCGCCGACGTGCCGTGTTCGGCTCGCAAGTCGTGCTCGACCTCTACGACTGCGAGACGACTCACCTCGACGATCTGGCATGGGTCAAAAGGACCCTCATCAATGCGGCGCGCGCGGCGGGCGCGACCATCGTCGAGACCGTGTTCCACAAGTTCTCTCCGTGGGGCATCTCTGGAGTCGTGGTCATTGCGGAATCGCATCTTGCCATCCACATCTGGCCGGAGAATCGCTACGCAGCGGTAGACGTATTCACGTGCGGCGCAAAGGTTCGAATGGACGTCGCGAGCGCCTTCCTGGCACGCGAGTTTCAGTCCGGGCGAACGCTGCAGCGGCGCTTCACTCGCGGCGATCACATTTCGGCAAATCGTCGGCCGTCATCCGATCCGGACCGACGCCGGGTCTTACGCCGCGCGACCAAGCCCTCGTCGCCAACGGCGACCCGCCGCTGGGCGACCTGACCCATACCTTGGAGCTGCAGTGACGCCCGAATCGGCGGTGAGGTCGATCACGTGGGGACTGATCGCCTTTCCGCCGTTGATTCGCTTCGGCCGGGCGCTATTCTTGCGCGAGACGCCTACCAGTACCTCATCGCCGCGTTGAACAGGCGCTTCAAGTCGTCGCGCGAGACGTCCTTGGGCGCGTTGCGGATCACGCGCCATTGCGGCTCGGCGCCAGCGGCGAGCGCGTCGACGTCGCCGGCCGCGAATCCCAGGTCCGACAGGCCGTTGGGAATGCCCGCCGCGCGCATGAGCTCGATCACGCGCCCGGCGAGCGCCGCACCGGCCTCGTGCGCATCGCCGGGCCTGACCCCGCGCGTATCCGCGCCGAGGCAGGCCGCCGCCTGCACGTGGCGCTCCGGCGAGCACGGCGCGGTGTAACGCCACACCGAAGGATTGTTGAGCACGACGGCCATGCCGTGCGGGACGAGCGTCTTGCCCGGCGGGTAGCCCGGCAAGTGAAAGTTCTTGACCAGTCCCGACACCGCGTAGGAAAGCCCATGAGGCAAGTGGCAGCCGGCGGCGTTGAATGCGATTCCGGCGAGCATCGCGGCGTACATCATCTCGGTCCGCGCCTCGGTGTCGTTCGCGTCATCGATTGCACGCACGAGGTGTTTCCCGACGCCTTTCAGCGCTTCGATGGCCAGGCCGTCGGAGAACGGGTTCGCGCCCTGCGACACCGGTCGGCTCACGCCGCGCGCGGGATTGAGCCGGCGCGGCCACGGCCGCGCGGTGAGCGATTCCAGCGCGTGGCTCATGCAGTCGAAGCCGCTCGCCGCCACGACGTTGCGCGGCAGCGTCGCGGTCACCGTCGGATCGATCAACGCGATGGTCGGGATCAATCGTCGCGAGATGATGCCGGTCTTGGCATTGATGTCCGTTAGGTTGAAGATCGCGATTCCGGTGGTTTCCGACCCGGTGCCCGAGGTCGTGGGGCAGGCGATGTGCGGTTTCAGCGCGCCCGGGACCTTCTGTCCGCCGCCGATCGGTGCGTTCACGTAGGTCATGAAATCGGCCGGATGCGTCGCGTACAGGTTCGCGGCTTTGCAGGTGTCCATCACCGAGCCGCCGCCGACCGAAACGTAGCCGTCGAAGCGGCCTTCGGCAGCGAAGCGCGCGGCAGCCTGGAACGACGCCGTGGTCGGCTCGATGACGACCTCGTCGTAAATCACCGTTTCGACCGCCGCGGCCTGGAGCGAGCGGAGGACGGTCGCGACGTGCGGCGAGTCGCGCAGGCTCTCGTCGGTGAAGAGCGCCGCGCGCTTGAGCGAGAGCTCGCGCGCGTGCTCTCCCGCCTCGGCGAGACAGCCCGCGCCGAAGGTGAACGTCGGCATGCCGACGCTAAAGGCAGCGTCGCTGTTCTCGGTCAGCGCGAAATCGGCGTGGCAGCAGGGCATGGTGTCGCTCCAATCATTTTAGGCAAGTCACTACAAAGAGACACGGTAGACGCAGAGAAGAACCGATACTGATTCCATCTGTGTCCCCGTGTCTTCCTGTGAGCTCACCGCCAATCGGCGAGGATCATGTCGGACGCCTTCTCGGCGCTCATGACCACCGGCACGTTGGTGTTGCCGGAGGTGAGGGTGGGCATGATGCTGCAATCGACCACACGCAGGCGCTCGAGCCCGTGCACGCGCAGCCGCGCGTCGACCACGGCCAGGGAATCGCGCGCGCGATCGCCCATTTTGCACGTCCCGCCCGGATGAAAGATGGTTCCGGCCGTGTTCCGGGCAAACTCGAGCAGGTCCTCGTCGGTGGTTGCCGTGGGCCCGGGCCGATATTCGCGCTTGACGAACGGCGCGAGCGCGTGCGTTGCCGCCAGACGCCGGGCGAGCCGGATCCCCGCGATGAGCGTGCCCCGATCGCGCGGGGTCGAGAGGTAGTTGGGCTGCATCGCGGGCGCTTCGAGCGGGTCTCTCGATCTGATCCTTACGCTGCCTCGAGATTCCGGTCGCAGCTGGCACACCGAGAACGTGAACCCCGAGAAGGTATGCGTCGGCGAGCCGGCCATGTCGGAGGAGAGCGTGGCGACGTGGAATTGAACGTCGGGGGTGGCCGCCGCAGGATCGGCACGGGCGAAGATCCCGCCTTGATTGATGCCGATCGCCATGGGGCCGCCGCGCGTCAACGCGTAGTCCAGCCCCATTTTGAACATGCGCCACCCGCTCTTGAGGTCGTCGTTGGTGGTGATGGGCCGGGTGCATTCGAAGATGACCCGCGCCTGGAGATGGTCCTGAAGGTTCTCGCCCACGCCGGGCAGCTCGTGCACGACGGGGATGGCGAAGGATTCGAGCAGCGCCCGGGGCCCGACGCCCGAGAGCTGGAGCAGCTGCGGCGTCTGCAGCGCGCCGGCGCACAGGATCACCTCGCGTCGCGCCTCCGCCACCGCGTCGCCGCCGTGGGCGCGATAGGTGACGCCGATCGCGCGGCGAGCCTCGAACGAGACCCCGGTCACGCGAACTCCGGTCTCGACGCGCAGGTTGCGGCGATTGCGGGCCGGCTTGAGATAGGCATCCGCCGTGCTGCACCGCCAGCCGTTTCGGGTCGCCAGGTGGTAGTAACCGACCCCTTCCTGCGTTGCTCCGTCGAAGTCGTCGTTTCGAGGAATCCCGATCTCGATCCCCGCGGCGATGACCGCTTCGATGAGCTCGTGCCTCCTGCGGATGGGCGAGCGCCAAAGCGGGCCGCCAAAGCCGTGGAAGGCGGGGTTGCCGCCGACGGCGTGCTCGAGTCGCTTGAAGTACGGCAAAACCTCCGCGTAGCTCCAGCCGTCGTTGCCGAGCGCCGCCCAGCGATCGTAGTCCTCGCGTTGCCCTCGAACCGAGATGAGCCCGTTGATCGAGCTCGATCCGCCGAGGGTTTTGCCGCGCGGCCAGTAAATCTTGCGGCCGTTCATGCCAGGCTCAGGCTCGGTGTAGAAGCACCAGTTGACCCGCGGATTGAACATCGTCTTGGCGTAGCCGATCGGTATGTGTATCCATGGATACGTGTCGCGTGGACCCGCCTCGAGCAACAGGACCGAGTGCGCGGCGTCGGCGGACAGGCGGTTGGCGAGGACGCAGCCGGCGGAGCCGGCGCCGACGATGATGTAATCGGCCGTGAGCGCGGCCATGAGCTTGACGCCGACGGGGTTGGACCCGCGGCCGGGAAAAGTCGGAAAATAGGCAGTTTAACGAATCAGGACCTCCTCGGCGCTTGGATGAGGGGTTTCCTCTCCTCTTATGCCTCTTCGGTTTGACACTGCGGTACGAAAATTGCTAGACTGCATGGTTTCGTCGGAGGGGTTCCCGAGCGGTCAAAGGGAGCAGACTGTAAATCTGCCGGCTCTGCCTTCGAAGGTTCGAATCCTTCCCCCTCCACCGTTCAGGGGTCAGGAGACAGGGAACAGACAGATTTCCATCGTCATCGTCGCACCTGTGTCGCAGCCGGCTTCCGCTACCCGACCTCTGTGACCCGTTACCTGTTACCCGACGCGGGTGTAGCTCAATGGTAGAGCAGAAGCCTTCCAAGCTTACGACGAGGGTTCGATTCCCTTCACCCGCTCCAGAGCGTTGCTAGGGACAAGGCGATAGAACCGAATTCGGAAAGCGAGCCCATGTAGCTCAGTGGTAGAGCACTCCCTTGGTAAGGGAGAGGTCGCGCGTTCAATCCGCGCCATGGGCACCAGAGAACAGACAGTCGGACAAAGCGTAGGAAAAGCCGGAGACAGAAAATGGCCAAGGGCAAATTTGAGCGCACGAAGCCACACGTGAACGTTGGCACGATTGGGCACATCGACCACGGCAAGACGACGCTGACGGCGGCGATGACGCACATATTGGCGAAGAAGTACGGTGGGGAGGCGAGGAACTAC
>DASVPH010000188.1:0-3097 GCA_036382945.1 Casimicrobiaceae bacterium
ACAACAAGATTCGCGTCATCCAGCGCCGCGCGTACGGTCTGCGCGACGAGGAATATCTGCGCCTCAAGGTTCTCACGTGCACGCTCCCTGAACTCTAAATTCCCCGAAAATCACCCACTCGATTTCCTGAAGACCCGGAAATGCAAGGGTGAAGAAGGCGCGACGGTTCGGATCGATACCGCGTGCGCGCTTGCACAGTCCGAGGGAAACTGCGACCCTTGGTCATGGCCGGTTTCGACAACCCGCTCGAGATCTGGAACGCGCGCTTCGCGCGTGAGGATTTCCTGTTCGGCGAGGAGCCCAACGCCTTCTTGCGCTCGCAGGCGCACCGTCTGCGTCCCGCCAGCTCCGTGCTCTGCGTGGCCGACGGCGAGGGTCGCAACAGCGTCTGGCTTGCCGAGCAAGGCCACCGCGTGAGCGCCTTCGACTTCGCGCCCAATGCAGTGGCCAAGGCGAGGCGGCTGGCGCAGCAACGCAACGTGACGGTCGACCACGAGCTGGGCGACGCCTACACCTGGCCGTGGACGGCCAAGCGCTACGACGCGCTGGTGGCCGTGTTCATCCAATTCGTACCGCCCGAGTTGCGCGACGGCGTATTCGCCGGAATGCAATCGGCGGTCGCCCCCGGCGGTGTGTTCCTGCTCGAAGGCTACCGGCCGGAGCAGGTGGATTACGGCACGGGCGGCCCGCCGCGCCGCGAGCACATGTACACGCGAGCGTGGCTGGAACGCACCTTCTCGGGCTGGGAGATCCTGCTTCTCGAAGGCTACGATGCCGTGATTCGCGAAGGGCAGGCGCACAGCGGCATGTCGGCGCTCATCGATCTCGTCGCGCGTAGGCGCTGAGCAGCGAGAGGGCTCGCTCGAAAGCAACAGTCCTACGGCAGAGGTGCGCGGCTGTCCTCTTCCTCTTCCCAGCTATAGCGACGCCGCGGCGGCTTATCCAGGCCCCGCAACGCGATCGCGAGCGCGAGGCCGATGAGCGCCGCCGCCAGGTGCGTTTCCCACGACACGCCACGCTCGATCGGAAGCACGCCCCAGACCGACGCGCCGTACAGGAAGGCGACGAGCAGCGACGCCGCGATCGCGCGCCGGTCGCGGCGGATCAGACCGGCCACGAAGACGTAGCTCACCAGCCCGTAGATGAGCCCGCTCGCGCCGACGTGCACGCCGCCTCGGGCGAACAACCACACCGCCACGCCCGGTCCCAGGTACACGGCCGGCAGCACCTTGCGCGCCGCGCTCGGGTACAGGTAGAGCATCGCGGTGCCCACGATCAATAACGGTAGCGTGTTGGCGAGAAGGTGCGCGAAGCCTGCGTGCACCAGGGGCGCGAGAACAATGCCGGGCAGCCCCGCCCACTGGCGCGGACGCACGCCGAAGTCCTCGACCCCGAGGTCGAGCGCCCAGTTCAACAACTGAACGAGCCAGATCAGGGCGACGAAGCCCGCCGCGAGCTTTGCCGCCAGACGAAAGTTGGCGCGGGCGCGCTCGGAGTCGGTGTAGGCCGGATCGGGAACGTCGATCTGCATCGCCAACAGCATAGCAGTTGAATGCCCCTGAGATTCCGGAGGCGGGTGGCGTGTTATCCGCGCCGGGCGATGTTAGGCTATCGAGATAGCGCTCTTGCTGGAGTGCACGTGATAGGCACGATGTCCAAAGCTCACCTCTTCTCGTCGTTCAAGCTCAGAGAGCTCACGCTCGCCAACCGCATCGTGGTCTCGCCGATGTGCCAGTACTCCGCGGTGGACGGCTGCGCCACCGACTGGCAGGTCGTGCATTGGGGCCAGCTCCTGCAGTCGAGCGCGGGCATGTTCACCATCGAGGCCACCGCGGTGTCGGCAGTGGGCCGCATCACGCACGGTTGCCTCGGTCTCTATGACGACGCGTGCGAGAGAGAGATCGGCGAGCGGCTGGGGCTCGTGCGTGCCAACGCGCCGCCGATACCGGTCGCGATCCAGTTGGCGCACGCCGGCCGCAAGGGATCGTCCAAGGTGCCGTGGGAGGGCGGACAGCTCATTTCCGTTGCCGAGGGCGGATGGAGGCCGGTGGCGCCCTCCGCGGTTCCCCAGCTCGCGCACGAGGCTCCGCCGGCCGCGCTCGATGTTGCAGGCATCGCGCAAATCGAGCGCGAGTTCACCGAGGCCGCGCGGCGTGCGTCGCGCCTCGGCCTCGACGCGATCGAGCTGCACTGCGCCCACGGCTACCTGCTCCACGAGTTCCTGTCGCCGCTCGCGAATCTCCGCGACGATGCCTACGGCGGGTCGTTCGAGCGTCGGATCCGCTTTCCCCTGGAAGTGTTCGCCGCGGTGCGTGAGGTCTGGCCCGAAGACAAGCCGATGGGTGTGCGCATCTCGGCCACCGACTGGGTCGACGGCGGCTGGACGATCGAAGACTCGATCGCGCTCGTCCGCCGGCTCAAGAGCGCCGGCTGCGACTGGATCGACGTGTCGAGCGGCGGCATTTCTCCGGCGCAGAAGATCCCGCTCGGCCCCGGCTACCAAGTGCCGCTGGCGCGGGAAATCCGCCGGGCGGCGTCGCTGCCGACCATCGCCGTCGGACTCATCACCGAGCCGAAGCAGGCCGAGGCGATCGTCGCGTCCGGTGACGCCGATCTGGTGGCGATGGCGCGGGCGATGCTGTGGAATCCGCGCTGGCCGTGGCACGCCGCAGCGGTCCTGGGTGCGCAGGTCCGCGCGCCGCAGCAATACTGGCGCTCACCACCGCGCGAGGCCGCGAACGTCATCGCCGACGCGAAGATCGGCATGCGCTAGCGACGCTTGCGCTCGCTCGCTGACGGGCATTTCCGCTCTACAACTTTGCCTTCGGAGGAACCGGGGGCGACGCGGGGTCAGGGCGATCGCCAAGGACGGCCCACGCCGCGGTTCAGCGCCGGCCGATTCGCTTGCGAACCGAGTCGCTCCACTCGCGAAGAACGACGAAGATCGGCGTCGGCACCGGGATATCCTCGGCGCGGAACGCGATGCTGAACGGCCGCGGCAGCAACTTGGTGTCGGTGACCACGCGCACGACGAGAAACGAGCTGAGCGCGCGCACCGCGTCCCGGATCTGCCGCGCGGCGCCGCCTCGGCTCGACG
>DASVPH010000189.1:0-19021 GCA_036382945.1 Casimicrobiaceae bacterium
CACATCCCTCTCTATATTAGTTATGCCTAGCAGAACCCCAGCTTCGTTTGGCGCGGGACTTCGTGCCGCGCGGCAGATCATGTAGGTAACATGATGATTTGCCGTGCAGAACATCGTCCAAGCGCCGCACTGCCCGACAGGCGAGCAACGGCTATGCCAGAGCTGCAAAGCAGCCTGGGACTTGGCGAACAACTTCATCTCGCCTCTCTCTCATAGAGGCGTCCGGAGCCACGGCCGGCAGATCACGCTGCGGTCCGGCCAGAGGGTGGGCAACGGCCCGCCGCTTGCCGCAAAAAGGCAAGAACCTGCCCAATTCCCTCCGCGGCGCAAGGGTCTTTGCTTCGTCCACGCTGTGGTCCACATTGAGCTCGAGTCGCGCGTTCGCGACGACGCGTGTCGGGTTCTAGCCGAGCGATCGGCATGCTTCATGCAGCCATCGAGCCCAACCCGCAAATCGCGCCGCGAGCGGCAGTTTCGCGGCAAAAGTTACATTCGCGACGGAAGGAATCACTCATGCCTCTCATGGTTTATCGCTGGGCCGGCACGCGGAGGCACTCAATGAAGCGGCGTAGAACGGCTCCTGACGATTCCACACCGCGCGGCAGCGGCACGGAATTGCGCGCGGCCCGCATCGAGCCCCCGGAGGACGCCGAGTGCTGCGCGCTCTTGCGTCCGCCGCCCCGAGGTCGGCGCGCGAGCGCCGAGCGGCCGCAGGCGTTGCACGAGGTGATGAACCGAGCCCGGAGAGGTTAGTTGGCGCCAGCGCTCGAGGCGTCACGGCGTTCGTTTCACGCGACCTCCGATCGTCGGAAAAAACCGTGACGCAGCTCCACATCCTCCTACGGCGACGCATCGGGTCGCAGGTGCTGGCGTGGAGAGCGGTCTGCGCTTGGCTGGCGGTCATCGGCGCACTGACTGCCTGCTCGATCCTGCCTAGTGACGCGACGCTACCTCTCGGCGCCTATACCGCGCGCCCCGAGTCCGTCGCCTTGGCCAATCCCGAACAGACCACGCTCGGGAAACGTATCGAGCCGCGTGCCCGCGAACACCCAGGCACGTCCGGTTTCCGTCTGATTTCAAACGGCGTCGCCTGCTTCCGCGCGCGCACGGAAATGGCGGCGCTCGCCGAAAGAACGCTCGACGTCCAGTATTTCGCCATCGAGAGCGACAACACCGGCCGCCTCTTCATCGAGAGCCTCCTTGATGCAGCGGACCGCGGCGTGCGGGTGCGCATCCTGCTCGACGACAGCAGAGCCGTCGGGCGCGACGCCGAAATTGGCGCGCTCACCGCGCATCCTAATATCGAGCTGCGCGTCTTCAATCCATTCAGCTACCGCGGGCCGCTCGAATTCATGCGCGTAGCCGAATTCGCGCTGAACGAGAGGCGGCTCACCTATCGCATGCACAATAAGCTGTTCATCGTCGACAACGAGCTCGCGCTCACCGGCGGCCGCAACATCGGCGATGCGTATTTCGCCGCCAGCCAGGCGATGGAATTCGGCGACTACGATCTGCTCATCGCGGGAGGAATGGTCAGGCAACTGTCCCGCAGCTTCGACGCTTTCTGGAACAGCCCGCTCGCAATCCCGCTGCAAAATCTGGTGGTGTTCAAGCCCACGAAGGAGAGGCTCGACGCATATCGAGAATCTTTGCGCAGCCACCGCGCAAAGATGGAAGGCAGCACCTACACGCGTCCCGTCAGCGAGGGCGGACCGGTCGCAAATATCTTCTCCGGCAAAAGACCGCTGGTCTGGGCGCGCGCCGAGGCGATCTACGATAGTCCCGACAAGGCCAAGGTCGAGTCGGGCGAAAAGGACGGAAAATTGCTGCGCGATCGCCTCGAGCGCGCCGCAGAAGCGACACGCTCGGAGCTTCTGCTCGCCTCGCCCTACCTCGTGCCTGGCGAAGAGGGCATGCGCCTGCTCACTGGCTTGCGCGCGCGCGACGTTCGCGTGCGCGTGCTGACCAACTCGCTGCAGTCGACGGATGCGCCGATCACCTTTACCGCCTACGGGCGCTATCGCGTGCCGATGCTCGAAGCCGGGATCGAGATATACGAGGTGCGTCCGCAGCTAGGCGAGCCGAACGTGCCAGGTGGAGGGTCGTTGAAGTCGAGCAGCTCGAGCCCGTTTGCGATTCACGCCAAGATATTCGTGTTCGATCGCCGCCAAGTCTTCGTGGGCTCGATGAATTTCGATGAGCGCTCACGCCACCTCAATACCGAGCTGGGTGTTCTGATCGACAGCCCAGAGTTGGCGAACGAGATCGCAGAGCGATTCGAAGCCGTCGCGCGACCGGCGAACAGCTACGTGCTGAGCCTCGGCCCGCCGAATGCGGTAAAGAAAGAGCGGGTCCAGTGGCGCACCGAACAGAATGGCGGTTCCGTCGTTTACGACGATGAGCCTGGCGTGGATCCGTGGCGTCGCTTCAAGGTCGATGCCTTATCGCTGCTGCCGATTGAGGGTCAGCTTTGACACGAGTGCCGTCGTTCCCGCACAAGCGGGAACCCAGCGCCGTCATACACCAAGTCACTGGATCCCCGCGTCCGTGGGGATGACGCATCCGTGTCCGATCGCGCTGACGCCTGCGGCGTCGCGCTCTCGGACGGATGCGTCACTTTTTGGCGCCCGCCTTTGCCGGCGCGGCGGCGGGTTGCGAGGTCGGAGCCATCTGTGGCGTGACGGTCTTGCCTTTCGCCTTCTGCTCGGCGATGTAGCGCGCGACGACCCGATCCTCGGCGCGCGCCTGCGCCGCCTTGGCGGCTTCGGCCGCCGCCGCGTCCTTCGCCTTCTTCTCTGCGGCAACGGCTTTTGCCTTCTCGTCCATCGGCGGGGGCGGCGGCAGCTTCGCGAGCGCCCACCCGAACGTGACAATGACCAGCCCGGCGGCGATCAATGCGCGCAACGTCGTCATTCGCAACCCTCCCCCGTTTGGCTCAGGCCGGGCGCGTGCGCGCCGCCGAAGCCGCCGGCGGCACCGCAGCCGCATCGGCAAATTGCTGGCGCGAGCGCCCCGCGGCGACCTCCTCGTACCAGCGCACATGGTGATGCTTCGCCCAGCTCTCGTCGACGTAGCCGTAGCGCATCGCCCGGTAGGCGTCGACCATGCCGATGGTGCCAAGATAGATGTGCACCAGCGACACCGCGATCGCGATGTAGGCTACGCTCATATGCACGACGTTCGCGGCCTGCATCGTCGATCGCACCTGGTCGAAATTCGGGAACACGAGCACCAGGCCGCTCGCGACGAGGATCGTCGACAGGATCACCAGCACCAGCCAGAACTGGATCTTTTCGCCGGCGTTGAACCGGCCCGAGGGGTATTCGTGGCCCTTGAAGAACCCGCCGATCTTCGCGAACCACTTCACATCGTCGCTGCCGACGCCGTTATCGCGGATGAAGCGGGTGAACAGCAGCGGCACCGCGACGATCAGGATCGGCCCGACGAAGTTGTGCAGGTTCTTCGACACCCCCGCGAGCCACGAGAACAGCGTATAGCCGATCAGCGGCAACAGCAGCGATTTCCCGAGCGACATAATGAGCCCGGTGATCGCGAGCGTGACCCAGGTGATCGCGAGCAGCCAGTGCGCATAGCGGTCCATGGGCGAGAAGCGCTCGATCAGCCGCCCGCCGCGCTTCTCGGCCGGGTCGAGGTCGAGCGGCCCGCGCACGAGGTAGAACAGCGCCAGCCCAAGAACGCCGACTCCGACCAGCATGCCGCCCCAGAACACGATCGGCACGCGCAGCGCGCGCCACGTCTCGCCCTCAGGCTGGATGAGCACGTTGGTCTCGCGCCCGACGACCGTGGTCACCTGCGGCGCACCCGAGCGCACCTCGCGCCACACCGGCGCGTTGTTGAGCGGCTGCGTCGACTGGCGTTGTGCCTGCGCCGCGGGCGAGGCGTTCTCGGGCGTGGGCGCCGCCGGCGGAATCTGCGCGTAGGCGGCACCCGCCGCGAAGATCCACAATGCCGCCACGGCGCGCGCGGCCGCCCGCGCGGTCGGTGAGTCAGCCATCGCCGCTCCTAGTAGTTGATGCGCTTGTACTCGTTCTGCGTTTGGGCGCGGGTGGCCATCGCCCGCTCCCACGCCGCCTTGTCGCCGTTGAACGGCGGGTTCTGGTAAGGCGGCGTGTCCGCCTTGCCCTGATAGGTGCCCTGCTTGTACTGTGAAATCTGCGGCCGCTCGCTGCAGGCGGCGAGGCCGAGCGCAAGCAGGGCGACGAGCGCAACCGCTCCGAGCCGACTCATGATTTGCCTCCCTGGCCGTAGGCCGTATCCCAGCCCCATGGCGGACCGCTTCGCGTCCCACGCGCGGCACGCATGACGACGCGATTCTTGTAGATCTCGGAGATGACATCGCCGTCGCCGGCAATCAGCGCCTTGGTCGAGCATATCTCGGCGCAGATCGGGAGTTTTCCTTCCGCCAGGCGGTTGCGGCCGTACTTAGCGAACTCCTCGGGCGAGCCGTCCTTCTCCGGCCCCCCGGCGCAGAACGTGCACTTGTCCATCTTGCCGCGCACGCCGAAGGCTCCCGTCTGGGGGAACTGCGGCGCGCCGAACGGGCAGGCGTAGAAGCAGTACCCGCAGCCGATGCAGATGTCTTTGTCGTGCAGCACCACGCCTTCCTCGGTGTGGTAGATGGTATCGACCGGGCACACGGCGATGCACGGCGCGTCCGAGCAGTGCATGCACGCCACCGAGACCGAGCGCTCGCCGGGAACCCCGTCGTTGATCGTCACCACCCGGCGGCGGTTCACGCCCCACGGGATCTGGTGTTCCTGCTTGCACGCGGTGACGCAGCCGTTGCACTCGATGCAGCGCTCGGCGTCAGCCAGGAATTTCATTCGGGCCATGGTATGCGCCTCCTCCTCGTCACGCCGTGAACTTCTCGACCTGGCAGAGCGTGGTCTTGGTCTCCTGCATCATCGTCACCGAGTCGTAGCCGTAGGTGGTCGCGGTGTTCACCGCCTCGCCGCGGACGATCGGGTGCGCGTCTTCGGGGTAGTACTCGAGCATGTCCTTGCCCATCCACCAGCCGGAGAAGTGGAACGGGATGAAGGTCGTGCCGGCACCGACGCGGTCGGTGACCTGCGCCTTGACCTTGAGCTGCGCGCCGGTCGGCGTCTTCACCCACACGTATTCGCCGTCCTTCACGCCGCGGTCGTTGGCGTCCTTCGGGTTGATCTCGACGAAGTTCTCCTGCTGCAGCTCGGCGAGCCACGGGTTGGAGCGCGTCTCCTCGCCGCCGCCCTCGTACTCCACCAGCCGGCCGCTGGTGAGGATCAGCGGGAATTTTTCCGCGACCTTGTCTTCCACGTTCTTCTGCTGCAGCGACTTGTAGAGCGTGGGCAGCCGCCAGAACGCCTTCTTGTCGTCGTGCGTCGGGTACTTGGCGACCAGATCCGGCCGCGGCGAATACAGCGGCTCGCGGTGCTGCGGGATGCCGTCGGGAAAGTTCCACACGATCGCGCGCGCCTTGGCGTTACCGAAGGGGTACGCGCCGTGGTTCTTCATCACCACGCGGATGATGCCGCCGGACAGATCGGTCTTCCAGTTCTTGCCTTCGGCCGCCTTTTTCTCCTGCTCGGTCAGCTCGTCCCACCACCCGAGCTTCTTCATGAGCACGTGGTCGAACTCGGGGTAGCCGGTGGTGAGGTCGCTGCCCTTCGGGTACGAGCCGTCCTCGGCCAGCAGGTTGACGCCGTCGCGTTCGACGCCGAAGTTGGCGCGGAAGCAGCCGCCGCCGTCCATGACGTGCTTGGACGTGTCGTAAAGGTTGGGCGTGCCGGGGTGCTTCAGCTCCGGCGTGCCGTAGCTCGGCCATGGCAGGCCGTAGTAGTCGCCGTCGACCGGCCCGCCCCTGGCGCGCAGCGTCTTCACGTCGAAGGTGGCCTGGTTCTTCATGTGCAGCTTCAGCCGCTCCGGCGATTGCCCGGTGTAGCCGATCGTCCACACGGCGCGGTTGATCTCCTTCAGGATCGACTCGGGTGTGGGCTCGTCGAACTTGGCCTCGCCGTCCGGCTTCCAGATCTCGTAGTTCTTGACGAGCTCCTTGTCGAAGCCGAACTTCTTGGCGAACTGGTACATGAGCGCCTGGTCGGTCTGCGATTCGAACATCGGCGAGATCACCCGCTCGCGCCATTGCAGCGAGCGGTTCGACGCCGTGACCGAGCCCGAGGTCTCGAACTGGGTGCAGGCCGGCAGGAGGTAGACGCCGTCCTTGCGCACCATCGCCGCCATCGCCGCCGTCGCCGACGGATACGGATCGATGACCACGAGGGTGTCGAGCTTCTTCATCGCCTCGATCATCTCCTTGCCGCGCGTCTGGCTGTTCGGTGCGTGGCCCCAGTACACCACCGCGCGCAGGTTCGGATCCTGGTCGATGTTCTCGTTCTTCTCGAGCACCCCGTCGATCCAGCGCGAGACGGTGATGCCGGGCTTTTCCATCATCGCCTGCGAGGCGAAGCGGCTCTTGATCCAGTCGTAATCGACGCCCCACACGGCGGCGTAATGCTTCCATGCGCCGGGGATGATGCCGTAGTAGCCGGGGAGCGAATCGGGATTCGGACCGACGTCGGTCGCGCCCTGCACGTTGTCGTGGCCGCGGAAGATGTTCGTGCCACCGCCGGACACGCCGACGTTGCCCAGCGCGAGCTGCAGGATGCAGGAGGCGCGCACGATCGCGTTGCCGATCGTGTGCTGCGTCTGGCCCATGCACCAGACGATGGTCGACGGGCGGTTCTTCGCCATCATCTCGGCGATCTGGGCCACGCGCGCCTCGGGCACGCCGCAGACCTCTTCGACCTTGTCCGGCGTCCACTTGGTCATCACTTCGTCCTTGACCTTGTCCATGCCGTAGACGCGGGCGTTGATGTACTGCTTGTCCTCCCAGCCGTTCTTGAAGATGTGGTGGAGCATCCCGAACAGGAACGGGATGTCGGTCCCGGAGCGGATGCGCACGTACTCGTCGGCTCGCGCCGCGGTGCGGGTGAAGCGCGGGTCGACGACGATCATCCGCGCGCCGGTCTCCTTGGCGTGCAGCATGTGCAGCAACGACACCGGATGCGCCTCGGCCGCATTGCTGCCGATGTAGAGCGCGCACTTGGTGTTCTGCATGTCGTTGTACGAGTTGGTCATCGCGCCGTAGCCCCAGGTGTTGGCTACGCCGGCAACGGTGGTCGAATGGCAGATGCGCGCCTGGTGATCGCAGTTGTTGGTGCCCCAGAAGGAGACGAACTTGCGCAGGAGATACGACTGCTCGTTGTTGTGCTTGGAGCTGCCGATCCAGAACACAGCGTCCGGACCGCCCTTCTCCTTGTCGTTGCGGATCGCGAGCAGGCGATCGCCGACCTCCTTGATCGCGTCGTCCCACGATATCTTCTGCCACTT
Source organism: Casimicrobiaceae bacterium (assembly GCA_036382945.1). Taxonomy (GTDB): domain Bacteria; phylum Pseudomonadota; class Gammaproteobacteria; order Burkholderiales; family Casimicrobiaceae; genus PALSA-1003. The sequence continues at coordinate 7,390 of DASVPH010000189.1, forward strand.
GCCGTTGGCGAGCTTCATCGGCGACTTGAGCCGATGCGAGTTCTCGTGCATGCCGTGCTCGCGCACCGAGGCGCCCTTGGCGCAGTGCGCGCCCAGGTTGAGCGGCGAGTCGAACACCGGCTCCTGCCGGATCCACACGCCGTTCTGGACGACCGCGTCGATCGAGCAGCCGACCGAGCAGTGCGTGCACACGGTCCGGTGGACCTCGGTCTTGCCGGCCGCCTCACCCGCGGCGTCGGCCTTGCCGATCACGCCGTAGGGAAGCTGGCTGGCGAACGCTCCGGCCCCGGCGACGAGGCCCGAACGCTTCAAAAACGTCCGCCGATCCATCGTCGGAGGCTTGAGCCCCGCGTGGCGGCGGAAACGTGGATGCGCTGCCGTGGCGCTCTCAACCGCGCCTGTATCTACTCTAGTTAGCAGCATGACCCGTTCCTCCTCCTAAGAGACCGTTTGCTAAGCTACTGCGCGCCCAACGCTCACGTTAGCCTTCACTGAAGCTTCGCTTTCGTTGTCCTCGCTCGCCGTACTTCCGTGTACTGTCTCGCGGCTCGCTGCGGGCCCGCATTTTGCAACTGAGGCAATCGGGGCTGCTCATGACGCTTACCAAACGGTTTCTACGTCTTTGTCGTTTGGTAATAGCGCTTCACGTGATCGGTGATCCGGTAGCCTCGGCTATCGTTCGCATCGGTGGCGTTTCCGGTTTGCGCAGCGCCGCCGGTCAACGAGCGCGCCGCGAGCGCGGCCGCGCCCGCGCTGCCTACACCCAACGCGAGCAGGAAGCCGCGACGGCGAGCATCGGTACGAGCACGCGAAACGTTGGATGGGGATGATGCCTGGGCAGGAGCATCACGCCGGAACGAGCGCATACCCACCTCCACAAAGACAACTGCGCTGACCTGCAGCCGTGACGTTATCGGACGCTATCGGATGGCGATCCGTCATTCAATGGCGAACGAGTCACGTTCGATCGCCACGAATAATGTCGTGAATTCTGCTACCCGCCGATAGTAGTTGGCAATAGCCGCTGCGGTTATTGCAATGCAGCACGTCGGAACCCACGGAGAAACGTACGTCGCGAAGAACTTGCGCTGCTCGGCGAGCGGGGGCGCTTCGACCCCGGGCGCGCCGGCGATGAGCACGCGCATGGTCTCGCAGATCGCGGCCAAGTGATCCTCGTAGATGCTCGCTCCCGCTTGCCTCCTTAAGCCCAGCCGGGCGAGCTCGGAACGGATCTCGGCGAGAACGCTGCCGCCCGCGGGGGCGAGATAGGCCGACGCGTGCAGGCTGACCTCGCTCTTGCCCACGCCGACGAAGAGGTCGACGTACTCCTGCGAGGCGGCCTCGGCGTCCATCGCGGCGCTGGCGGCGATCAAGGCGCGCCATACTTCAGCGAGTTCGCGCCCAGGGCCTTCGCGCGCGGCAACCGGGAGCTCCTCGGCCGCTGCGATCGCCTGGAGCAGCGCGGCGTCGGGTGCGCTGCCGTAGAGCCGTCCCAGCAGCGCATAGAAGTTGGCGCGCGCCTGATCCTCGGCCGCGAGGGGACCGCGGAGCGCGACCGCGGGGGCGCTTGTATGTTGTCCGCTCATCGCTCGCGCGCGCTCGCCGCGCCCTGCGTGGCCGGCATTTCCTTCTGCATCATGTCGATCACGCGACACTCGGCGCACATCTTGAGCCGGTCGAGCGCGCCTGGGGCGGCAAACATCGGATGGCCGGCAAGCCTTCCGAGCATGTTCGCGATCATCTTCTGCGTCCCCAGCGGCTTGCCGCAGCGGATGCAGTTGAACATGGCCGCCTCGTTGAGCAGGCGCGGCTGCCGCGCTTCGGCCGTGAGCAGGAGCCGCGGCTCGAGGATGATCGCGTCTTCCGGGCAGGTCGCGGCGCACAGAGCGCATTGCACGCACTGGGTCTCGATGAAGCGCAATTCGGGTCTTTCCGCCTGCGGGTGATCCAGGATCGCGCCCTCGGGACACGCGCCCACGCAGGCGAGACACAGGGTGCAGGCGTCGCGATCGACGACGATCGTCCCGAACGGCGCCCCGCGGTCGAGCGCGACGACGGGCTGCGGCGTGGGCGCGTGGGCGAGCAGGTGCTCGATCGCCAGCGCGAGCGTGGCGCGCTTGTCGGCGAGCCAGTGAAAGGGCGCCGGCACGCGCACCGCGAGCGCGGGAGTCAACGCCCAGAGCGCAGCCTCGAGCGCCGCGCGATCCGCAGCGCGAACGAGATGCAGGTGCGCGCCCTGGTAGCCCAACGCCTGCACGATCGCCTCGGCGAAGCCCATCTGCTTGGCGATGGCCTCCGCGTATTGCGGCGCTTCGGCGCCGGTCGCGAGCACCGCGATTTCGCTCGCGCCGTAGGCGAGCGCGCCCAGCCACACGTCGATGCCTGCCGAGGCCATGTGATGCAGCTCGACCGGAATCACGCGCGCCGGCAGGCCCCGGCCGCGGCGGCCGAGCTCGAGGATGAGCTCGCGCCCCGCCCCGTCGTGCAACAGCAGGCAGGCGTCGCGCCCGCCGGCCGCGCGATAGACGGCAAGCAGTGTGCGCACCCGTGCGCCGAGATCGGCGACCGACGGATAAGCGTAGGTCAGCGCGCCGGAGGGACACACGGTCGCGCACGCGCCGCAGCCCATGCACAAGTGCGGCTCGACGAAGATATGATCGCCGTCGCCGCGAATCGCGGCGGTCGAGCAGACGTCGATGCACAGATCGCACCCCGGTTGCCCGGAGCGCGAGTGGGCGCAGATCGATGCCTTGTAGCTGAAGAACTTCGGCTTCTCGAAGCTGCCCACCGCGGCCGCGATCTCGGTGACCGCGAGCGCCTGCGCGGCGACATCCTCGCCGGGACGCCAATACCCCTGCGGGGGCTGGTGCATGCGGAAGTACGGCGTACGTTCCAGATCGAGGACGAGGTCGAAGCGGTCGCTGCGCGCGCGGTCGCGACGGTCGAAATCGATCGCGCCGATCGCCCCGCACGCCGCGACGCACTGTCGGTGGTCGCGACAGCGGTCGAGATCGATCTGGAAGCTCCAGTCGATGGCGTGCTCGGGACAGGCCCTGATGCACGCGGTGCAGCGCGTGCACGTTTCGAGGTCGATCGGGTTTTCCTGCACCCACTGCGCCTCGAACGCGCCGAGCCAGCCGGAGAGCCGCTCGAGCTTTCCCGAGTAGACGGGATAGTTTCGTTCCAGCGGCAGCTCGCGGCCGATGGCGCGGCCGGTGGCGAGCACGCTGACGCCGAGTTGCGCGTGGAGCGCCTCCGCCCAGGACAGCGCCGCATCGGCCGGGCCCACGATGAGAAGCTGGCCCTCCGACTGGAAGGTCACGCGCGGAACCGGGTCGGGCTCGGGCAGCGCGGCCGCGGCGAGCAACGCCGCGATCTTCGGCGTGGCCGCGCGCGCTTCGCTGGACCAGAGCGCGACCTCGCGGATATTCACGAACGATAACGCATGCGTCCTGCCCGCATCCGCGGCCGCTTCGCGGAAGAGTGTGTGCTCCTGGGTGCAGGCGACGAGCGCGTCGCCCTTGTCCTCGCCGGTCAGCGCGGCAAGCTCCTTCTGGCACAGTTGCGTGCGCAGCGGCAGCGGGCCCGTCATTTCGAGCGCGCGCGCCAGGGCCTGCGCGTCGAGCGGCATGGTGCCGTTGCAGGTGCACAGGTGCAGCGTCTTGTCGTGCAGCGTCATCGACTCTCGTCGCGCGAAGGCGAAGCGATTGCCCCTTCAGCCGCGCTTCGCTCCGGGCGCCCTCCCTCTTCCGCGCTTAGGGTAGAGAGCGAAGGATCACGGGGCACCGCGACGAGCGCCTCAGGCGCAGATGGCAAGCCTTCCTCGGCGTCGCTACCTCGCCGCTCTTGCGCACGCTCTCCCCCGCTCGCGGGGGAGAGCGAAGGCTGAGAGGGCAGGCCCGCGGGTTCCCCGCCGCCCGCCGCGACCGCAGGCGCGGGCTCGGCTTCAGCGCCGAAGCGCTGCATCAGATCGGCGAGCACGTCGGACGGAACGGGATCTGCCTTGGTGTAGTCGTCGATGTAGGTATCGAGCCCGTCCATCACGTTGAAGCGCGGATCGCGAAAGAGCTGCTTCAGCGCCGCGCGCTTGAGCGTGTCGTCGACTCCGGGGCGCAGGAACGCGCTGAAGTCCGAGTCGAAAGTGAGCGATGCGACCGGCGGCAGCTCGACCGGTGCCGCCGCCGGCACGCTCGCCGCGGCGGGCAGCGGTGCGTTCGGCACCGCGGGCGCGGATGCCGTCGCCGCGGCCTCGCGCGCCGCCTCGAGCTTGCGTCGCGACCAGCGCGAGAGCGAGAACCCCGGACCCGGCTGGCGTTTGCCCGTCACTGTCGGCGACCTCCACCGGGTTCGCCGCGGCGCCGGTCCTCGCCCTCGTAGAATTCGTTGCGCTTCACCTTCTTGCGCGGCTCCGGCTGGTAATGCTTGGCGAGGAACGACTCCATCGCCGCCAGCAGCGCGGCGGGCATCGGTACCGCGTCGACCTGCTCGCCGGCATCGAGAAAGCGCCCCGCCTCGTTATAGCTCACCGTGACGATCAGCGGCCGCGCCCGCGGCTCGGCATCGTCACCGGGCTCGGCCACGCGCCACAGCACGAACACTTTCGGCTCGCGCGAGGAGAGGTTGAGGTAGTAGCCCTCGGCTTCGACCGGATGCAGCTCGATCTCGTGGCCGGGGCAGCGCCAGCGCATCGCCGTCGCACCGCCGCTCGCCGCGGCACCCGGCGCCGCGCCCGCGTGAGCTTCGCGCTCGAGCTCCACGCCGACCGCCTCCCAGCGCTCGTCCGCCCAGCGATTCGCGAGCGGGGTGCGCTGCATGATCACGGCGACCGGAAACCGCAAGGGCGGCATGGATTTGCGACGCTTCGAGACGAGAACGCGGCGGTTCGTCATCCGATCATACACCCGCGCAAGTCTGCTAACATCGTCATTGGCGCGGGACTTATCGATCGGATTCAAGCTCGCTTCCGCCGCCTGATCGGCTACGCATTCGCCTAAGCTCGCCATGGCCCGGGTCATTCCTCTCGTCGACGCACGCGCGGCTTACGCGCGCGTGGGCGACGCCCCACGGGTCGTCCCCGCGGGATTGCTTGCGGACGCTCGGGGGCGCACGTTGCGCGACCTGCGCATCTCGGTCACCGACCGCTGCAATTTCCGCTGCGTGTACTGCATGCCGAAGGACGTCTTCGGCCGCGACTATCCCTTCCTGCCGCACTCGGACTTGCTGACCTTCGAGGAGATCACCCGGCTCGCACGCATCTTCAAGGGGCACGGCGTCGAAAAGATCCGGCTTACCGGCGGCGAGCCGCTGCTACGCAAGCGCGTCGAGCGCCTGATCGGGATGCTCGCGAGCGTGGGCGACATCGATCTGACGCTCACCACCAACGGGGCGCTCCTGGCGCAGAAGGCGCGCGAGCTCAAGGCCGCCGGGCTCGATCGGGTGACGATCAGCCTCGACGCGCTCGACGACCGCATCTTCCGGACCATGAACGACGTGGACTTCCCGGTGGCGAAGGTGCTCGAAGGGATCGACGCTGCGGCCAACGCCGGCCTCGCGCCGATCAAGATCAACGTGGTCGTCAAGCGCGGCATGAACGAGGGAGAGATCCTGCCGCTCGCGCGGCGCTTCAAGGGCAGCGGCCACATCCTGCGCTTCATCGAATACATGGACGTCGGACACACCAACGGCTGGCGGATGGACGATGTCGTGCCCTCCGCAGAAGTGCTGCGCATCATCCGCGCCGAGCTGCCGCTGGAGCCCGTCGACCCCAACTACCCCGGCGAGGTCGCCGAGCGCTGGCGCTACGCCGACGGGTCGGGGGAGATCGGCGTCATCTCCTCGGTGACCCAGGCCTTCTGCCGCGACTGCACGCGCGCGCGGCTCTCCACCGAGGGCAAGCTCTACACGTGCCTATTCGCCACGCACGGCTTCGATCTGCGCGCGCTGCTGCGCGACGGCAGCGGCGACGCGCGCATCTCGGATGCCATCGCCGCGATCTGGCAGCGGCGCGCCGACCGCTATTCGGAGATTCGCTCCGAGCACACCGCGGGGCTGCCGAAGATCGAGATGAGCTACATCGGGGGATAGGGTCGGGAGCGCGCGGAGGCCTCGCCATGAACGCCCCCAACACCCCGTACCGGCCCGTTCTCACCGACGCGGCGCGGCCGGCGACCTTCGCCGTTCGTGCCGTCGACGAGAGCGGGCAGCCACGCGAGACGGCGATCGCCGGCGAGCATCCGCTGACCCTCTACGTCGACAAGCACGAGCTGCTGACGATCATGACGCTCGGCGCCGCGCCGGAAGCGCTCGCGATCGGCTACTTGCGCAATCAGCGTCTGATCGAGCGCATCGAGGAGGTCGTGTCGGTGCAGGTCGACTGGGACGTCAACGCGGTCGCGGTGACCACACGCCATGGCCTGAAGGACCTCGAAGCGAAGACGGCCAAGCGCACCAAGACGACCGGCTGCGGACAGGGGACCGTGTTCGGCAAGCTCATGGACGAGATCGAGACCGTGCGCCTTCCCGCCGGCGCGACTCTCTCCCAGGACACGCTCTACGCGCTCCTCGAGCGCGTGCGCGGGCACGACACGATCTACAAGCAGGCGGGCGCCGTGCACGGTTGTGCGCTCGCGACCAATGCGCGCGACGGACAGAGCGAGATCCTCTACTTCGTCGAGGACGTCGGCCGCCACAATGCGGTCGACGCCATCGCCGGCATGATGTGGCTCGATCGCGTCGAGGGCGGCGACAAGATCTTCTACACCACCGGACGGCTCACCTCGGAGATGGTGATCAAGGCCGCGCAGATGGAGATTCCGTTCCTCGTCTCGCGCTCGGGGCTCACCCAGATGGGCCACGAGATCGCGCAGAAGGTCGGCATGACCATGATCGGCCGCGCCACCGGCAAGCATTATCTGCTGTTCACCGGTGCCGAGCGGTTTCGCCGGGATGCCTGAGGCGATGAGCGCCGCACGGCCGCCCCAAGGCGTGAATTGCGCCCCCGCTTTTGGGGGCAGCGCAACGGCCGAATGGGCTAATGAGGCCGCAAGCGTGGGGGTCCAATGAGCGCCGACGCCGCCGCGCACGAAGCCCGCGGCCAGTGCCACTGCGGCCGGGTGCGCTTCGTCGCGCGCTTTCCGTCGCTGTTCTGCGTGCATTGCCACTGCCAGAGCTGCCGCCGGTCGCACGCGGCCGGCTTCGTCACCTGGATCGGCTTCAAGGCCGAGCAGGTGGCGATCCTCTCCGGCGCCGAGGAGCTTACGAGCTACGAGTCCTCGCCCGGCACGCGGCGCACCTTCTGCAGCGTCTGCGGCACCAAGCTCTTCTTCGAATCGCAGCGCTGGCCGGGCGAGATCCACATCGCGCTCGCCGCGTTCACCACGCCGGTCGACCGCGAGCCCGAGGGCCACTCGTTCTACGAGGAGCACGTGCCGTGGCTGCCGTGGCCGCACGAGAGCGCACCGGCGACAAGGGGCCGCGGCGTCACCGGGCTGGTGCTCGCCGGCGGCCAGGGCACGCGCATGGGCAGCATCGACAAGGGGCTCATCTTGCTCCAGGGACAGCCGATGATCCGCCATGTCGTCGAGCGCTTCGCGCCGCAGGTCGACGAGATCCTGATCAACGCCAACCGCAACATCGCCGAGTACGAAGCTCTCGGGCATCCGGTCATCCGCGATCACATCGAGGGATTCGCCGGACCGCTGGCCGGCCTGCACGCCGGGCTCATGCACGCCGAGCATCCGCTCGTTGCGACCGTTCCCTGCGACTCGCCGTTCCTGCCGCTGGACCTGGTCGCGCGCTTGGCGAAAGGCCTCGACGTCGAGCACGCCGACCTCGCGGTCGCGCGCACGATGGACCAGCCGCACCCCGTGTTCGCGCTGGTCCGCCGCTCGCTCCTGCCGCATCTGGCACGATTCCTCGACGGCGGCGGGCGCAAGATCGACGCCTGGTACGCTTCGCTCAAGGCGACCGAGGTCGCGTTCGACGACGAGGCGGACGCCTTCCGCAACATCAATACCACGGCCGAGCTCGAGCAGGCCGCCACCGCTCAATTGATCCGATGACGAACCCCAAGACCCTGCGCGAAGCCTCCTGCGCGGACGATTACGATCCGAATTCGATGCCGGTCGCGAAGGCGCGGGCGCTGATCGCGAGCTTCCTCACTCCGGTCAGCGCCGTCGAGCGCGTCCACGTCCGGAGCGCGCTCGGGCGCGTGCTTGCCTTCGAGCTGATCTCGCCCATCGCCGTGCCCGGCCACGACAACTCGGCGATGGACGGCTACGCGGTGCGCTTCGCCGATCTCAAGCCGGACGTCGAGACGATCCTCAAGCGCGTGGGCGAGTCCTTCGCGGGCAAACCGTGGACGGGCGCGATCGGCGCGGGCGAATGCGTGCGCATCTTCACCGGTGCGGTGATGCCGCAGGGCGCCGACACGGTGGTGATGCAGGAGCGCGCGCGCGAGGACGCGAGCGGCGTGCGCATCGCGCCCGGCGCGGTGCCCAAGGCGGGGACCAACCGCCGTTTCGCCGGCGAGGATCTCAAGGCGGGCCAAGTCGTGTTCCGCGCCGGGCAGCGGGTGCGCCCGGCGGAGCTCGGCATGATCGCCTCGCTGGGGATCGGCGAGGTGAGCGTCTACCGCAAGCTTCGCGTGGCGTTCTTCTCGACCGGCGACGAGCTGAGATCGATCGGCACGCCACTGGGCCCGGGCGAGATCTACGACAGCAACCGCTACACGCTGCACGGGATGCTCACGCGGCTTAACTGCGACACGGTCGACATGGGCGTGGTCGAGGACGTGCCGGACGCGCTCGAGCGCGCGTTCTCTGCCGCGGCGGCCGCAGCCGACGTCGTGATCAGCTCGGGCGGCGTGTCGGTCGGCGAGGCCGACTACGTCAAGCAACTGCTCGACAAGCTGGGCGAAGTGCTGTTCTGGAAGATTGCGATGCGCCCCGGGCGCCCGCTCGCGTACGGCAGGATCGGCGCCGCGCACTTCTTCGGGCTGCCGGGGAATCCCGTCTCGGTGATGGTCACCTTCTACGAATTCGTGCGCGACGCGCTGCTCATCCTGCAGGGACAGCAAGACATCGAGCCGCTGCCCACGTTCAAGGTTCCGCTCTCCGCGCCGATCCGCAAGGTGCCGGGACGCACCGAGTTCCAGCGCGGCATCCTCTCGCCCGACGGCAGCGGCGGCTTCACCGTACGCAGCACCGGCGATCAGGGCTCGGGCATTCTCTCCTCGATGTCGCAGGCGAACTGCTTCATCGTGCTACCGACCGACACCGGCAACGTCGCCGCGGGAGCGTTGGTCGACGTGCAGCTCCTCGAAGGGCTGATCTGAGCTCCCTGCCGGGGCGACGTCGAAGCCAAAAATCCAGCGCGCTACCGATGCAACACCAGCGGGAGTTGCCTCGATTCGGTTGAAGTCGTTGGCGAAAATTGCGTCTCACCGGACCCGAGCTCAGCGTGGCCGAGCCGGCGCGCAACGTTCCACCACGAAGCTCCCGTGGCCAGCGCTCCGATCGTCGCGAGCGCCAGCGCCGCGGCCGGTCGCGCCTGGGCGTCGCCCAGGACGAGCTTGGCGGCGATGGCGATGAGCGACATCCCGACGAAAGCGGCCAGCAGCCACAGTTGTGCCCAGAGCAGAGCCCAGGTAAAGCGCCGCGGCCGCGGGGCAGGCACGTAGCCGTCGAGCGCCGAGGCGCGAAAGATGTGATTGTTTTCTCCGTTCATCCTCGTATCCTCGACTCGGCTCAGTAGTAGCGGCTGCCGAGGCCGCGCTCGAGTCGGCGCATGCGCTCTTCGAGCTCGAAGATGTCTTGCGCGCCGGCGAGGTACGCCTCGCGGTCCCTGACCTGCTGCCGCCAGAACCAGCGATCGAGACGCTCGAGCAGGCTCGGGGAGCGGGTGGGCGCCTTGCAGCGCGAACCCTCGTCGCGCTGCGCGCTATCACGCGGAGCCGGATTCCGCGGCGCCAAGCCGCCGACGAGGCCGGTCAGCCTCGGCGAATCCAAGAGAAAGTTTGTGGCTTTCATGTCGTAGTCCTTTGAACGCCACGGCGGGTAGCCACGCGTTCGAAGTTGCCTCCGACATCCAATCTATGGGCACAGGCGCCGAGAGTCCAATCGCATTTACGGAACCCCGCGATCGGATTTGGTGATTGGGTTGTCGCCCCGGCTGATTGGGGTAACCGAGCCGGGACCCGATTCGTACGCGGCCGGATTAATGGAATGGTCGCCCCCTTCCCGATACGGCATCAGAGTGCCACAGTGGGAATTGGGAAATGCCTACTGACACGAGAGGAGGCGACCGCTATGAAGATTACGACGACTGGCATCGATCTGGCAAAGAACGTGTTTCAAGTGCACGGGGTGAACGAGTGTGGCCGGGCAGCGCTGAAGAAGCAGCTCAAGCGCGCGCAGGTGTTGCCCTTCTTCGCCAATCTGCCGCCGTGCCTGATTGGCATGGAGGCTTGCGCGAGCGCGCACTACTGGGCGCGCAAGCTGAGCGCGCTCGGGCATACGGTGAAGCTGATGGCGCCGCAATACGTCAAGCCGTACGTGAAGACCAACAAGCACGATGTGGCCGACGCCGAGGCGATCTGCGAAGCGGTGGGACGGCCGAACATGCGCTTTGTGGCGATCAAGACGGCCGAACAACAGGCGATCCTGGCGCTGCATCGTGCCCGCCAAAGCTTGGTGAAGGCGCGCACCGCCCAGGCGAACCAGATTCGGGGGCTGTTGGGCGAATTCGGGATCATTATCCCGCAGGGTATGGCGCACATTGCCAAGCGTCTGCCCGAAATTCTGGAAGACGGCGAGAACGAGCTGCCGGGGAGCTTTCGCCAGTTGCTCGCGCGCTTGGGCGAGAACCTCGAGCACCTGCAGCGGCAGGTGGCGGAGCTCGAGCGCGAGATTCAACGCTGGCATCAGGACAGTGAGGCGAGCCAGCGAGTGGCGGCGATCTCGGGCATCGGCGCGCTCGGCGCCAGCGCCTTGGTGGCCACGGTAGGTGAGGCGAAGAGCTTCAGCAGTGGCCGGCAACTGGCGGCTTGGCTGGGCATGGTGCCCAAGCAGGCCTCCAGCGGCGGCAAGACCACCCTGCTCGGCATCAGCAAGCGCGGCGACAGCTATCTGCGCACCTTGTTCATCCACGGTGCCCGCTCGGTGGTGCAGCAAGCCGAGCGCCACCCCGAGCGCGCCGACCCGTGGCTTAAGCAGCTGTTGGGGCGACGGCCCAAGAATGTCGTGGCGGTAGCACTGGCCAACAAGAACGCGCGCATCGCTTGGGCGCTGCTGGCGCATGGGCGCGACTATCAGCCACGGCACGCACCCTTGAAGGCATGAAGGGCGCGCGCGGCGATCACGGCGTGTAGCAACTACGGTATCTGTACGAAGCGAGCTCACTGATTGCTCAGGCATTCCATGAAGCGATGGCAAGACAGGTCAGACCGTGACCGGGTAAGGCTGCGGGATCCAAAGCACTTCGAGTGCGCCAAATTGATGAGCCCCCGGTCAGCGTATTCCATCAGGGCCCGAGGCCTTTGTGGCCTCAATGAAGGCCGGATGTATGGCTGCAATCACTACCTTCTCGCGATCTGGAATGAGATGCTTGGCAAAACGGGGGCGACCATGTATGG
>DASVPH010000190.1:0-4347 GCA_036382945.1 Casimicrobiaceae bacterium
CGCCTTCGCTTCGTCGAGGTAGCCATGCAAACATGTTCGCAGTTTCCGCAGCCCCTGAACATGCCCGAAAGCCAACAGCCACGCCACTTTCGAGCCGATTCACCCCCTCAAACGACCCACACGACTTCCTGAAGAGCCAAAAAATGTAAGGCTGCTTCTCGCCAAATTATTCCGGGTTCGGGCGAATACAGCCCATCGAACTTGGTGGCCGGTACAGGGCGTCCAGATCATCGCGACGCTTCTTAAATGTACCCCGTGATGCAAGGAGGCCCGTTGCCGTGCATCTCGTCTTGGGTCACCCCGAGGACTCGTGCTGCGCCGGCGTACTCGCCAAGCTCCAGGAGCGCGGTCTTCCCGTGCGCCTCCTCCCCGATCTGCTGGCGCCTCCGGCGCGCTTGGCTTGGCGCCTGGACGACGCAGGGCTCGACAGCCGCCTCGCCCTCGACGGCCTGAGCCCGGAGACGATTTCGAGCGTGCTCGTGCGCGACGCGGGCTGGCTCGACCCGGCCGGATGGGATCCCGCCGATCACGCCTACATGCAGGCCAAGACCCAGGCGGCGTTGCTTGCCTGGCTCGCTGGCCTGCTTTGTCCCGTGATCAACCGCGCTTGCGCCCCGCTCTGGTATCGCCCGCGCATGCCGTTGCTCGCGTGGCGCCCGCTGCTGCGCCGCGCCGGGTTACCGACGCCCGAGACCCTCTTGACTATTGACCCCGCGAGAGCGCGGTACTTCGGCCGCCGGCCTAAGGCCGATGGGGCCGGAGGTGCGGTCTTCACGCCGCTCACGGGCGATTGGGCCTGGCTCGTCACGGACTCCGACTGGTCGGGCCTGTCCACATTGCCGGAGCTTGCTCCCGTCTGTCTCACCGAACCGCACGGCCCGGCGCAGTCCGCCTGCGTTGTCGGAGACCGATCGTCTGGGACGGCGCTCCGCCGCCCGAGGCCAGCGCCCTTGCGCCCAGCCTCATCCGCCTCGCCGAGGCGGCCGGCCTCGCGTTGGTCGAGGTCGCCGTCGCGCCAGTCCGCCGCGGCCGGGCGGTCGTGCTTGTCGAGCCGCTCGTTCAGCTCGATCGCTTCCGGGCCTCGGCGCGCGAACGCATCCTGGATGCGCTCGTGGGCCTCCTCACGGACGAGGCGGCCGCTGTGGGCAAGGCCGAGGAGGCGTCGCCATGATCCTTGTCGCTGGCGGCCTGGCAGACGGCGTAACCGAACTCGTCTGCGCCCGCCTCGCGGACTGCAGCTATGCCTATCGGCTGCTCGACCTGGGCTGCTACCCAGCCGGCCACCGCGTCGCTTGGCGGTGGCGCGACGGTCGCCCCGAAGGCACAATCGCGCGCCCTGACTGGAGCCTCGACCTCGCTGACATCACCGGCGTCTACGTCCGCTTCCTGGGACCGGACGGCGCACGGCGCGGTGATCTACAAGTCCGTTAGCGGCGTCCGCTCGATCCTAGGAGCCTGTCGGGCTTACTGTCGCGTATGCGACGGGGGCGCTTTGGGATGCAGTCCTAGGCGCCGGCCGCGCCGCAGTGCCACTCCACTGCAAGCGGCCGGCAACAACGGAATGCGCCCAGAGCGCCCCCGTCCCTGCGGGTTGCGGCCAAACGGCGCGCCTGCGGCGTTGCTCGGCTTGCGAATAGGCCGAGCTATTCGCTGCGCCGAGCGCCTTGCATTCCTCGCGGTTTGGCCAGCAACGCATACGTGAGAGCAAGCCCGACAGGCTCCTAACCACGGGCTTCACCTTCAGCCATTGCGGCCGCCATTGGCGGCGCGGCTCACTCCTGCGCGAGCAGCGTCGTGACGTAGTTGAGCGCCTCGCGCGCACTGTGACTGTCGTAGCCGTATTCGTCTACCAGACGCTTCTCGACCACCGAGATCTTCTGCTTGACCTCCTCCTCGGGGCGGGTGGTCGAGCTCACCATGCGCAGCACGTCGCGCCGCTGCTCGAACAGGTACTGCTCGATCGCGTCGTGCAGCGGCACGTGGCTGTCGAGCGTGAACTTTTCCCCGCGCTTGTACGCGCCCATCGCCTTGCGCACCACTTCCTGGCGGAACGACTGCTTCCCGGAGTCCGAGATGTGGATCTTCTCCTCGACGGCGCGCAGCAGCCGCTCGTCGGGGTCGCGCTCCTCGTTGGTGATCGGGTCCTTCACCTTGCGGCTGTCGAGCGTGGCCTCGACCTCGTCCAGGTACTTGTCGAGCAGATCCTGCGCTTCCTGCTCGAAGGACACGAACAGCGCCTTGTGCACGTCCTCCTTGACCCAGCGGTTGTAGAAGTCCTTGCGCACGACCACCAGGAAGTCGATCCACTTGCGCTTCTCCTTCGGATCGATGCGCGCATCGTTCTCGATGCCGTCCTTGAGCGCGAGCAGGACCTCCATGGTCGTCAGGCTCTTGACGTTCGACTTGATGATGGCGCCCGACAAGGCATTGATGACAACGCGCGGCGAGACGCCGGAGAGTCCCTCCTCGGGGAATCTCTCGCGCATGCGCTCGGCGTCGGCGTTGCTGACCCCTTCGACGCCCTCGCCCGCGTGGATGCGCACCCGCTTGGAGAGCTCGGAGTCCTTGTCGTCGCCCTGGTGCAGCCGGGTCAGGATCGCGAACACCGCCGCGGTATGCAGCGCGTGCGGATCGAGGTGCACTTCGCGGAACGCCGGCTCGGCCGAAGAGATGAGCTTCTGGTAGATGCGCGCCTCTTCGCGATAGTTGAGCGTGTACGGCACCTGGATGATGACCATCCGGTCGAGCAGCGCCTCGTTCTCGCGCTCCTGCAGGAACTTGCGGAACTCGGCCAGGTTGGTGTGCGCCGTGATCGTCTCGTCGACGTAGATCAGCGGAAAGCGCGACACCTTGACGTTCTTCTCCTGGGTCAGCGTGAGCAGCAGATACAGGAACTCGCGCTTGACCTTCAGGATTTCGATCATCTCCAGCAGGCCGCGGCTGGCCGCGTACACGGCGCCGGACCACGACCAGGCGCGCGGGTCGCCCTCGTCGCCATACTCGGCGACCTTGGCCAGGTCGACCGAGCCGACCAGGTCGGCGAGATCGGCGGTGGTCGGGTCGTGCGGCGCGTAGGTGCCGATGCCGACGCGATCGGCTTCGGCGATGAACACCCGCTCGACCGGCATCTGCATGAAGTCGCCGGCGAGCTCCTTCTTCACGCGCATGCTGCACGAGGGACACATCTCGCCGGAGATCTCGACGCCGTAGGTCTGCCGGAACGACGGGCGCAGCGTGTGCGGGATCAGGTGCAGCGGCGACTCGTGCACCGGGCAGCCGCGCACCGCGTACAGCGCGCCTTCGTCGGTGTAGCTGTATTCCTCGAGCCCGCGCTTGAGCAGGATCACCAGCGTGGACTTGCCGCCGGAAGGCGGACCGAGCAGCAGCAGCAGCCGGCGGCCGACCTCGGAGCCGGCGGCGGCCGCCTTGAAGTAGTCGACCACGCGCGCGATGGCGTCGTCGATGCCGAACAGCTCGTCCTCGAAGAGCTTGCAGCGGAACTTGCCGTCCTCGCCCTGCACGCCCTGCCAGCGCACCATGTCCCAGATGTACTGGTGGCTGGTGCGGACCACTCCCATAGGATTGGCGCGCAGGATGGTATCGAGGAAGGTCGAGAGCGTTCCCGACCAGTGGCTGGCACGGTGTTGCTTGGCGAAGTCGGCGAGACTGGTGAGAAACCGCTTCTGCCGCTCCGTGGAGTTCGAATCGCTGTGACTGGGCATCGCACCCTCCATCATGCTCTGCCGGGGCAGGTTAGACGCAGGAACGTCGCTCGGGTTCTGCGTTTTCCCGAGAGCGGAAACCGGCGCGGCGGGGGGAGTGCCGCCCGGTGGAGTTCGGTCAGTCGGGTTCATGAGCCCTCCAACTGCTTGAAAATCTTACCCACAAAGACCGCGACCTGCGCTACGCGAGCCTCTTGCCGTAACGCTTGACGCTCTCGAACCGTCTACAAGCTTCATTGAGCCTTGAGAGCGCCTCGCCGATAGTAAAGCAATAAACGTTCCGCACAAGCCCCATGCCCGGCTTTGGGCTTCCAGCGTTTCGACCGAGCAACTCGGCGGGCGCGCATTGGACCTCGTCGACGCCGACATATTACTCCACGAAATGCACCAGTAGTGTCCGACAGATTTGACGGGTATCAGCCCGAAAGCTAGAGCTGGCGCGGGATTCGGGGCTGGTCAAGGTGTTAACGACTTGAACTTGGTACGCAGTTCCGTGCAGCCTTCCCGGATTTTTCGGGGAGGTAGCGATGTACGCTGGCAAGTTGGTGTTCGCGCAGATCATGGAGTACGCGCCGTGGCACACCTTTCGCAGATTGGTCGGGAAATACCGCGGCGATTTCAACGT
>DASVPH010000191.1:0-63462 GCA_036382945.1 Casimicrobiaceae bacterium
CGTCAGGCCAGCGCTTTGCCTTCAGCTTCCTCCGGATTCGCGGTCGCCCGCGACACCCTTGCCGTTCGGCTAACACTTCCCCTTGCCGGGTGTGTAGAGGACTTCCACCTCCAAGTACGTGCGCCCTGCCGGGCGCACAAAAAAAACGGGGCGAACATGTCGCCCCGCTCGAGTGAATCGCCTTAGCCTAACCGCGGCACTGCGCCGGCACGTACTTCTTGGACGCGGTCGTCGAGCAGAGCCACGTGGCGATCGGGATGGTATTGGGCGTCAGGGTGATCGTGCATCCGTCGGGGTCGCCAGTGACGATGTTGTTGAAGGTCGCCGTGATGAGGCCGGCACCGGAGACCGTGAGCGCCGACATGTACTTGGTTGCCGTGCTATCGCAACCGGCCTGAGCCGTGGCGCTCGGAAACGCGTTGTTGACCTGCGTGTATTCGCTGACCGAGGTCTTGCACGCGCCCATCGCCGCCAGCGCCTCGCTCGTCTTCGACCGGGCAACGTAGTCGTTGTACGCGGGAATAGCGATCGCCGCCAAGATACCGACGATCGCCACCACGATCATCAGTTCGATCAACGTAAAGCCCTGCTGCAACCGTTTCATCGTGTTCTCCATGAAGTGAGTACGTACTCCCTAACCCTCCGCACCCAGGGATGCTCACTTCAGGTCAGCAAGGCGCATGCCAATGCTTGGAAACAGGCTCGAGGGCTTCAAGAGCGCTTAGCCGCCCATGCTTCTCATCGTACGTGCCGCTGTGCTCACGCCCTGCCGAAGATAGCGACCGGCATTCGCGTCTTGGAGGCTACATCGCGACGATTCTAGGTGACGCTCCGCGTCACATGCTGCCAAAAAACTGCTGCCGCTGAGCGGCACCCAGACGGGCCGGCCCCATCGAACCAAGCTAACCGGCCGCGAGCGGACGGCGAGCAAGCGCCGTCGGTGAGCGGTCCACTTGAGCGAGAGAGCGGCGTCATGCCGGGCAGCTACAGACGCGGCCCGCTACCGCGACTCGTATGCCAAATGGCGAGGACTTCAACCTCACCACCGCCGACACGATAGTAGAGGTGATAACGAATCCTGGCCAGATGCAAGCGCCTGACGCCTTCCGTACGGGCGTGAGACACACGCGCACCAACGCCAGGCTCAGCGCTCAGAAGCAGGAAGGCCTTCGCGAGATCCTCATCGAAAGCTTCGGGCGCAAGATCACGATGCTCGTCGCACGACTGAGCGGCCCGGTCAATTTGGGCTTGTGCGCGTTTCGTAACGCGTACGTTCACGACCTATCTAGCCGTGACGACGAGCAAGCTTCGCGAGTACCTCTTCAGCGGGTACCGTTTCTCCGCGCTCGGCCTCGGCAATGGAAAGGAGTAACTCCCCCTCGTGTTCAGGCGTGAGCTCAAAGCCGCTTTCATCATCTTTGGCGAGAACCGTCACCGACGTACCCTCCTTGAGGGAGACGCCCTCAAGAATGACCTTTCCGCCAACCACTTTTCCGGTTGCCACCTTCATATTGAAAGAACACCCCGATTCGAGTGAGGTTGCGCGCGTGTTAACATCATGATGCCTGTTCGATAGCATCAAAGCATGAGGACGACCCTCACTCTCGACGACGACGTGGCGGCCAAGCTCAAGGCGGAATCGCGCCGTGCCGGGCGACCGTTCCGCGAGGTCGTCAACGAAACCCTGCGACGGGGATTGGTGAATCGACGCGTCACCGCGCCGCAGGAAGCCTTCAAGGTCAAGGCGCGCGATCTCGGGCATTTCAAGCCCGGGCTTTCTCTGGATAACGTCGCCGAACTGATCGACGACATCGAGGGCTCGCTTCACCGTTGATTCTCGTCGACGCGAACCCACTCGAGGCAGGCGGCTAAGGCTCAGCTAAGGCGCAGGCCCGCATCGAGCTTCGGAGCCAAGAGGATAACCCGCAGCCTCATCCTGTTTGGCTGCCTGTTGTCGCGGATCGACAAACTCCACCCGCGTCCCGGCGATCTCGATGACGTCGCCCGACGCTAGCTCCGCGCCGTCTGGACCGACGGGTTGGCCGTTGACGGTCGGCGGGGAAATCCCTTCCATCGGTTTGAGCTTGAAGGACGCACCGCTGCGGACGATCGAGGCCACCTGGATTCCGGGGCGCCCGAGCGTGGTCTCGGGCTTGGTCAGCGCGACATGGGCTCCCGCCTTGAGGCCGCTCAGCAGCTTCACCGACGGCCCCCGCGGGGGCGCAGGGGGAATCGGCGGCGCGGCGGGAGCAGGCACCGCCTCCTCGGCAGTGCCGTGGACCGGATCGGGTATCAAGGGCTCGATCGCCGCCGCTTGCGCCGCGGGCGGCGGTGCGGGCTTGCCCTGTTTGCCCGCGAACGGCTTCGCAGGCTCGACGCGCCCGCCGAAGTCCCGCTCGGCGATCCTTGCCGCCCCTTCGCGAACCTGCGACTCGAGCTTCGCGTCGTCGTCGACGCAGTAGACCAGCTTGTGGCGGCCGATCTCGATTTCGTCGCGGTCGCGCAGGAAGTGCTTGGCGATCGGCTTCTCGTTGACCAGCGTGCCGTTGGTGCTGTTGAGATCCTCGAGAAACGAATCGGCAAGTATGGTGACGACGACCGCGTGCTCGCCGCTCACCGCAAGGTGCGGCAGGCAAATGTCGTTGTCCGCGCGCCGGCCGATGGTGGTGCGCTCGCGCTTGAGCGGAACGTCGAGCGTGGTGCCATCCGGGAGGACGAGGACGAGCTTGCTCATGGTCTGGGCTCTGCCGCTACCGACCGAAGCAAACTTGAGTCCCGGCCGGAGCCTGCCCCGGCATGCTTGAAGCCGGGGCCGGGACGACTGTCGTTGGCGAAGCCTGCCCCGGCATGCCTAAAGCCGGGGCCGGAGCCACCAAAGTAGAGCGTCATTCCCGCGGTCTTTAGTCCCCGCGAAAGCGGGGAGGGAATCCAGGGTCTTGCGGGCAACGCCACTGGGTCCCCGCTTTCGCGGGGACGACGGCTTTCGCGAGCCAACCAACCTGGGTCCCGGCCTCCGTCAGGACGACGATTGCAGATATCGGATTGCTCGGCGCTCACGCCGGCTTCCTGGCGAGCCACCGCTCCAGCCAGCTTGCCGAGGGCAGGAACTCGGCCGGAACGCGAAGGAGCACCACCGAGATGTTGTCCCGCCCACCGTTCTGATTGGCGACGTCGATCAGCTCGGCGGCGGCTTCGGCAAGGTCGCTGCGCTTGGCCACCACGATGTCGCGCACGACGTCGGCTTCGACCATGTCGGTCAGGCCGTCGGAGCACAGAACGTAGATGTCGTCTGCTTCGACGCGGTACTCCGCGATATCGGCGGGGACCACCGCCTCGATGCCGAGCGCGCGCGTCACCAGGTTCTTGTTGAGCGAATACTTGGCCTGCTCGGGCGTGAGCATGCCGCTGTCGATCTGCTCCTGCAGCAGCGAATGATCGTGGGTGAGTTGCTCGAACTTGTCGCCGCGCAGCCGGTAGCAGCGCGAGTCGCCGATGTGGCCGATGCTCACGCGGTTCTGGAAGAACACGGTTGCGACCAGCGTGGTGCCCATGCCGGCGCATTCGGGGCGCGCTTGGGCGGCCTCGTAGATGCCCTTGTTGGCGAGCGCGATCTGCTGCTGGAGGAGGAGCGCCGCATGGGTGAGCCCGCTGCCGACGTCGACCTTGGACAGCTCGCGGCCCGACTTGAGCTCCGGCAGCAAGCCGGTGCTGATCACGTTGACGGCGATGCCGCTCGCGACTTCGCCGGCGCTGTAGCCGCCCATCCCGTCGGCGATCACCGCGAGCCCGGCCTCGCCGTCGACGAACACCGAGTCCTCGTTGTGTGTGCGCACCATACCGGGGTGCGAGAGGCTCGCCACGTCGAGCGATACGCGAGCGCTCATGGATGGCCGTCGCCCCGGCGCAGGCCTGGGCCGAAGCTGGGTCGTCGACCATGCGATCCCCGCGCAGGCAGGCGCCGTTTGAGATCCGGTTGCAACGTCATGGATAGTGTTGATTCAGGCCGCTTTTTGGTGGCCAGTTTACCCCGCGGCCGGGCGCTAAGCGAGCGTCCCTGCGGTGGACTGTCAGACCTTGCCGGCGATATCGTGCAGGCGCGCCGCATTAGCACGACAAATTCCTCGGAAGGGCTCGCTTATGCGTCTGTCGGAAGCCGCTTCCGTCCAGAACTCAATGGCGATTGCGCACGCAGCCAGCCATGCTCTCCGCTGAGGCGGCAACGGCAGTGGGGGCGTGAAGTCACGCCGTGGCACTTCGCCGCCAGCGAGCGGTGCATAGGCCATGGGCAGCATGTCGTAGGTCGGCGCCAGGCGTAACGTGCGCTCTACATGAAAGGTTAAATTGCCGACGTGCATATCCGTGTTCGCAATCAGCCGACCGAACCACCAGAGGTGCTCCACGGTTGCAACGCTGGCCGCGTCAAGCAACCCCATACGGTGTAGCGCAGCGCCCAGCTCCAGCCAGTTGGTAGAACTGGAACCGAGAAAGGCAGGCTGAATAGCGTCGAGCGCGCACACGGGCAAACGGCCGTGCGGACCTACGCGGTCGAAGCGCTCGACCTCAAGGAACACGCGCCCGCCGTGCGTCAAGATGCGCGAGCGCGGAGCCCTGACGCCAGGGAGTTTGGTTGCGCACACGAGTGCGCGGTGCTCGCACACTAGCAGATCGCCCCATCGTCGCTCCGCGGCTGAGGTCGCGGCACCGGAGAACTTGACCAGCACGTGGGGCGTTGCGGCGCCTTGCAGCTCGCGCAACGCGGCGAACTTAGGGAATTCCCCGGCGGCGCTCGAGCCGCCCGCGCCGAAAGAAACGGCCTCTTGGGCTCGCTGGCCATAGGCGCGCAACGACATCTTCGGGTCGAGCGGAACCGGGTCCTGCATTTTGTCCTGGACCCATAGCTCGTAAGCGTCGTTGCCCAGTAAGAGGTTGCCGGTCACGTCAGCGCCACGATGGCTCAATACCCAGACAATGTCATCGTCGCTCCACTGCTCGGGGTTTTCCGAAACGCCGAGGCTGCGATGTTCCGCGCGCGCGAACTGGCGCCCAAGGTAGCCTTGCGGTCGGACGCCGAATATTGGATAGGGCAGCCCGTCCCACCAGCCGTCCCGCGCTTGATCCGGGACCGGCCACACAGTGCCCTCCAGAGGCAAGAGCGTGCCTTCGGGTTGGACCAGGGCGAGCGAAGCCAGCAGCTGAGCTTGGCCGGTGGCGTCGATGGCATACAAGGGCACGTCTTCCAGCACGCCGCGCAGTGCGCGACGGAGTGCGTAGCGCACGCGGTGCGTCCGACCGGAAAGCAGCACGGTGCGCGCGGGCAACTGCCCCAAGAGCCGTCGCACGGACTGAGCGCTGACTCCTAGCTGACGTGCAAGCTCACTGGTGCTGCGCCGAGGGGTGGAGCGCAACATCTGCAGGAGTCGCTCGCGAGCGAACGGATGAGGAGTTCGCATAGACTTATGTTTCTAAATATGTTGCTAACTATATTCATTTTAATGATGTAGTTCAATGTCGTAGCTTATTCAGCGTCAAATATAATGTTGTCAACAAAGCCGCAAATTGCGAACGAGTTCACAAATAGCCAGCGTTGGACCATGTCGACCAGAAAGCGCGCTCGCGCAATGCTCGCGGAAGCGGGCGATTACGCGGTAAGACGCGCCGCTTTCAATGCGAGCGAAGGCGTTTGCGGCGTCGGATCAGCCAGACGCCGGCGAGAACGACGACGCCGAAGAGGACCGGCGGCGCGAGCGACCCGAGCCCGGCGGCGTTGGCGGCGATCCAGGGCCGAACGACCGGGTCCTCGACTGCCATCTCGCCGGCGATGTAGCCGAGCAATCCGCCACCGGCCAGAATGATCACCGGGAAGCGCTCCATCAAGCGCATGATGAGCTGGCTGCCGGCGATCACGATCGGAATGCTGATGACCAGCCCGAAGATGAGCAGCACGAGGCTGCCCTTCGCCGCGGCCGCCACAGCGACGACGTTGTCCAGGCTCATCACCAGGTCGGCGACGATGATCGTGCCCACCGCCGTCAGGAGCCGATCGCTCGCCTTGACTTTGTGCTCGCCGCTGTCGTCTTCGGCGACCAGCTTGATACCTATCCAGACGAGGAGCGCGCCGCCGACCAGTCTCAGCCACGGGTAGCCGAGCAGGCTCATGGCGAAGAACGTGAGCCCGATGCGCAGCACGATCGCGCCGAGCACGCCCCAGAGGATTCCCACGCGGCGCTGCCGCCGCGACAGATTCCGGCAAGCCAACGCGATCACCACGGCGTTGTCGCCCGAGAGCAGGATGTTGACGAGGATGATTTCGACGACCGCAATCCAAAATTGCGGCGTCACGAGCTCAGTCATGCGTCAACGCTGTCGCCCCGGCGCAGGCCGGGGCCCAAGTTCAGTCCTTCGTCGCCCCGGCGAAGGCCGGGGCCCAAGTTGTGTCCGAGAGATCGGATCCCGGCCTGCGCCGGGATGACCTGACATTCGTACCTGCATTGCGTCCCGTCGCATCACGCAGTCACAGGACCGACTTGAGCAGTTTCCCCATCTCGGCCGGATTGCGCGTGACCTTGATGCCGGACGCTTCCATGACCGCCAGCTTCTCCTGCGCAGTTCCCTTCCCGCCCGACACGATCGCGCCGGCGTGACCCATGCGCTTGCCCGGCGGCGCGGTGACGCCGGCGATGAATCCGACGACCGGCTTCTTCATGTTGGCCTTGACCCATTGCGCTGCAGTCTCCTCGTCGCTCCCGCCGATCTCGCCTATCATTACCACGGCGTCGGTGTCCGGATCGTCGTTGAAGAGCTTCAGCACGTCGGCGTGCTTGAGTCCGTTGACGGGGTCGCCGCCGATGCCGACCGCCGACGATTGCCCCAGTCCGAGCTCGGTGAGCTGCGCCACCGCCTCGTAGGTGAGCGTCCCCGATCGCGAGACCACTCCGATCCGGCCCTTGCGATGAATGTGGCCGGGCATGATGCCGATCTTGACCTCGTCGGGGGTGATCGTGCCCGGGCAGTTGGGACCGAGCAGGAGGGTCTTCTTGCCCTGCATCCGGTACTTGGTGCGGATCATGTCGCGCACCGGGATGCCCTCGGTGATGCAGATCACCAGGTCGAGACCGGCGTCGACCGCCTCGTCGATCGCCGCGGCGGCGAACGGCGGCGGTACGTAGATCACCGAAACCGTGGCGCCCGTCGCGTCCTTGGCTTCGCGAACCGTGGCATAGATCGGAATGCCTTCGAAGTCCTCACCGGCTTTCTTCGGATTGACGCCGGCGACGAAGCAGTTCTTGCCGTTCGCGTAATCGCGGCACATCCGCGTGTGGAACTGCCCGGTCTTGCCGGTGATCCCCTGCGTGATGACTTTGGTGTTCTTGTTGACGAGGATGCTCATGATCGGCTTGCTATTGTCGCCCCGGCGCAGGCCGGGGCCCAAGTTCAGTTGTGTCGCCCCGGCCCCGGCCTGCGCTGGGGCAGGCCGGGGCCGGGGCGACGAATCAAATCCCCCTCGCTGCCGCGACGACCTTCTCGCCCGCTTCGGCCATGTTGCTGGCGCTGATGATCGGCAGCCCGGAGTCGGCCAGGATCTTCTTGCCGAGATCCTCGTTGGTGCCTTTCATGCGCACGACCAGCGGGACCTTGAGCTTCACCTCGCGCGCCGCGGCGACCACACCGGTCGCGATGGTGTCGCACTTCATGATCCCGCCGAAGATGTTGATCAGAATCGCCTTGAGGTCCGGGTTCCGGAGCATGATCTTGAACGCCTCGGTGACCTTCTCGGTGGTCGCACCGCCGCCGACGTCGAGAAAATTCGCCGGCGCGCCGCCGTAGAGCTTGATCGTGTCCATGGTGGCCATCGCCAGCCCTGCGCCGTTGACCAGACAACCGATGTCGCCGTCGAGCGAGATGTATGACAGGTCGTATTTCGACGCCTCGATCTCGGCCGGATCCTCCTCGTCGAGGTCGCGCATTTCGGCGAGATCGGGATGGCGGAACAATCCGCTCGCGTCGAAGTTGAGCTTGGCGTCGAGCGCGATGAGGCGGCCCTCGCCGGTGACGATCAGCGGATTGATCTCGGCGAGCGAAGCGTCGGTTTCGTCGAAGGCGCGATAGAGCCCCTGCAGGACTTGCCGTCCCTGCCCGACGCTCGCCTCCGGAATGCCGATCTTGCGTGCGACGCGATCGGCCTCGGCGCCGGTCAATCCTTTGGCCGGATCGATGAACACCTTCTCGATCTTCTCCGGCGTCCCGGCGGCGACCTCTTCGATGTCCATGCCGCCCTCGGAGCTCGCCATCAGCACGACGCGCTGCGTGGCGCGATCGACGACCATGCCGACGTAGAGCTCCTTCGCGATGTCGGCGCCCTCCTCGATCAGCAGCCGGCGCACCTTCTGCCCCTGCGGACCGGTCTGATGCGTGGCGAGATGCATGCCGAGCATCTTCCCCGCCAGCTCACGCACCTCCTCGATCGACTTCGCGACCTTGACGCCGCCCCCCTTGCCGCGACCGCCGGCGTGAATCTGCGCCTTCACCACCCACACCGTCCCGCCGATCGCCTCCGCCGCCTTCACCGCCTCGTCGACCGAGAAAGCGGGAATGCCGCGCGGCGTCGGGATGCCGAAGCGGCGAAAGATTTCCTTGCCCTGGTATTCGTGGATTTTCACGATCGGTTCTCTAACACCGTGATCGTCATCTCGGCCTTATGATCGTCATCCCGGCGAAGGCCGGGATCCAAGATCGCAAAAACGATCGCGATCGCGGTACAAACTTGGGCCCCGGCCTGCGCCGGGGCGACAAACTCGCTATCTCGCCCTCGCTTCGCATCACGCTGCCCCGCGGTACCACTGCGGATAGTACCTGCGCACCGTGTCGGTCGTCGTCTCCAGCGCGTGGCAGCGGTCGAGCTGAAAGGGTTTGCCCTCGCCGGGCTCGATCTCGCGACGCAGCCCGGCGAACATCTGGATCGCCGCGGTGGGCAGATGCGCCAGCAGCTCGCTGACGTGGCTGCAGCCGCGAATGCCGCCCATGGTGTCGGCGAGCGTCCTGCGAAACCCGTGCAGCAGGCTCGCTCCGACGAGCTTGGCGTATGCACCCTCGATCCGGTCGCAGGCTTGCGGGTACGGCATGACGTCGGTGCGGACCTCGATCGCGCGGATGATGTAGTCGACCCCTACGGTCGCGCGCGCCCACATGTCGTGCACCGGCACGCCGGCAGGCCGCACGCCGGTGAGCAGCGCATAGTCGTGGTCCTTGACGTCGACGAGATGCCCCTCGAGATCGAACAGGCCGTCGTCGCGCCGGAAGCATTCGTACACGACACGGCGCGTGTGCAGCCGGGCGCGGCCGGTCGACGGCGTGGATAGCGGCATGGGAGATTGGAGCGCTGGGCGACGCGCCGCCGGCGGGCGGCTAGAATACGAAGCGGCAAAGCGCGCCATTCTACGCGGCGGCGCAGCACCCGACAATGATTCCGGTGGTCGCCCCTGCTTTAGGCCGGGCCCAAGGTGGCGGCGTCGATGCGCTTGCGAGAGCAACTTGGATCCCGGCCTGCGCCGGGATGACGTTTGTGCGGAGACGACGTGCCCGCCAGGATGACGCGTGTTATCGGAGAGCGCGACAATGTCCTTCATCCTCGCCCTCGACCAGGGCACCACCAGCTCCCGCGCGATCGTGTTCGATCACGCGGGATCGATCCGCGCGGTGGCCCAGCGCGAGTTCGCCCAGCTCTACCCGCAACCGGGATGGGTCGAGCACGATCCGATGGAGATCTGGGCCACGCAGTGCGCCGTAGTGACCGAGGTCCTCGCCAAAGCCGCAGTCGCGCCTTCGGACATCGCCGCAATGGGCATCACCAATCAGCGCGAGACGACGCTCGTCTGGGAGCGGACCACTGGCAGGCCGATCGCCAACGCCATCGTCTGGCAGGACCGGCGTACGGCGCCGATCTGCGATGCGCTGCGCGAGGCCGGCCATGAGCCGACCTTCACGGGCAAGACCGGTCTCGTGCTCGACGCCTATTTCTCCGGCACCAAGCTCAAATGGCTGCTCGACAACGTGCCGGGCGCGCGCGAGCGCGCGCTGCGCGGCGAGCTCGCCTTCGGGACCGTCGATTCGTGGCTGATCTGGAATCTGTCCGGCGGGGCGAAGCACATCACCGACGCGTCGAATGCGAGCCGCACGCTGCTCTACGACATTCGCCGCGGCGACTGGGACGACGAATTGCTCGCGCTCCTCGGCGTGCCGCGCGCGATGTTGCCGACCGTCGTGGCGTCGTCGGGCGTGTGTGCAGAGGCGAAGCTCGAGGGGACCTCCGTCCCCATCGCGGGCATCGCCGGCGACCAGCAAGCGGCGCTGTTCGGCCAGGCGTGCCTCGAGCCCGGGCTCGCCAAGAACACCTATGGCACGGGATGTTTCCTTCTGCTGACCACCGGGCAGAGCGCCGTCGCGTCCAAGAATCGACTGCTGACCACCGTCGCCTGGCGCCGCGGCGGCCGCACCGACTACGCGCTCGAGGGCAGCGTCTTCATCGCCGGCGCGGTCGTGCAATGGCTGCGCGACGGGCTCCAGATCATCCGCTCCGCGCCGGAAGTCGAAGCGCTCGCCGCGAGCGTGCCCGACAACGGTGGCGTGTATCTCGTGCCCGCGTTCGCGGGCCTGGGTGCGCCGCACTGGGACGCCTACGCGCGCGGCGCGATCTTCGGGCTCACCCGGGGCGCGACCGCCGCGCATCTCGCGCGCGCCGCGCTGGAGGCGATCGCATTCCAGAGCGCGGAGGTGCTGCGCGCGATGGAAGCCGACGCGGGATTGAAGCTCGCGGAGCTGCGCGTCGACGGCGGCGCGGCGGCGAACGACCTGCTCATGCAGATCCAGGCCGACCTCCTCGGCGTCGCGGCCGTGCGGCCGAAGGTGTTGGAGACCACCGCCCTCGGTGCGGCGTATCTCGCCGGGCTCGCGGTCGGCTACTGGCGCGACGAGCGTGAGGTCACCGCCAACTGGCAGGTCGGTCGGCGGTTCGAGCCCGCGATGTCGCGGGACCGCGCCGCAGCGCTGACCGCAGGATGGGCGAAGGCGGTCGCGCGGGCGAAAGGCTGGGCGTAGATCGGCATGCGGGGCTTGTGGAGAGCTATCAGTCGCGCCGTCGCCGAAGCCGGAGTTGCAGCCGGTACGACGGCGCCTGCCGAGCAACTGATCGCACAGGGCAATGCCCGCGAAGACGCGGGTGAGCTCGTTGACGCCCTGAAGCTCTATCGTCGCGCCGCAAGGATCGCGCCGGAATTCGCCAAGGCACACCTCAATGTCGGCAACGCGCTCCGCCGCCTTGGACGCCTCGACGAAGCGATAGCCGCGCAGCATCTCGCGTTGCATTGCGACCCTGAATACGCTCCGGCGCACTTTAATCTGGCGCTGCTGCTTGTCGATTCCGGCAAGCCGGGTGCCGCCGAGGGTCACTTGCGTGAAGCTCTGCGTCTCGACCCGGGGATGGCAGACGCGGCGGTTGCGTTGGCCGACGTGCTTGAGGCGCTCGGACGCGTCGCCGACGCCGAAGCCGCGCTCGCTCGGGCGCTCGCCATTCGACCCGATTTCGCCGGCGCCATGCTCAACCTCGGGCAACTCTATGCTCGGCAGGGCCGCTTCGACGAAGCGCAGGACGCGCTCCTCCGCGCCGTGGCGATCGATCCGTCTTTCGTGGGCGGGCATTGTGCGCTTGCGTCACTCTATGTAAAGACCGGCCGCGGTTCCGAAGGGGCTCTTGCGCTGGCGCGCGCCCTCGCGCTGGACCCTGAGCTGCGGCAATACGAGAGCGGCTATCTGTTCTCGCTCAATCTGCGAGACGATGTGGAGGCGCCTGCCGTGTTCGCCGAGCACGCGCGACTCGGCGCCGGGATCGCCAAAGGCGCCGGGAAACCGTACGCGACATGGCCGAACCTCGCTGACCCGGAGCGTCGAATCAAGCTTGGCTACGTATCGGGCGACTTCGGCATGCACCCGGTCGGACTGTTCATGCGGCCCGTATTGCAGCGGCACGATCGCGCGGGCTTCGAGCTCCACTGTTACTCGAACCGCGAGTCCGAAGCTCCGCTGACCAAGGAGCTGCGCGCTTCGGTTGAGCATTGGCGCGAGATCGCGGGGGTTGGCGATCGTCTCGTGGCCGAGCAGATTCGACGCGACGAAATCGACATCCTCATCGATTTGTCGGGCCACGCGGATGGAAACCGCCTCGGCGTGTTCGCTCTGCGCCCGGCACCGGTCCAGGTCACTTGGCTCGGCTACTTGAACACGACCGGGCTGCCCAGCATGACGTACCGCATCTGCGATCGCTACACCGACCCGGAAGGCACTGCGGAGCGCCTGCACACCGAGCGGCTCTATCGAATGCCGCACAGCCAATGGTGCTACGTCCCGGTCTATGACGTGCCGCCGATCGACTGGCCGCACATCGATCGCCCCGATGCTATCGTGTTCGGTTCGTTCAACCAGTACGCGAAGATGAGCGATACGTGCCTCGACCTCTGGTGCCGGGTCCTCGGCGCAGTCCCCGATTCCAGACTCGTCGTGCTCGACGTTCCATCCGGCAAGACCCGAGCTCGGCTGCGCGAGCGCCTTGCCGCACGGGGAATAGACGCCGCTCGCGCATCGATCAAGGGTCGGGTCGCGATCGGCGACTACTTCGCGGCGATCGGCAATGTCGACATCGCTCTCGACACATTCCCGTACAACGGGGCAACGACGACTCTCGATACGCTTTGGATGGGCGTCCCCGTCGTGGTTCAGCGCGGGGAGCGCAGCGTTGCGCGAAGCGGGTACAGCCTCATGCACTCGCTGCAGATGCCCGAGCTGGTCGCCGCCGGCGCGGACGATTATGTTGCGCTGAACGTGCGCCTTGCCGAGGATCGTCGTTGGCGGCGTGAGCTGCGGCAGACGCTCCGGGAGCGGCTCGCAACATCACCCTTGATGGGTATCACGAGCTTCGTCTCCGATTTGGAGGCCGCCTATCGCCATATGTGGCGGACCTGGTGCGAGAGTCGGGGATCGACA
Source organism: Casimicrobiaceae bacterium (assembly GCA_036382945.1). Classification (GTDB taxonomy): domain Bacteria; phylum Pseudomonadota; class Gammaproteobacteria; order Burkholderiales; family Casimicrobiaceae; genus PALSA-1003. The sequence goes on from DASVPH010000191.1 coordinate 13,030, forward strand.
CGCTGAGCGTCGGCCGCCAGCCGCGCATCCCGCCGTGTAGCCCGGCTGAGCGCTTGGCGCGATTCCCCCGGGACCGCTCTCGCAAATCGAACCCGCCCCCCCGGTAGCGCCGGGCTCAACCCGGGCTACGGCGGCTACCTTGCGCTCTCACACGGGCCGAACGACGTCGATCGCATCCGTAATGATTCCGTCCACGCCCCACCCCGCGAGCTGTGCGACCTTCTCCGGATCGTTGGCCGTGTAGGTCAGCACCTTGTAGCCGGCGGCTTTCGCGGCGGCGACGATGCCGGCATCGAGCTCGCGGTAGTCCGCGTCGAGCGCGACGCACGCGAGCCGCAGCAGCCGCGCTTGCCAGTCCGCGGGAATGCGCTCGAGCAGGAGCGCGCGCTTGAGGTCCGGGGCGGCGGCGCGCGCCGCGGCGAGCGCTTCCTCCGAGAACGAGGAGAGCAGCGGCGGCACCGACGCCGCTCCCCACAGCGCCGCGGCGTCGAGCGCGACCGCGCCGCCGGTGTCGCGCTCGCGGCCCGGCATCGGCTTGATCTCGATGTTGCACGCCACGCCGTTGGCGATCGCCCAGCGGGCGATCGCCAAGAGTGTGGGCAGCGGCTCGCCGGCGTACGCCGCGGAGTGCCACCCGCCCGCGTCGAGCTTGGAGAGCTCCGACCAGGTGAGGGCATCGGCGCGGCCGTGGCTGTCGGTGGTGCGGTCGAGCGTGTCGTCGTGGAGCAGGAACGGCACTCCGTCGCCCGAGAGCTTCACGTCGAACTCGACCATGCGATAGCCATGCGCGTAGCCGACGCGCATCGCGGCGAGCGTGTTCTCGGGCGCGAGCTTGCCGGCGCCGCGATGGGCGACGTAGCGCGGGTAGGGCCAAGCCGTCATTAGCGCCCCAAGCGCGCGCCCGTCTCGCTGTCGAAGAGGTAGACGCGATCGGGCCGCGTCGCGAGCGCCATCGGCTCGCCGACGACCGCGGACGCGCCGTGCGGCAAGCGGGCGATCACGGAGCGGCCCGCGACCGTGACGTGCACGAGCGTGTCGGCGCCGAGCGCTTCGACCATCTCGACGCTGCCGACGATGCTGGCGGCACTCGGCGTGCTGGGCGCGAGATGCTCGGGACGCACCCCGAGGGTGACCGCGCGCCCTTTCTCGACCGGTACGGCGACCGCCACGATCCCGCTGCCGTCCAGCGTCACGCGTCCGTCGCCCTCGCCCTTGCCCTGAAGGAAGTTCATCGCCGGCGAGCCGATGAAGCCCGCGACGAACACGCTCGCGGGATTCTGGTAGACCTCCATCGGCGTGCCGATCTGCTCGGCGCGTCCGGCGTTCATCACCATCATCCGGTGCGCCAGCGTCATCGCCTCGACCTGGTCGTGCGTGACGTACAGGCTGGTCGTGCCGAGGCGGCGATGCAGCTTCTGGATCTCGAGGCGCATTTGCACCCTGAGCTTCGCGTCGAGGTTCGATAGCGGCTCGTCGAACAGAAACGCCGCCGGCTCGCGCACGATGGCGCGTCCCATGGCCACGCGCTGTCGCTGCCCGCCGGAGAGTTGCCTCGGCTTGCGCTCGAGCAGCGGCCCCAGCTCGAGGATTCCCGCAGCGCGGTCGACGCGGGCCTTGATGTCGCTCTTGGCGAGCCCGCGGATCTTCAGCCCGTAGGCCATGTTGTCGAACACGCTCATGTGCGGGTAGAGCGCGTAGTTCTGGAACACCATGGCGATGTCGCGCTCCTTGGGCTCGAGCGTGTTCACGACGCGCTCGCCGATCACGATCTCGCCGGAGGTGATCACCTCCAGCCCGGCCACCATCCGCAGCAGGGTGGACTTGCCGCAGCCCGACGGGCCGACGATGACGATGAACTCGCCGTCGGCCACGTCGATCGACACGCCGTGGATCACCTCGTGCTCACCGAAGCTCTTGCGCACGTCGCGTAGTTGAACTTTGGCCATGGCTTATCTTATCTGCTGTCGCCCCTGCTTTAGGCCGGGGCCCAAGTTGCCGATGCTACTCACTTAGATCCCGGCCTTCGCCGGGATGACGCATCCGTTTCCGATCGCGCTCGCGCCTGCAGCGCGACGCTCTCGGACGGATGCGTCACTTTTCCGTTTCGACCAATCCCTTCACGAACCATCGCTGCATCAGCAGAATCACCACCGCCGGCGGCAGCAACGCAAGCATCGCGGTGGCCATCACGAGCTGCCACTCGATCAGCGTGTCGCCGCCCGCCACCATCCGCTTGATGCCGATCACCACCGTGTACATGTCTTCCCGCGTGGTCACCAGCAGCGGCCACAGGTACTGATTCCAGCCGTAGATGAACATGATCACGAACAGCGCGGCGATGCTGGTGCGGGAGAGCGGCAGCAGGATATCGATGAAGAAGCGCATCGGCCCGGCCCCGTCGATGCGCGCGGCCTCGGCGAGCTCGTCGGGAACGGTGAGGAAGAACTGGCGGAACAGGAACGTCGCGGTGGCCGAGGCGATCAAGGGCAGCGTGAGCCCCGCGTAGGTGTCCACCATACGGAGGTCGGCGACCACCTGGTAGGTCGGAAGGATGCGCACCTCGACCGGCAGCATCAGCGTGACGAAGATCATCCAGAAGAAGGTCCGGCGCAGCGGAAAGCGGAAATAGACGATGGCGAATGCGGAGAGCATGGAGATCGCGATCTTGCCGATCGCGATCGAGAGCGCCATCACCAGGCTGTTCCACATCATCCGGCCGACCGGCGCCCTCGCCCCGGCGGTGCTGCCGCGCAAGAGCACGGCGGCGTAATTGTCGAGCAGGCGCGTTCCCGGGGTCATCTGCATCGGCACCGCGGTCACCTGGTCGAAGGAGAGCGTCGAGGCGACGAAGCCGACGTAGAGCGGCAGCGCGACGATCGCCACGCCCGCGATCAGCACCAGGTGGCTCAAGAGCGTTCCGAAAGGGCGGTGCTCAACCATCAGCAGCCTCGCTCAATACTGGACCTTGCGCTCGACGAAGCGGAACTGGATCACGGTAAGCGCGATCACGATCGCCATCAGGATCACCGACTGCGCCGCCGACCCGGAGAGGTCGAACGCCTGCATGCCGTCCCGGTAGACCTTGAACACCAGGATGGCGGTGGCCTGCACCGGACCGCCGCTGGTCGCCGCGTCGACGATGGCGAAAGTGTCGAAGAAGGCGTAGACCATGTTGACCACGAGCAGGAAGAAGGTGGTCGGCGAAAGAAGCGGAAAGGCGATGGTCCAAAACCGCTTGCCCGGCCCGGCCCCGTCGATCGCCGCGGCCTCGATCAGCGACTTCGGGACCGACTGCAAGCCGGCGAGGAAGAACAGGAAGTTGTAGCTGATCTGCTTCCACACCGCCGCGATGACGATCAGCGCCAGCGCCTGGCGCGGATTCAGCAAGTAATCCCAGTCGTAACCCAGCGCGCGCATCAGGTGGGTGAGAATGCCGAGCGTCGGGTTGAGCAGGAACACCCACAGCACGGCAGCGACCGCGGCGGCGACCGCGTAGGGCCAGATCAGCAGCGTCTTGTAGAGCCTGGCACCGCGAACGACGCGGTCGGCGAACACGGCGAGCAGCAACGCCACCGCGAGGCCGATGACCGTGACCAGAACCGAGAATACGGCCGTGATCTCGAACGAGGCGAGGTAGCGCGGGTCGTTGAACAGGTCACGGAAGTTGTCGAACCAGACGAATTGCGCCTTCGACGCGAAGGCGTCCTGGATCAGCAGCGACTGATAAAGCGCCTGGCTCGCCGGCCAGAAGAAGAACACCAGCGTGATGATGAGTTGCGGCGCGACGAGAAGGTAAGGCAACCACCGCGAGCTGAAAACGACGCGCTTTTCCATCCCTCGCTCGCCACAAGATCGTCGTCCCCGCGAACGCGGGGACCCAGCGACTCTTACGTCACTGGATTCCCTCCCCGCTTTCGCGGGGACTAAAGGCCCGCGGGAATGACGTGATTCAGTGCTACATGTTGGCCTTCTGGAACCTCTCCAGTTGCTCGTTGCCACGCTTGACCGCCTCGTCGAGCGCCTGCTTGGCGGTCTTCTGGCCGCTCCAGACGGCCTCGAGCTCCTCGTCGATGATGTTGCGGATCTGCACGAAGTTGCCCAGGCGCAGACCCCTGGAATTCTCCGTCGGCGGCTTGTTGGTGAGCTCCTTGATCGCGATGTCGAAGCCGGGACGCTCCTGGTAGAGGCCCTTCTTCTTCGCGAGGTCGTAGGCGGCCAGCGTGATCGGCACGTAGCCGGTGGCGGCATGCCAGTCTTCCTGGATCTCGGGCGAGGAGAGGAAGGTGAAGAACTTGGCGATGCCCTTGTACATGTCCTTGTTCTTCTGGTTGAGCACCCAAAGCGTCGCACCGCCGATGATGGTGTTCTGCGGCGCGCCTTTGACGTCGGCGTAATAGGGCAACGTGGCCACGCGCCACGCGAATTTGGCGTTGGCCTTGATATTGGCGTAGGAGCCCGAGGAGGTGGTGATCATCGCGCACTCGCCGCTGGTGAACGCGGCGAGCGGCTCGTCCTTGCGTCCCTTATAGCTGAACAATCCCTTCTTCGCCCAGTCGCCCAGGTTCTGGATGTGCCTGACCTGCACCGGGCCGTTGAACACGAGCCGCGTGCCCAGGCCGCCGAAACCGTTCTGCAGCGTGGCGAACGGGACGTTGTGCCAGGCGCTGAAGCTCTCGAGCTGCACCCACGACTGCCAGCCGGTCGTGAAGCCGCACGCCGCGCCCGACGCCTTGAGCTTCTCGGCGGCTTTTTCGACCTCGGGCCAGGTCTTCGGCGGGTTCGCCGGATCGAGGCCGGCCTTCTTGAACGCGTCGTCGTTGATGTAGAGCACCTGGCTCGAGCTGTTGAACGGCATCGAGATCAGCTTGCCCGACGTGTCCGCGTAATACGAGTAGACGGCGCCGAGAAAGCCCTTGGGGTCGAAGGGCTCGCGCTCCTCGGCCATCAGTTCGTAGACCGGCTTCACCGCGCCCTTGGCCGCCATCATCGTCGCCGTGCCCACTTCGAACACCTGGACGATCTGCGGCGGGTTGCCGGCCCGATAAGCCGCGATCGCCGCGGTCATCGACTCGTCGTACTGGCCCTTGTAGATCGGCGTGACCTTGTAGTCCTTCTGCGAGGCGTTGAACTTGTTGGCGATGTCGTCGACCTTGTCGTTGAGAGCGCCGGTCAACGAGTGCCACCACTGGATCTCGGTGACGGCCTGCGCCTGCGTGGCGAGGCCGAGCAGCGCGGCGACGAATACTGCGCGCGCTGCGCCGGAGATGCGGCTGTGCATGATTTCCTCCTCGGTTACGTAAACAGCGAAGTATTGGCGGTACCGATGACGATTCTATTGCAACCGACGGGCCATGGCGGAATGTGTGCCTGGCGGGCAAAGCGCCCCGGATTATGCGCCGGGGCCTTCTGCGTCGCAAATTGCGTGAAGCACAGCCGGGACCCTTCGGGTTTTGTCGCCCCGGCGAGGGCCGTGGCCCAAGTGGTTGTCATTGCCGCGACAGCGGGAAGTTCGTCACCCCGGCGAAGGCCGGGGCCCAAGTTCAGTGTTACGACAAGGTACATCAACTTGGATCCCGGCCTACGCCGGGATGACTAGAGTCTAGAAACCCGGCCGGGCCGGGATGACCAGTGGTGCGTGCCAAGTCATTCGCTCGCGAAACCCCGGTAGAATCCGGTTCGCCTGCAACGTTTCGCCGGAGTCCGCCTTGTCTTCCTCTACGCTTCGCCATCACCGCTCGGTTGCCTTCGTCTTCGCGCTCGCCGCCGCCGCGACCTGCACGCCGGCGATCGCCTTCGCCCAGACCTATCCGACCAAGCCGATTCGCCTGGTCGTGCCGTTCCCTCCCGGCGGGTCGCTCGACGTCGTCGCGCGCGCGATCGGCCAGAAGCTCACCGAGGCGTGGGGACAGCCGGTCGTGATCGACAACCGGCCCGGGGCCGGCGGCAATATCGGCGCCGATCTCGTCGCCAAGAGCGCACCCGACGGCTACACCATCCTGGAGGGCGCGCTGTCGACGCACGCCGTGAACGTGAGCCTGTACAGCAAGATGCCGTACGATCCGGTCAGGGATTTCGCGCCGATCACGCTGGTGGCGACCACGCCGAACGTGCTCGTGCTCAACGCTTCGTTTCCTGCCAATTCGGTGCCCGAGCTGATCGCCTACGCCAAGGCGCATCCAGGGAAGCTCTCGTTCGGCTCGGGCAGCAACGGCAGCGCGGGGCATCTCGCCGGAGAGTTGTTCAAGACCCAGGCCGGCGTGGACATGGTGCACGTCCCCTACAAGGGCGCCGCGCCGGCGCTCCAGGCGCTGCTCGCCGGCGATACGCAGCTCATGTTCGACAACCTCGCCAATTCGACGGCGCAATTGAAGGCGGGCAAGTTGAAAGCGCTCGCGGTCACGACCGCGACGCGCTCTGCGCTCGCGCCCGAGTTGCCGACACTCGCCGAAACCGGACTGCCGGGATTCGATCTCTACACCTGGTGGGGATTCATGGCCCCGGCGGGAACACCCAAGGAGATCATCGCCAAGTGGAACGCGGAGGTGACGCGCATTCTCGGCACGCCCGAGATGAAGGCATTCTTCGCGCAACAGGGTGCCGAGCCCGCACCGACGACGCCGGAGCAGTTCGCGGCGCTGATCAAGAGCGAGATTCCGAAGTATGCCAAGATCGTCAAGGCGTCCCGCGCGAAGGTCGATTGACGGTGTGCCCCGCGGGGGCCAAGCCGGCTCCCTGCGGAACCGGCAGCCGCCGCGGGCGGTCCGATACGCATGAGGTCGCCTGGACCTCCGCCGGGCAAGGAGAACGTCCTCATGAGCACACTACCGAAGAGACTTGGCCTCGGGCGGGCATCGGTGCTGGCCGTGACGGCCGCAGTGGTCGGCGCGCCCACGCCCGCGTCCGCCGCCGACTTCACCGACACCGCGCCGGTCATTGCGAGCACGCCGATCTACGAGCGCGTGAACCATCCCAGGAAGGAATGCCGCAACGAAACGGTGAGCTACCGGGAGCCGCACCGCAGCGGCGGGTCGCTCTTGGGCGCGATCGTCGGCGGCATCGCCGGCGGCGTGATCGGACACCAGATCGGCAGCGGTACCGGTAACGCCATCGCGACCGGTGTGGGCGCGGTCACCGGCGCCGTCGTCGGCGACAAGGTCGACCCCAACGGCGGCGCCTTCAGCCACAGCGCCAACGCTTCGACGACGCGCGAGCACGTGGTGCAGCGCTGCCGCCCAGTGGCCGACTGGCAGGAAGTCATCCGCGGCTACGACGTCACCTATCGCTACAACGGGCGCGACACGACCGTGCGCCTGCCCTACGATCCCGGCCAGAATGTGCGCGTGGCGGTGGGCGTCATCCGCGAGTCGCCGCCTCCGGTCTCTTACAACGCTCCGCAGCGCTAGCCAAGACTGACGCAGTGAGAACCGCCGCCCAAACCGGCGGTTTTTCTTGGCATAATGGCACCCATGCCCGCGTCTTCCGCCACCGTGCTTGCCCCTGGCAGCCGCACTGCCGTCGAATCGCATGCGCCGCCGCTGCTGCCGGTGACGCGCGCGATGTTCGACGAGCTCATGGTGCCGTGCTACGCGCCCGCCGACTTCGTGCCCGTGCGCGGCGCCGGCTCGCGCGTCTGGGATCAGCAGGGACGCATGTACATCGACTTCGCGAGCGGCGTGGCGGTGAGCTCGCTCGGGCATTGCCACCCGGCGATCGTCAAGGCGCTCACCGAGCAGGCGCACACGCTGTGGCACGTGTCGAACTGGATGACCAACGAGCCCGCGTTGCGGCTCGCGAAAAAGCTCGTCGACGCCACCTTCGCCGAGCGTGTCTTTCTCTGCAACTCCGGCGCGGAGGCGAACGAAGCCGCGCTCAAGCTCGCGCGCCGCTACGCGCACGATCACTACGGGCCCGAGAAATTCCGCGTCATCTCGACCTTGAACGCGTTCCACGGCCGCACGCTGTTCACCGTGACCGCGGGCGGCCAGGCGAAATACTCCACCGGCTTCGGACCGGCCCCGACCGGCTTCACGCACATCCGCTACAACGATATCGGCGGTCTCGAGGCGGCTTTCACCGAGGAAGGCGGCGACGACGTCTGCGCGGTGATCCTCGAGCCGATGCAGGGCGAAGGCGGGATGATTCCCGGCACCCCCGAGTTTCTCGCCGCGGCGCGGCGGCTGTGCGACGAGCACGACGCACTGCTCGTCTTCGACGAGATCCAGAGCGGGATGGGGCGCACGGGCGCGCTCTTCTCGTACATGTTGAAGGGCGTCGTGCCGGACATTCTGACCAGCGCCAAGGGCCTGGGCGGCGGCTTTCCCATCGGCGCGATGCTGACCACCACCGAGATCGCGAGCGCGTTCTCGGTGGGAGTGCACGGCACGACCTTCGGCGGCAATCCGCTCGCCTGTGCGGTAGCCGGCGCGGTGTTCGACGTCATCAACACGGTCGAGGTGCTCGACGGCGTGAAAGCGCGCCACGCGTTGTTCATGGAGGGGTTGCACACGATCAACGCCCGGCGCGAAGTGTTCTCCGACATCCGTGGCGAAGGCGTGTGGCTCGGCTGCGAGCTCTCGGAGTCCTGGCGCGGCAAGGCCAACGATGTCATGCGTGCCGCCGCCGACGCCGGTCTCATGGTGCTGATGGCCGGCCCGGACGTGGTGCGCATCGCACCCTCGCTCATCATCGGACTGGACGAGATTCTCGAGGGCCTCGCCCGCCTGGAGACGGCGCTCGGCAAGGCGCTGGTTTAATGTTGTCATCCCGGCGAAGCCTGCCCCGGCATGTAGCAAGCCGGGGGCCGGGATCCAAGTGTGATCCGCGAAGCACGGCGCAACTTAGGCCCCGGCCGCAGCCTGCCCCGGCATGTCTTAAGCCGGGGCCGGGGCGACGAAGCGAGTCTCGTCGTCCCCGCGCAAGCGGGGACCCAGCGACGGTCGCAGCAAGACACTCGATGGCCGTTCCTCGAAATTTCTGCCTTCGGCCTCGTCTGGCCGCAAGCTCGAAGGTCGCCGCTGCGCGGCTTCGCCTTCCCGCTTCGCGGGAATGACGACTCTTAGATGTTCTACGTCCGCCCGATCGCTCGCGACGACCTGCCGGCGCTGCTGGCGCTGTCCGAACGCACGGGCGCGGGGCTGACCACGCTGCCGGCCAACGCGGAGCGGCTTGCCCAGCGGATCGAGCGCTCGCTCGCCACGTTTGCCGGCAAGGCCGCGCCGGCGGACGCGTGTTACGTGTTCGTTCTGGTCGACGCCTCCGACGGTGCCGTAGTCGGCATCAGCGCGATCGAGGCTGCCGTCGGGCTTTCCGAGCCCTGGTACAACTACCACGTCGGGACCCAGGTGCACGCCTCGCGCGAGCTCGACGTCTACACCGCGGCGCCCACACTCTTCCTCACCAACGATCACACCGGCCACAGCGAGCTGTGCTCGCTGTTTCTCGACTCGCGTTATCGGCGCGCGCGCAACGGCCCGCTGCTCGCCAAGGTGCGGCTGCTGTTCATCGCGGAATTCGCCGATCGCTTCGCGCCGAAGGTCATCGCCGAGCTGCGCGGTCGGCTCGACGCCAACGGCAAGAGTCCGTTCTGGGAGGGCCTCGGCCGCCATTTCTTCGCGATGGAATATTCGCGCGCCGATTACCTGACCGGCATCGGCCGAAAGGCGTTCATCGCCGAGCTGATGCCGCGCCACCCGGTGTATACGACGTTGCTGCCGGAGGCGGCGCGCGCGGTCATCGGCCAGGTGCACGCGGACACCGAAGCCGCGCGCGCCATGCTCGAGTCGGAGGGCTTTCGCTACGAGGGTTACGTCGACATCTTCGACGCCGGCCCGACGCTCGAATGCTTCCGCGACAACATCCACGCCGTGCGGCAGAGCCAGACGCTGCCGGTCGCGATCGGCGAAGACAACCCGGTTCCGGACAGCCTGACCGACGATGTCGTGTGGCTGGTCGCGAGCCGCAACTTCGAGCGCTTTCGCGCCATCCTCGCGCCGGCGCCGGCACGCGTCGCGCGCTTTCCGCTGCTGCCGCACGCGGCCGGCGTGCTCGGAGTCGGCGCCGGCGACAGCGTGCGCGCCGTGCCGCTGTCGCCGCGCGACCGCTTATGACCAGCAACCCCATCGAAGTCAACTTCGACGGCCTGCCCGGCCCGACGCACAACTACAGCGGCCTGGCGATCGGCAATCTCGCTGCCGAGCGCCACAAGAGCCAGGTCTCCAACCCGAGCCAGGCAGCCTTGCAAGGGCTCGCCAAGATGAAGGCGCTCGCCGATCGCGGGTATGCGCAAGCCGTGTTGCCGCCGCACGGGCGGCCCGACGTGGCGGCGCTGCGCACGCTCGGGTTCGCGGGAGACGACGCGCAGGTGCTCGCCGCGGCGGCGCGCGCGGCGCCGCAACTGCTTGCCGCCTGCTCGTCGGCGGCCGCGATGTGGGTGGCGAACGCCGCCACGGTGAGCCCGTCCGCGGACACCGCGGACCGGCGCGTGCATTTCACACCGGCGAACCTGGTCTCGCACTTCCACCGCGCGCTCGAAGCGCCGACGACCACCCGCGTGCTGCGCACGATCTTCGCCGACGATCGGCATTTCCTCGTGCACGATCCGTTGCCTGCGGCGCCGCAGCTCGGCGACGAAGGGGCGGCCAATCACACGCGGTTGGCAAGCGCGCCCGATGCGCCGGGCGTCGAGCTCTTCGTCTACGGCCGCGCGGGCTTCGACACCGGCGCGCCCGCGCCGTCGCGGTTTCCCGCGCGGCAGACGCGCGAAGCGAGCGAAGCGGTCGCGCGCCGCCACGGGTTGACGCCCGAACGCACCCTCTTCGCCCGGCAGCATCCCGACGCGATCGACGCCGGCGTGTTCCACAACGACGTGATCGCGGTGGGAAGCGGCAGCGTGCTCCTCTGCCACGAGCGCGCGTTCGTCGAGCAGGTTGACGTGCTACGCGTGCTGCGCGAACGCGTAGGGCCGGCGTTCACCGCGATCGTCGTCTCCGAGCGCGAAGTGAGCCTCGAGCGCGCCGTCGCCACCTATCTGTTCAACAGTCAACTCCTCGAGCGTCCCGGCGGCGGCATGCTGCTCGTCGCTCCCGAGGAGTGTCGCCAGGACGCGGCGGTCGCCTCGCTCTTGAATCGCCTCACATCGAGCGAGAGTCCGATCAACGAAGTGCTGACCTTCGATTTGCGGCAGAGCATGCACAACGGCGGCGGTCCGGCGTGCCTGCGGCTGCGCGTGGTGCTCACCGGCGCCGAGCGCTCCGCGATCGGTGCGCGGATCTGGCTCGACGACGCGCTCTACGCAGCGCTCGTCGCGTGGGTGGAGCGGCACTACCGCGATCGGCTCTCCGGCGCCGACCTCGCCGATCCGGCGCTGCTCGACGAAGGCCGGCGCGCGCTCGACGAGTTGTCACAGCTCCTGCGGCTGGGATCCATCTATCCGTTTCAATTCGCCTAAGGTCGTCGTCCCCGCGAACGCGGGGACCCAGTGACTTTTTCAGGAACGACTCTGGATTCCCTCCCCGCTTGGCCGTTCCTCGAGACTTCGGCCCTTCGGGCTCGTTTGGCCGCAAGCTCGAAGCTCGCCGCTCCGCGGCTTCGCTTTCGCGGGGACTAAAGGCCGCGGGAATGACGATCATGGCTGGCGGAGGCGCTCAACCCACAGCGTTTGGCGCAAGCCGGATCAACAGCGGCACCTCGAGCGTCTTCTCGTGCGAGACGCCGTGCTCCCACAAGCCGTCCTCGCCCCAGCAATCGCCATGGTCGGCGCAAACGATGTTGCTGTCGTTGGCGAAGCGGGCGAGCAGGGGCTCGAGCACCCGGTCGCACCACTCGATGCACGCGACCTGCCTGCGTCGGGCTTCGTGCGCATCGTTGTTCTCGCCGAAGGCGACCGCCGGGTTGTACGAAGGGTCCCACGGCGCGCCGTCGTGGTAATACGGCACGTGCGTCTCGGCCAGATTGAGGAAAACGAATGCCGGAGTTCCCGCGGAGAGCTGGGCGAGCATCGAATCGATCCACTCGAGCTGCCGCTTGAGGTTGGGACCGCCCGCGAAGGCGAACGCATCGAAGTCGGCGGTCAAGACGCGCCCGGTCGGCCGCGCGGGGTTGAACCAGTTGACCGCGCCGGTGCCGATGGCGCGGTAACCGATCTTCTTCAGTCCGTCGACGATGCTGTGCCCGGAGAGCGTGAAGAGCGGCGGCGTCGCACCCGGATGCCCGCCTCCTTCCATGCGAAAAATCTTGCCGTACTTGGGATTGACGTACGGCTCGCGCCGGCTGGCGTCCCCGGGCGTGAAGCCCATGAAGAAGGCCGAATGCGAGCCGAACGTGAAATGCGACGGCGCCTGGGCGCGGTGCAGCGCCGAGAGCGATTTCAGATTCGGGGCTCGCGCCTCGACGAAGGCGTCGTAGCGGCACGAATCGAGGGTCACGAACAGGATCGACGACGGCATGGTGAAAACCCGAGGGGCGCCACGCCGCGTCCGCACGGCGCGCGCGAAGCGGATTCTACCGTGTTTTCGGCGCGCCCCTTCCCCCGCCGCGAGCGCGGGCGGGGTTGCACATGGACGAGGCCTATTCGGCCGCGGGCGCCGGCAGCTCGCGATGTTGCCGCACCGGAGACCACAGCACCGCCGCGAGGGCGAGCGCGAGCCCGAGCGCGCCGACGGTGAGCAGCGTGCCACGCAGTCCGATGCCGGTCGCGAGCGCCCCGCCGACGAGCGAGCCGAGCGGCGCCGCGGCGACGGTGAGAAAGCGCATGGTCGCGGTCATCCGACCCAGCAGCCGATCCGGCGTGATCGCCTGGCGCAGCGACAGGTAAGCAATCGCGTAGAGGATCGCACCGAAGTCGAACACCAGCATCGATAGCCCCAGCGCCAGCGTCGCCGCCCAGCCTGAGCCGCCGAGCAGACCGAATGCCTGCCAACCCGCCGCGGTCATGAGCAGCCCGTGCACGATGACGCGCCCGACGCCGAAGCGTTGCGCCAGCCGTTCGGCGAACGCGGAGGCGAGCACGCAGCCCAGGCCGCCGAAGGCGTAGGCGATCCCGATCGCGCCCGCGGAGAGCGTGAGCTCGCGTGTGGCGAACAGGATGAGCACCGCGATCTGCATGTGGTTCACGAACTGCCACAGCCCGGCGAGCCAGGCGAGCCCCCACAGGGTGCGGCTGCGCCACACGAGCTTCAGCCCTTCGCCGATCTCGCGCCACACGCTTGCTACCCCGGTGACGTGCGCCACGTCGCTCTTCGCTTCGATCCGGCGCAGCATCAGCGCCGACACGACGAAGGCGAACGCGTCGAGCGCGATGGCGAAGGGTGCCGTCAACGCCTGGATCAGCCCGCCGGCCATGCCGGGCCCGATGAGCGCAGCGGAAGTCTCGCCCAGCGAGATCTTGGCGTTGGCTTCGACCAGCCGTTTCCGTCCGGCCATCTGCGCGAGCAGCACCTGCCCCGCCGCGCCGCCGACGACATTCTGCACGCCGCAGACGAAGCCGACCGCGAACAGCACCTCGATCGACAGCACCCCGAACCATGCGGCGATGGGAATGGCGACCAGCGCCAGCCCGCGTCCGAGATCGGAAGCGATGACGACCGGGAGCTTGCGCACACGGTCGAGCAGCACACCGGCGTGCAGGCTGAACAGCGCGAACGGCAGCGTTTCCAGCGCGACCAGAATCCCCATCTGCATCGGCGTGGCGTGCAGCAACAGCGCCGCGGTCAGCGGCAGCGCCAGGTTCGTGATCTGCGCGCCGAACGACGTGATGGTGAGCGACGCCCACAGCTTCCGGAAATCACGGGAAAGCCAGAGGCCGCGAAAGGTGCGGCGGAAGCGCGTTCGCCATCGGTGTGTTATTCGGTCTGTCATGCGCATAGCTTCGTCCTCCGGCCGCAGCGCGAAAGCGCGCGGCCGCCGGTCATCCGACACCGGCGGGAAAAGAAGCCTGGGAGCGAAGCCCGGACTCGAGGTTCCCGCCATGCCCGGCGGGAACCCGACGGGCAGAATCAATGCAACGGCGCGGGCGACTGCGGCGACAGGATCCCCGGCGCCCTGCCGAAGAAGCGCGCGCCCGAGAACACGTCCCACGCGAACGCGCGCGCCGCCGCATTTGCCAAAGTTGCCATCGCGGTGACGGAGGTCGTCGGCGTTTGGGTCATGGGGGAAATGTTCCTCGGGTTGTTATCGTGAGGCTTGTCAGTGTATGCGAAGCGGCTGCGCAGACGCAAGCAATCGTGGCGCCGCTCACGCGCCACGCATTCGCTGTGTCGCATTTGCACCACGCGCGTTCCCGTCCTGCCGGCGACGATCCTTGGTCATCCCGGCGCAGGCCGGGATCCAAGTGCCTTCATGCCACCAACTTGGGTCCCGGCCTCCGCCGGGACGACGAACACGTACCTATCGCCGGGCCTGCAACCTGCGAGGATCGACATCGAGATACTTCCACGGGTGCTCCCAGTAGGCGTGCTTCTTGTAACCCAGCACCCACGGTTGCAGAAGCGTGTTCTCGATCGTGTAGAAACCGAGCCACCACGGGTTGTAGGCGGCGACGAGCTCCGACATCCGCCGATAGAGCTTGTTGCGCTCGGGCCCGTCGGGAAGCCGCCGCGACGCGCGGTACAGCTCGTCGTACTCGGGCAGCGAAAAGCGCGCGTAGTTGGTCTGGCCGATGTTCGGGCCGTGGAGGAGCTGTGCGAACGCATCGCCCTCGCCGTAGAGCGTGATCCAGCCCACGCGCCACATCTGCAATTGCCCCGCCTTGCCCATCTTGATGAGCTCCGGAAACTTCTGCTTCAGGAACTCGATGCGGATGCCGACCGCCTTCATGCTCTTCTGCCAGAGCTCGTCGAACTCGCGATCGCGGGCCGAGGTGGGCGAGGCCATGACCAGCGTGAGCGGCTTGCCGTCGGGCAATTCGCGATAGCCGTCAGCGTCGCGATCGCGGTAGCCGAAGCGGTCGAGGAGCGCGTTCGCCGCGGCCGGGTCGTAGTTCACGCCGACGTTCCAGTTGGCGTCGTGGCCCGGAAGATTGGGCGGGATCGGCTGCGTGGCCGGCAGAGCCTGACCCTGATAGACCACACGGATCATCTGCGGCCGGTCGAAGGCCATCGAGATCGCGCGGCGCAACGCGATCTTGTCCTTGGAGTAGCCGCCGACCACCGGATCCTCCATGTTGAAATACGCGTACTGCAGCGCCGGCTGCGTGACGCGCGCCAGCTTGACCCCGCGCTCGGCATACGCGGGCCGGAGATCGCCCGCAGCGTCGAGCACGGTGTCGGACAGGTCGGAAGGAACGTTGACGTAATCGAGCGCACCGCTGTTGAAGGCGAGCAGCCGCGGGTTCGATTCCTCGATGATGGCGACCTCGATGCGGCCGACGATCGGGAGCTTCTTGCCGCGCATCTTGGCGACGAGCTCGCGGTCGGCGGGATCGGCGCTGTCGGGGAAGGTCTCGTCGCGATAATTGGGGTTCGCCTCGAGCACGATCTGCTGCCCGCGGCGCCAGGATTTGAGGCGGTACGCGCCGGTGCCCACGGGATTCGCCTGGGCCCAGCCGTTGGCATCGCCGTACGCCTCGATCACCTCGCGCGCCACCGCGGCCATTGGCGACTGCGTCATGTAGCCCAGCATGATGTAGTCGGGCTCCTCGAGCTTGAGCCGCAGCGTGTAGCGGTCGAGCGCCTGCAGGCCCTCGATCGGCGCGTCGTAATCGAACCTGCCCGACTTCTGCGCCGCCTCGATCACCGCCGCGGCGCCGACGATCTTGCCCTGCACGTACCACGAAAACGGCGAACGGATCCTGGGGTCGAGCAGCCGCTTCCAGGAGTAGACGTAGTCGGCCGCGGTCAGCTCGCGCTTCTTGCCCTTGAACGCCGGATCGTCGGCGAAATAGATCCCGGGCTTGACCTTGACCGTCCAGGTCCGGCCGCCGTCGGTGATCTCCGGCATCGCCGCGGCGGTGCGCGGCACGCGCTGGTACGGCCGCGTCAGATAATCGAAGCCGTAGAGCGTCTCGAAGATCGCGCGCTGGATGCTGTCGGAGTAGAGGTCGCTGGTCGCCTGCGGATCGAACCCGGTCTCGGCGACGATGAAGGCCGTGCGGATGGTCTTGGTCATGTCCGCGGCCGTGGCGGGCACGGCGACGCCGAGCGCGCTGACCAAGGTCGCGGCGAGAAAAGCGCGGCGCTCCTCGTTCATTGCCTCATCCCGGGGCAAGCCGAGACGCTCGTCATCCCGGCGCAGGCCGGGGTCCAAGTTGACACACATCGCCTTGCGATCGAACTTGGGCCCCGGCCGCAGCCTGCCCCGGAGTGCTCAAGTCCGGGGCCTGGGTGACGACGATGGGCGTCACGTCTTCTCGACAGATTCCGTCAGGAACCTTGCGAGGCTCACTTCCCCGCCGCCTTGCGCCGCTCGAGATCGATGTCGTAGTACTTCCATGGGTGCCAGTCGAACACGGTGTGTTTGAAACCCAGGACCCACGGTTGCACCACGACGTTCTCGTAGCGGTAGGCATTGAGCAGCCACGGCGCGTAGGCGTTGACGAGCTCCGACATCTTGCGGAACAAGCGAGTGCGCTCGGGGCTGTCGGGAAGCTTCTGCGCCTGCTCGTAGAGCTTGTTGAACTCCGGCAGGTTGAAGCGCGAAAGGTTGGCGAAGCCCGAATGCGGCCCGTAGAGCAGCGACATGAAGCCGAACCCTTCGGGTGTGGTGTTGATGTTGCCGAGGAACCACATCTGGAGCTGCCCGTAGCGGGCCATCTTGAGCAGGTCGGGCCACTTCTGCTTGACGAATTCCACGCGGATGCCGATGGCGTTGAGGCTTCTCTGCCACAGCTCGTCGTATTGCCGGCTGAGCGCGGACGGATCGGAGCCGATCGCGAGCTTGAGCGGCTTGCCGTCGGGGAGATCGCGCCAGCCGTCGCCGTCCTTGTCGACGTACCCGAACTTGTCGAGCAAGGCTTTCGCACCGGCCACATCGTACTTCACGCCGCTCTTGATGCTCGGATCGTAGCCGCCGACGTTCGGCGGGATCGGCTGCGTAGCGGGCTCGCCCTGCCCCTGCCGCAACACGCGGATCTCCTCGCCGACGTTGTAGGCCATGCTGATCGCGCGACGCAGCGCGATCTTGTCCTTGGCGTAGCCGCCGACCACCGGGTCTTCCATGTTGAAGTACGTGTAGCTGATCGCCGGCTGCACGCCGCGAGCGAGCACGATTCCCTGCTTGGCGAACTCCGGCTTGAGCTTGTTGTCGGGGGTGAGCACCTTGGTCGTCAGATCCGACGGCACCGTGAGGTAATCGAGCTCACCGCTCTGAAACGCCAGCAGACGTGGATTGGATTCCTCGATGACGCTGATCTCGATCCGGCCGATGATCGGCAGCTTCTTGCCGCGCATCTTGGCCATGATCGCGCGGTCTTCCGGCGCGGAGCTTTCCGGGAACCTCTCGTCGCGAAAACCGGGGTTCGCCTCGAGCACGATCTTCTGCCCGCGCCGCCATTCCTTGAGCCGATACGGTCCGGTGCCGACCGGGTTCGCCATCGTCCAGCCGTTCTCGTCGCCGTACTTTTCGACGACCTCGCGCGCGACCGCAGCCGTCGGCGAGGTGGTGAGATCGGCCAGCAGCTCGTACGACGGAAAATTGAGCTTCATGCGGAGGGTGTAGCGGTCGAGCGCCTGCAGGCCCTCGATCGGCCGGTCGTAGTCGAACTTGCCGTTCTCCTTGGCCGCCGACACGACGAGGTCGGCGCCGAGGAGCTTGCCGTCGAAGATCTGGATGTTGTTCGAGCGCATCCTGGGGTCGAGGATGCGCTTCCACGAGTACACGTAGTCCGCCGCCGTGAGCTCGCGCTTCTTGCCCTTGAACACGGGATCGTCGGCGAAGTAGATGCCGGGCTTGATCTTGATCGTCCAGGTCTTGCCGTCCGGCGAGATCTCGGGCATGCCCGCGGCCGTATTCGGCACGATCTTGTAGGGGCGCGCGAGATAGTCGTACTTGTACGGCGGATCGAAGATCGCCCGGTTAACGTAGGCCGAGTAGATGTCACCGACCGGCGCAGGATCGAACCCGGTCTCGGCGACCGGAAACGAGACGCGCAGGGTCTTGTTCATGTCGGCCGCAGCCACGGGCGCGGCAATGACGAGCACGGTCAGTGCCAGTGCACATACCCACTCACGCGTGTGTCTTGTCATCTTGCGAGCCTTCTCGGGGTTGATCATTTCGCTGCCACCGCCATCCGAGACTGCGGTCGAGGCCGCTTTCAGAGCAGCTTCTCGATGTCGGCCGCGATCGCCTGCGGCTCGACGTTGGGCGCGTAGCGCTCGACGACATTGCCCTTGCGGTCGACCAGGAACTTGGTGAAGTTCCACTTGATCGCCTCGGAGCCGAGCAGTCCCGGCTTGGCTTTCTTGAGGTACCGGTAGAGCGGCGCGGTGTTCGCGCCGTTGACATCGATCTTGGCGAACATCGGGAAGGTCACGCCGTAGTTCATTTCGCAGAACTGCGCGATCTCCTGCTCGGAGCCCGGCTCTTGCGCACCGAACTGGTTGCAGGGAAAACCGAGAACCTCGAACCCGCGCGCGTGGAGTTTTTCGTACAGCGCCTCGAGCCCTTTGTATTGCGGCGTGAACCCGCACTTGCTGGCGACGTTCACGATCAGCATGACCTCGTCCTTGTAGCGATCGAGCCTCTGCTGCTTGCCCCGGATGTCGTCGAGCGCGAAATCGTAGATGCCTGCCATGAGAGCCTCGCAGTCCTTCAAGGATGCCGCGTTAGCCGGCGCGCCCGCGCCGTTGTCCGTTGCTACTGGGCGCCTTGGGTGCCGCGGCCGCGCCGTGTTCGACGCGGCTCAAATTATGCGCTGGCTCTGTCGCCCCGCGAAGGCCGGGGCCCAATTTTGTCGCGTCTGAACTTGGATCCCGGCCTGCGCCGGGATGACCCTCGCACAGAGAGCGCCACAGTCCTTGTCTGTCAGGGCGCGCCGAACCCGCCCCCGCCGGGCGTCTGGATCACGAACACGTCGCCCGGCTGCATTTCGACCCGGCAGGTCGCGCCGAATTCCTCGCGCGCCCCGTCGGCGCGCTCGACCCAGTTGCGGCCGACCGCTCCCGGCTGCCCGCCCGCCACACCGAACGGGGCGATGCGCCGGTGGTTGGCCAGCATCACCGCGGTCATCGGCTCGAGGAAGCGGACACGCCGCTCGCTGCCGTCGCCGCCGTGATGGCGTCCGGCGCCGCCGCTGCCGCGCCGGATGCGGTAGGCTTCGAGCAACACCGGGAAGCGCCATTCGAGCACTTCGGGATCGGTGAGCCGCGAGTTGGTCATGTGCGTCTGCACCACACTGGCGCCGTCGAAATCCGGACCGGCGCCGGCGCCGCCCGAGATCGTCTCGTAATACTGGTAGCGCTCGTCGCCGAAGGTGAAGTTGTTCATCGTGCCCTGCGAGGCCGCGAGCACGCCGAGCGCGCCGTAGAGCGTGTCGGTGATCACCTGGGAGGTTTCCACGTTGCCGGCGACGACCGCCGCAGGATAGCGCGGTTTCAACATCGAGCCCTCCGGGATGACAACCTCGAGCGGCTTCAAGCAGCCGGCGTTCATCGGGATGTCGTCGTCGACCAGCGTGCGGAACACATACAACACCGCGGCCTTGCACACCGCGGACGGAGCGTTGAAATTATCCGGCTGTTGCGGGCTGGTGCCGGTGAAGTCGATCCTGGCGCTGCGCCTGGCCTTGTCGACCGCGATGGCCACCGCGATCTTCGCCCCGCTGTCCATCTCGTATTCGAAGCGCCCGTCATGAAGCGCGTCGAGCACCCGGCGCACCGACTCCTCGGCGTTGTCCTGCACGTGCTTCATGTACGCGCGCACGACGGCCAAGCCGAAGTGCGCGACCATCCGCTCGAGCTCGGCGATGCCTTTGGCGCAGGCGGCGACCTGGGCGCGAAGGTCGGCGAGATTCTGATCGATGTTGCGCGCGGGGTAGCGGCCCGAGCCCAGGAGCGCTCGCATCTCGCGCTCGAGGAAGCGCCCCTGCGCGACCAATTGCACGTTGTCGAGCAGAACGCCCTCCTCGTCGACGTGCTTCGAGTCCGGGGGCATCGAGCCGGGGGTGATGCCGCCGATGTCCGCGTGGTGGCCGCGGGAGGCGACGTAGAACTCGACGACCGGCGAGGCGTCAGCCGAGCCCTCGTCGCCCGACGACCCGAGGAACACCGGCGCGATCACCGTCACATCCGGCAGATGCGTTCCGCCGTTGTACGGTGCGTTGAGCACGAACACGTCGCCCGGTCGCATCGACCCGCCGCGGCGCTCGATGATCGTCCTCACGCTCTCGCCCATCGAGCCCAGATGCACCGGCATGTGCGGCGCGTTGGCGATGAGATTGCCCTCGGCGTCGAAGAGCGCGCACGAGAAATCGAGCCGCTCCTTGATGTTGACCGAATACGCGGTGTTGGAGAGCGTCACGCCCATCTGCTCGGCGATCGCCATGAACAGGTTGTTGAACAGTTCCAGCAGCACGGGGTCCGCGCTCGTCCCGATCGCGTGCTCGCGCCGCGCCGCGACGACGCGCTCGAGCACCAGGTGGTCGCGCGCGGTAAGCGTGGCCTGCCAGTCCGGCTCCACGACCGTGGTCGCGTTCTGCTCGGCGATCACCGCCGGCCCGGCGATGCGATCCCCGGGACGCAAGCTTGCGCGCGCGTAGAGCGGCGCATCGTGCCACCGGCCGGCGGTGAACACGCGGCTCATCTTCGCCGGCACGAGCGCGCCCGCGCGCGGAGCAAAAGCCGGCGTGACCTCTTCGGGGCTCGCCGCCGCCCCGATCGCCTCCACCGCAACCGCTTCGATGACCAGCGCCTTGTCCGGCATCAGGAATCCGTAGTGGCTCCGGTAGCGCTGCTCGAATTGCGCCAGCAGCGACGCAAGCGTTTCGCCCGAGCCATCGCCTCCGGCGGAGCGCAGCGGAATCTCGAGCGTCGTGTCGGTGCCGTCGTACTTGAGATGCAGCGTGCGCTTGAGCGAGACGCGCTGCGGGGCGATGCCTTGCCCCTCGACCGCGGCGCGGGCGGCGCGCGCGAGCTCGTCGAGGAGCGGCGCACAGGCGGCGAGGTTCGGCACCGAGAGCTGCGCCTCGACCGCCTTCTGGCGCAGCGAGCGCACGTCGGCGAGCCCCATGCCGTACGCCGAGAGCACCCCGGCGAGCGGATGGATGAACACGCGCGTCATGCCGAGCGCGTCGGCGACCGCGCAGGCATGCTGGCCGCCCGCCCCGCCGAAGCAGCACAGCGTGTACTCGGTTACGTCGTAGCCGCGCTCGACCGAGATGTGCTTGATCGCGTGCGCCATGTTCTCCACCGCGATCTTGAGGAAGCCCTCGGCCACTTCCTCGGGACTCCGGACGTGGCCCGCCGCGGCGACCTCGGCCGCGAGCGCGGCGAACTTCCTGCGGACGATCTCGGCGTCGAGCGGCAGGTCGCCGCCGGGACCGAACACGCGAGGAAACAACGCGGGATCGATCTTGCCGACGAGCACGTTGCAATCGGTGACCGTCAGCGCTCCGCCGCGCCGGTAGCAGGCCGGCCCGGGATTGGCGCCGGCGGATTCGGGACCGACGCGGAAACGCGAGCCGTCGAAGCTCACGATCGATCCGCCGCCGGCGGCCACCGTGTGGATCTGCAGCATCGGCGCGCGCAGGCGCACGCCCGCCACCTCGGTGACGAACGCACGCTCGAAACCGTACTCCGGACCCGCGTAATGCGTCACGTCGGTCGAGGTGCCGCCCATGTCGAAGCCGATGATCTTGTCGAAGCCGGCGAGCCTGGATACCTGCACCGCGCCGACCACGCCGCCGGCGGGACCGGAGAGGATCGCGTCCTTGCCCTGGAACAGGTGCGCGTCGGTTAGGCCGCCCGAGGATTGCATGAACTGCAGCCGCGGCGCAGACGGCGCGTCTGCTTTGTTGGCTGCGTCGCCGGCTCCTCGCCGTACGAGCTGTACTGTCTCGTCGCCGGCTCCCTGCCGCCTCGCATCCATCGCCGCCTGCGCCGCGGCTCCGCCTCCGGAACCAAAAAGATCGTGCTCCACCTGTTCGACATAGCTGCGCAGGATCGGCGAGAGATAGGCATCGACCACCGTGGTGTCGCCGCGCGATACGATCTTCATCAACGGGCTCACCTCGTGGCTCCCCGAGACCTGCGCGAAGCCGATCGCGCGCGCGAGGCCCGCCAGCCGCCGCTCGTGCTCCGGATAGCGGTATGCATGCATGAGCACGATCGCACAGGCGCGGATGCCGTCGGCGTACGCCGCGCGCAGCTCGCGCTCCGCGGCGACGAGATCGAGCTCGCGGACGAGCTCGCCGTGAGCGCCGACCCGCTCGTCGATCTCGATCACCCGCTCGTAGAGCAGGCTCGGCAACACGATCCGGCGCACGAAGAGCTTGGGCCGGTTCTGGTAGGCGATGCGCAGCGCGTCGGCAAACCCGCGGGTGATCGCAAGCACGGTGCGTTCGCCCTTGCGCTCGAGCAGCGCGTTGGTCGCGACCGTCGTGCCCATCCGCACCGTCTCGATCGCGCCCGGCGGCAGCGGCGCATCGGCCGCCGCGCCGAGCAGCGCTCGGATGCCGGCGACGGCGGCGTCGCGGTAGCGCTCCGGGTTCTCGGAGAGCAGCTTGTGGGCGACGAGCGTGCCGTCGGGCCGGCGCGCGACGATATCGGTGAAGGTGCCGCCGCGATCGATCCAGAATTGCCAGCGGCCTTGCGGCGAATCGATCATGATGGCTCGGAAAGACGACGCGGCAACGCGCGCGAGGGCACAAGCAATGCGCAAGCCGAAGCATTATAGCGGCGGCGCGCCGCTCACCGCCTCTCGGCCAAGTGTGGTACAAATGCGCCGTTCCCGCCAGGGCCCGCTTGGCGCGCCTGGCGACACGCGAACCCACCCCGCACAAACGCCGGAGAACCCGATGAACCGCATCCACGCCCTCGCCGCTGTGGTTGGCCTTGGCCTCGCCTTCGGTGCCGCAGCGCAAACCAAGTGGGACATGCCGACCGCATATCCCGCGACGAACTTCCATACCGAGAACATCATGCAGTTCGTCGCCGACGTCGAGAAGGCGACCGGCGGCAAGCTCAAGATCACCGTGCAGCCCAACGCCTCGCTGTTCAAGGCCAACGAGATCAAGCGCGCGGTCCAGACCGATGAGGCGCAGATCGGCGAGATCCTGATCTCGGCGTATTCCAACGAGGATCCGATCTTCGGTGTCGACTCGATTCCCTTCCTGGCGACGAGCTACCCCGATGCGGCCAAGCTCTGGAAGGCCTCGCGCAAGGCGATCCAGGACCGGTTCGCGAAGCAGGGGATGCGCGTGCTCTATGCCGTGCCGTGGCCGCCGCAGGGCATCTACTCCAGCAAGCCGCTCGCGTCGCTCGCCGATATGAAGGGCTTGAAGCTGCGCACCTACAACCCTGCGACCTCGCGCATCGCCGAGCTCGCCGGAGCGCAGCCGGTGACCATCCAGGCCGCGGAGCTCGCGCAGGCGATGGCGACCGGCGCGGTGAACGCCAACATCACCTCCGCCGCGACGGGTTATGACTCGAAGGCGTGGGAGCAGGTGAAATACTTCTACGATGCGCAAGCGTGGCTGCCGAAGAACATCGTCATCGTCAACGAGAAGGCGCTCGCGGCGCTCGACAAGCCGACCCAGGACGCGCTCCTGAAAGCCGCCGCGGGCGCAGAATCACGCGGCTGGAAGCTCTCTGAGGAGAAGACCAAGTGGTACGTGGCGCAGTTGGCGAAGAACGGCATGACCGTCGCCCCGCCCTCGCCCGCATTGGCGGCCGACTTGAAGAAGATCGGCGCGACCATGACCTCGGAATGGATCAAGCAGACCGGGCCGGACGGCCGGGCGATCGTCGATGCGTACAAGAAGATGTGAGCTCGCAGTCGTCACGGCGCAGGCCGGGACCCAAGCTGCGTCGATGAGCGCCTAGTCAATGCTTGATTGGACCCCGGCGTCCGCCGGGGTGACCCCATAGGATCCCCCAGCGCACCCCTCATGCGCCGGTTCCTCGACAGCTTGTACAGCGCCGCCGCCTATCTGGCGGCGTTGCTTTTGATCGGGACGCTGGTGATGGTGCTGCTCGGCATCTTCGGGCGCATGCTCGGCTTTCAGGTGCGCGGCACCGACGCCTACGCCGGCTATTTCATGGCAGGCTCCGGCTTCCTCGCATTGGCGCAGACGCTAACGCGCGGCGAGCACATCCGGGTCAGCCTCGTCCTGGAGCACGCCGGCGCGAGCGTGCGCCGCGCGCTCGAGCGCTGGTCGCTCTTCGCTGCGTCGCTGCTATCGGCGGCGTTCGCCTACTACAGCGTCCGCCTGGCGTGGCAATCGTACGTGTTGCACGACATCTCCACCGGAAACGACGCCACGGCGCTGTGGATCCCCCAGCTCGCGATGGCCATTGGCACGCTGATCTTCGCGATCGCCTTCGTCGATCTGCTGGTGCGCGAGCTCGCCGGCACGCGTGCGCGCCCGGAAGCAGGCGAGGAGCCGGCGCATGTCGAGTGACCTCGTCATCACGACATTGCTGATCGTCGCGCTGTTCGCGCTGCTCGGCAGCGGCGTGTGGATCGGCCTCGCGCTGGCGGGCGTGGCGTGGGCGGGAATGGAGCTTTTTTCCTCGCGCCCCGCGGGCGACGCCATGGCGATCACGATCTGGGGAACGGCGTCGTCGTGGACCTTGACCGCGCTGCCGCTGTTCGTGTGGATGGGCGAGATCCTGTTCCGCACCCGGCTCTCCGAGGACATGTTCAAGGGGCTCGCCCCCTGGCTCGAGCGCATCCCGGGCCGGCTGCTGCACACCAACATCATCGGCAGCGCGATCTTCGCCGCGGTTTCCGGCTCTTCGGCGGCGACCTGCGCCACCATCGGCAAGATGACGCTGCCCGAGCTCGAGAGCCGCGGCTATCCCGAGGACATCACCATCGGCACGCTGGCCGGTGCAGGCACGCTGGGCCTGCTCATTCCGCCCTCGATCATCATGATCGTCTACGGCGTCTCCGCGAACGTGTCGATCGCGCAGCTGTTCATCGCCGGGATCGTTCCGGGTCTCATCCTGGCCGCGCTGTTCTCCGGCTACGTGGTCGTCTGGGCGCTGCTCAACCCCGGCAAGATCCCCGACATCGGCGAGCGGACCACGCTCGCGCAAAAGCTCTACGCTTCGCGGCACCTGATTCCCGTGATCGTGCTGATCGCGCTCGTGCTGGGTTCGATCTACGCGGGGGTGGCGACCGCGACCGAGGCCGCGGCGTTCGGCGTGGTGGGCGCGATGGCGCTCTCGGCGGTGCAAGGCTCGCTCACCCGGACCACGTTTCGCGCGAGCCTGCTGGGCGCCACCCGCCTGTACTCCATGATCGCGCTCATCCTCGCCGGCGCGTCGTTTCTCACCCTGGCGATGGGCTACATCGGCCTCCCGCGTCACCTCGCGGAATGGATCGGCAGCCTGGGATTGTCGCAGTTCGCGCTCATCCTCGCGCTGATGGTGTTCTACATCATCCTGGGCATGTTCATCGACGGCATCTCGATGGTGGTGCTGACGATGAGCGTGATCCTGCCGACCGTGGAGAAAGCCGGCATCGACCTCCTGTGGTTCGGCATTTTCGTGGTGCTGGTCGTGGAGATGGCGCAGGTGACGCCACCCGTCGGCTTCAATCTGTTCATACTCCAGGGCATGACCGGCAAGCAGATCACCTGGATCGCCAGGCACGCCCTGCCGATGTTCTACCTGATGATCGCGGCGACGGTGCTGATCTACTTTGTGCCGCAGCTCGTGACCTTCCTGCCGCGGCAGATGCGGATGGGGTAAAGGACGGTGACCGAGTCAATGGGCGAGCCAGGTCGGCAGCGCGGCATGATCGCGTCGGCCCGCGCGTGCCGATGCGGGTGCGTACATGCCCAAGGTTGAGGACCCTGGCGACGCCGCGACCCTGATCGACGCGTTCTGCGATCAGGTCTGGCTGCAGGACGGGTTGGCCGCGGCGAGCCTGGCAAGCTACCGTCACGACCTGGCGCTGTGGGCACGCTGGCTCGAGCGCAGCGCGCACAAGAGCTTGCTCAGCGCCGAGCGCGGCGATGTCGAGGCTTTCCTCGCGGCACAGTTTCGCGACCAGGCCAAGGCAACCTCGGTCGGCCGCCGCCTCTCGTCGCTGCGGCGCTTCTACCGCATGCAGGCGATGCAGGGCACGCTGAAGACCGATCCGACCCTGCGCGTGCGCGCGCCGAAGCTGCCTCGGCGGCTGCCGAAGAGCCTGTCCGAGCCACAGGTCGAGGCGCTGTTGGCCACCCCCGACACCGCTACGACGCTCGGTCTGCGCGACCGAGCGATGCTCGAAACGCTCTACGCCACGGGCCTGCGGGTATCCGAGCTCGTGGGGCTCAAGCTCGCGCAGGTGAGCTTCGACATGGGCGTGGTCCAGGTGCTCGGCAAGGGCGGTAAGGAGCGGCTCGTGCCGCTCGGCGAGGAGGCGATCGACTGGCTCAAGCGCTACCTCGCGCGAGCTCGCGGCGAGCTCGTCGGGGAGGGCAAGTGCGACGCCGTGTTCGTCACGGCGCGGCGCGGTGCGCTGACGCGACAGGCATTCTGGCAGCTCATCAAGCGCTACGCAGTCAAGGCCGGGATCGCGTCGGCGAGCTTGTCACCGCATACCTTGCGCCATGCCTTCGCCACGCACCTCCTCAACCACGGCGCCGACCTGCGTGTGGTGCAGCTTCTACTCGGTCATTCCGACATCACCACCACGACCATCTACACCCACGTCGCGCGCGAACGGCTGAAGCAGCTCCACGCCCGCCATCACCCGCGCGGCTGAGCGCCGCGCTCGATCACCACGCCGAGCCGCTTGACCCCGGCGACCGCGGCGAGCTTGGCCACACTCACCCGCACCCACGGCGAACCGAATTCGGCGCGCAACAGATCGGCGAGCGCTTCGGCGAAGCGCTCGAGGAGCTTGTGCGGGTGATCCGCGGCGAACGCCTGGACGCGCTTCACCACAGCCGCGTAGTCGAGCGCGTCGGCAAAGTCGTCGCTCGCGAACGCCTTGGTCGAGGGCAGCGCGAGCTCCAGGTCGATCACCAGCGTCTGACTGAGGTGGCGCTCCCACGCGTAGACACCGATGCGGGTTTCGACGCGCAACTCCTGGACGAAGATCGTGTTCATCGGCGGGCGGTTTGCTAGACTGGCTTGATTCGCCTCGAAGCGAGCGCGCATTGTAGATGAATCCCTGGCTCGCCACTCTCGCCGTCAGCGTCGCGGCGTATCTCGTCGGGTCGGTGTCGTTCGCCGTGGTGGTGAGCAAAGCGCTCGGCCTGCCCGATCCGCACAGCTACGGCTCGGGCAATCCGGGCGCCACCAACGTGCTGCGCACCGGCAACAAGTTCGCCGCCGCGCTGACGCTGGCGGGCGATGCGGGAAAGGGCTGGCTGGCGGTGTGGCTCGCGTATCGGCTCGGCGGAGCTTTCGACGAGGCTTCGCTCGCCGCCGCGGGCGCCGCGATTGCCGTGTTCCTTGGCCACGCTTATCCGGTGTTCCATCATTTCGCCGGTGGCAAGGGGGTGTCGACCGCCGCGGGCGCGGCATTCGCGCTGTCGTTGCCGCTGGGCCTGTCGCTCCTCGGGGTCTGGCTTGCGTTCGCGCTTGTGTTTCGCATGGCGTCCCTCGCCTCGCTCGCCGCCGCGGCTGGGGCGCCTGTGCTGGCGCTCTATTTCATCGGCAATGGGCCCGAGGCGTGGGCGCTCGTCCCGGTCGCGCTGCTCCTGATCTGGCGGCACCGAGCGAACATCAAACGGCTGCTCGCCGGCGAAGAGCCCAGGATCGGCGCGAAGCGAAGCTGAGCAAGCTCGCGCACAAGGTGCTGCGCGCGGCTACGCCGGCGCACCGACCGATCCCAACGCCCAGCGCGGTCGGACGCTGAAGACATAGTCGGCCCGCGCCTCTTGCTCCAGGCGCAGGGCGCCGACCAGCGCGATCATCGCCCCGTTGTCGGTGCAGAACTGCAAGTCCGGGAAGAATACTTCCGCGCCCCGCTCGGCCGCCGCGGCTTCGAGTCGGCGCCGCAGCGAACCGTTCGCGCCGACCCCGCCGGCGACCACCAGGCGGGACAGCCCCATGTGCTCGAGCGCCGCCATCGCCTTGGCCACGAGCACGTCGACGATCGCGTCTTCGAATGCGCGGGCGAGGTCGGCCTTGCGCCCCTCCGAGAGCGGCTCCTTGCGCGCCAAGGTCGACACGGCGGTCTTCAAGCCGCTGAAGCTGAGATCGAGATCGCCGCTATCGTGCATCGGTCGCGGCAGCGTTGCCGCCCCATGACGTCCCCGCGCGGCGAGCCGCTCGAGCGCCGGCCCGCCAGGATAAGGCAGGCCGAGAAGCTTGGCGGTCTTGTCGAACGCTTCGCCCGCCGCGTCGTCGAGCGTTTGTCCCAGGAGCGTGTAATCGCCCACGCCACGAACGCCGTAGAGCTCGCTGTGCCCGCCGGACACCAGCAGCGCCACGAACGGGAATGCAGGACGCGGCGCGGACAGCAGCGGCGAGAGCAGGTGGCCTTCCATGTGATGCACGCCGATCACGGGCTTGCCCAGCGCAAAGCCAAGCGCGTTGGCCACGCTCGCGCCGACCAGTAGCGCACCTGCAAGGCCCGGTCCCTGCGTGAAGGCGATCCCGTCGAGGTCCGCGAGCCGGCAACCGGCGTCGGCCACGACCCGCTCGGTCAGCGGCACGACCCGGCGGATGTGGTCGCGCGATGCGAGCTCGGGCACCACGCCGCCGTAGGCTTCGTGCATCGCCACTTGGGAATGCAGCGCGTGCGCGAGCAAGCCGCGAGCGCTGTCGTAGACCGCCGCCCCGGTTTCGTCGCAAGAGGTTTCGATGCCTAGCACCTTCACGGCGGGCGCTTGCTTGTACGGCAAAACACAAGAGTAGAGCTTTGAGTATAGCTTTGTTGCCCGCGTCGGCTGCCGCTGCTATACTTTTAAGTTGCCTCAAACAGCTTGCTCTAAAGGAAAACGCTGCCCATGCCCAGTGTTCGCGTCCGCGAAAACGAGCCCTTCGAGGTGGCTCTGCGCCGCTTCAAGCGCACGATCGAGAAAACCGGCCTCTTGACCGAGCTGCGTGCTCGCGAGTTCTACGAGAAGCCGACGGCCGAGCGCAAGCGCAAGCTCGCCGCCGCGGTCAAGCGCCACTACAAGCGCTTGCGCAGCCAACAGCTGCCGCCGAAGCTCTATTAGTTGTTATGGCGTCACGCGTTGCGTGACGCCATAGCTCGCCGCGTTGAACACGGCGCTCACGCGCCGGTTAACGCGGCGAACTTTAGGTACGGTGACGGGGCGATCTAGGTCGCCCCGTTTTCCTTTTCACGGAGCCTTTGAATGACGCTCAAGGCCAAGATCACCGACGACATGAAGAGCGCGATGCGTGCTCGCGATGCAGCACGGCTGTCGACCATCCGTCTGCTGCTGGCAGCGATCAAGCAGAAGGAGGTCGACGAGCGCGTCGAGCTTTCCGACGCCGATGTCGTCGCTACCATCGACAAGATGATCAAGCAGCGGCGCGAATCGATCGCGCAATTCGACGCCGGCGGCCGCCCCGAGCTCGCCGCCGCCGAGCGCGCCGAGATCGCGGTGCTCCAGGAATACATGCCGCATCAGCTCACGGAAGCGCAAATCGACAGCCTGATCGAGACGGCGATCGCCAACGCCGGCACGGCCGGAAGCGCTGCCATGGGCAAGGTCATGGGCGCGCTCAAGCCCCAACTGGCCGGGCGGGCGGACATGACGCAGGTGGCCGCGCGGGTCAAGGCACGGCTCGCGCAGTCCTGAGCGAGGGCCCGTCCGTTGGCGCCAGGCGCGCTCCGGCGTGGCCAATGCAATGCGGTGCGCGACTTTGGCGCAAAAGCATTCCTCCAGCCCTCGCGGGTTGAAGATCCTTGCCTATAATGAGGGCATGGGCCCCGCGACCGCGATGTGCACGGTTCGTGGTCCGCGGCTTTCAAGCCCATGATTCCCAACGATTTCATTCAGACGCTGCTGGCCCGGGTCGACCTGGTCGACCTGATCGATCGCTCCGTTCCGCTCAAGAAAGCAGGCGCTAACTACGTTGCCTGCTGCCCGTTTCACAACGAGAAGACGCCGTCGTTCACGGTCAGTCCGAGCAAGCAGTTCTACCATTGCTTCGGCTGCGGTGCGCACGGAACCGCGATCGGCTTTCTCATGGAGTACGGCGGCAAGTCGTTTCCCGACGCCGTGGAGGAGCTCGCGCGCGACGTTGGCCTGCAGGTGCCGCAGACCGCCGCGGCGGCCGACGACACGAGTCGCGCCCAAGCGCCGGATCTCGCCGCAGTCCTGCTGCAGGCGGCCAAGTTCTACCGCGCGGCGCTCAAGGATACCCCCCGCGCGATCGACTACCTTAAGCAGCGTGGGCTGACCGGTCCAATTGCTGCCCGCTTCGGCATCGGTTACGCCCCGGACCAATGGCAGCCGCTGGAGCAGGCTTTCGCCGATTACAAGGACAAGGCGCTGGAAACCGCCGGACTGGTGGTCGTCGGCGACGGCGGCAAGCGCTACGACCGTTTCCGCGACCGCATCATGTTTCCGATCCACGACGCGAGCGGCCGCGTCGTGGGCTTCGGCGGCCGGGTGCTCGGCGAGGGCGAGCCCAAATACTTGAACTCACCGGAGACGCCGTTGTTCTCCAAGGGCCGCGAGCTCTATGGCCTGTTTCAGGCCCGCCCCGCCATCCGCAGTGCCGGCAAGGTGGTGGTCGTCGAAGGCTACATGGACGTGGTGGCGCTGGCCCAGCACGGCATCGAGTACGCCGTGGCGACCCTCGGCACAGCAACGACCCCGGCGCACGCCCAGAAGCTCTTCCGGATCACTGACGCAGTGGTGTTTTGCTTCGACGGCGACGAGGCGGGTCGCCGTGCTGCCTGGCGCGCGCTGGAGAATACGCTGCCGGTGCTGGCCGACGGCAAGCAGGCACGGTTTCTGTTCCTTCCCGAGGGCGAAGACCCCGACGACGCGGTCCGGCGCCGCGGCAAGGCCGCCTTCGAAGCCCTGATCGAGTCGGCCGTCCCGTTGTCCGACTTCCTGCTCGCCGAGCTTGCTCGGCGAGCCCCGCCGACCTCGGCCGAAGGCCGGGCGGCGCTCGTTGCGGCCGCGAAGCCCCTGCTGGGGGCGATCGCCGCGCCGGTGCTGACGGCGCTGCTGCGCCGGCGCCTGGCAGAGATGGCGGGCTTGCCCGAAGCGGAGCTGGCGGGTCTGCTCCCGGCTGCATCGCCTCCGCCGGGCACGGCCCGCCCGGCCATGCCGAACCGGACTGGCCCCTCGCTGTTGCGAAATCTGATCAAGTGCGTGCTCCTCGAGCCGGAGCTCATGCGCAAGATCGATATCCCGCGCCCCCCCGAGCCCGGTCCGGAAGGCGCGGCGCTCGCCGCCATGATCGACCTCGGCCGCGCCAGCGGCACGCCGTTGACGACCGCCGGCGTAATGCAACATTTCGCCGGCTCGCCCCACGAGAGCGTGCTCTTCGCGGCGCTGACGGTCGCCGAGAGCGAGGGTCTTTCCGGCGAATCGTTGGAAACCCAGCTCGTGGAAGGGGTCAAACATTACTGGATGGTGCGGCAGAAGCGATCGGGCTTCCCGAGCGATGGATTACCCTCCGGCGTGTCGGGTGAACTGTCGGCGGAAGAGGCCGAGCGTGCGCGTCAGCGCAGATTGGCCCAGGCATACCTCACGGGGGGCACGTGACGGGCCTCTTACTAATTGCATGCTATAATTTGAGGTTTTCCCAAGCCGCCCCAACCTTGGGATGACTGGATAGCAGGCGCGGGTGCTAGTCGCGCGCGCCGAGCCGATCGGGACAGCTATGGCCACCAAAGACAAGTCTGCCAAGAAATCCGCACGCCGGACGACGCGCAAGACGCGGCCGGCCAAGGCGACGCGTGCCGCCAAGCGGCTCACGCGCCCCTCGAGCAAGGCGATGCGCGCACCGAAGCGAAAGCCCGTGCCGCGGAAGCGCGGCGGGAAACTCGCGCCCAAGAGCGCCTTGCGCGCACGCAAGCGCCCGCAGGCGAAGGGCACGGCCCGCTCCGGTCCTAAGGGCAAGAGCACCGCCCGAGCGCGCGACAAATTGAAGCTGGCCGGCCAGAAGACGGCGAAGGTCGCGCCGAAGCTCGTCGGCAAGCCGGCGCCGCAACCGGAACCGAAGGCGGCCAAGCTCACCGGGAAGGCGGCACCGGCGTCACAGGCTGTGGCCGGAAAGGGCCGCTCCAGCCCTGCCAAACCGACGGCCGGCGAGATCGCGGCGCGCCTGTCCGCGCGTCGCACGGAGAAGGCGCTCGCCGAAGGCAAGGTTAAGAGCGGCAAGAACGGCGGCGTGGAGCTACGCAAGGTCGAGCTCACGCCGGCGGAAGCCGAAGCGCGCAAGACGCGGCTCAAGAACCTGATCGTGCTCGGCAAGGAACGGGGCTACCTCACCTACGCCGAGATCAACGACCATCTGCCCGACGACATTCTCGACGCCGAGCAGATCGAGGGCATCATCTCCATGATCAACGACATGGGGATCCAGGTCTACGACGAGGCGCCCGACGCGGAGACGCTGCTGATGTCGGAAGCGGCACCCTCGACCGCTGCGGAAGACGTCGACGAGGAGGCTGCGGAAGCCGCCGCCTCCACGCTGGACTCCGAATTCGGCCGCACCACCGACCCGGTGCGCATGTACATGCGCGAGATGGGCTCGGTCGAGCTCCTGACCCGCGAAGGCGAGATCGAGATCGCCAAGCGGATCGAGGAGGGGCTCAAGCACATGATCATGGCGATCTCGGCCTGCCCGATGACGGTGAGCCAGATCCTCGAGCTCGCCAGCAAGATCGAGAAGGACGAGCTCAAGGTCGACGACGTCGTCGACGGGTTGATGAACTTCAACGAGCAGCTCGAGGAGATGGACGACGAGGACGCGCTCGAGGAGCTCGACGAAGAGGAAGCCGACAGCGGCGCCATCGCGGCCGAGAACCTGGAGCGGCTCAAGGTCGCCGCGCTGGAGCGCTTCGGCGCAATCCGCCGGCTGTACACGCGCATGCTCGCGGTGCTGCAGAAGGACGGACACCGCGCGCCGAAGTACCTCGATTTGCAGAAGAAGATCTCGGCGGAGCTCATGCAGATCCGCTTCTCGGCGCGCCAAGTCGAGCGCCTGTGCGACAGCGTGCGCTGCGAGGTCGACAACATCCGCCAGCACGAGCGCAAGATCCAGGACCTCGTCGTCAACAAGAGCGGCATGCCGCGGCCCGACTTCATCAAGAAGTTCCCCGAGCACGAAACCAGCTTGCGCTGGATCGACCGCGAGATCGCGCAGGATCACCCGTTCAGCGAATCGCTCGCCAAGTACCGTCAGGCGATCGTCGAGCAGCAGCAGAAGCTCATCGACCTGCAGAAGCGCGTCATGATCCCCTTGAAGGACTTGAAGGAGATCAACAAGCAGATGTCGACCGGCGAGGCCAAGGCACGCAAGGCCAAGCGCGAGATGACGGAAGCCAACCTGCGCCTGGTGATCTCGATCGCCAAGAAATACACCAACCGGGGGCTGCAGTTCCTCGACCTCATCCAGGAGGGGAACATCGGGCTCATGAAGGCGGTCGACAAGTTCGAATATCGCCGCGGCTACAAGTTCTCGACCTACGCCACGTGGTGGATCCGCCAGGCGATCACGCGCTCGATCGCCGACCAGGCGCGCACCATCCGCATCCCGGTGCACATGATCGAGACGATCAACAAGATGAACCGCATCTCGCGGCAGATCCTGCAGGAGACCGGGCAGGAGCCCGATCCGGCGCTCTTGGCCGAGAAGATGGAGATGCCCGAGGAGAAGATCCGCAAGATCCTCAAGATCTCCAAGGAGCCGATCTCGATGGAAACGCCGATCGGCGACGACGACGATTCGCACCTCGGGGATTTCATCGAGGACGCGAGCACGGTTGCCCCGGTGGATCACGCGGTCAACGCCTCCTTGCGCGACGTCTGCAAGGACGTGCTCGACACGTTGACGCCGCGCGAAGCGAAGGTGCTGCGCATGCGCTTCGGCATCGAGATGAACACCGACCATACGCTCGAAGAGGTAGGCAAGCAGTTCGACGTCACCCGCGAGCGCATCCGCCAGATCGAAGCCAAGGCGCTGCGCAAGCTCCGCCATCCGTCGCGCTCCGAGAAGCTGCGGAGCTTCCTCGAAGGCGAAGGTTAGAGCTCCAGCGTCGCCATCACCTGCTCCCGGTCGTTCGGATCGGGCATCGTCTTGAATCCGAGTGCGGCGGCGAGCGAGAGCATCGGGGCGTTCGTGGCAAGGATGATCCCGATCAACCTGGCGAAGCCGCGCTTCCTCGCGCAGCCGATCAGCATGCGCATCAAGGCGCGGCCGAGGCCGCGCCCGTGCCACGCGTCCGCGACGACGATGGCGAACTCCGCGCTCTCCCCGTCGGGATTGGCGACGTAGCGCGCGACCGCGACGATCTTCTCCGCGTCGGCCTCGCCGTGCAGCGCGACGAGCGCCAGCTCGCGGTCGTAGTCCACCTGGGTGAAGCGCGCGAGCATCTGCGGTGTGAGGGTGTGCAGGTGGTGCATGAAGCGCATGTAGCGACTCTCGTCGGAGAGCCCCGCGACGAAGGCGCGCTCGGCGATGGCATCTTCCGGCCGGATCGCGCGCACGCGCAGCCGTCGCCCGCCCTTGACGCTCAGCGTCGTTTCCAGCTCCACCGGGTAGGGGTGGATCGCCATGTGGCGATAGCCGGGCACGTTGGCGCGACGCGCCGGATCGACGACCACATGCGCGCACAACGTCCTCGCTTTGCCGGACGGCGCGGCCACCGCCATGAGCTCGAGCTCGATGACCCAGGGCAGCGCGCAGACCAGCGTCGAGACGTCGAGCAGCAACGCGATCAATCCGTCGCGCTCCTCTGGGCGCATCGGCCCGCACGCATTGTCGACCAGGTCGGCGGCCAGTCGACGATTGAGCGGCGGCAGCATGACCTCGGGCGCGGAGGCAGAGTGCGCGATCGCGAGCGCGATCACGGAGCCGAAGACCGCGTCGCGATACACGCCGAGATTCACGGCCACGACCTCAGGCGCGCTCGCCGCGGCCGGCGCGCGCCCGCGCGGCGGCCGCGCGGAGGCAGCCGGCGGCAGCGCGATACCGAATGCCGCCAGCAGCGCGCGCGCCTGCTGCGGCGAGAGCAGCGTAGCGGCGCGAGCAAGCGCGCGGACGCGAATCCTCTCGGCGGCGGCGAGGTCCGGTCTCGCGACGTCGGGTTGCGGCGGCGGCGCTTCGAGCAGCCATTCCTGATTGCGTCGATACGCGGCCAGAAACGCGAAGGCCTCGACGGCGTTTTCGGGCGTATAGAAATTGGCCAGACCGCCCGCTTCGAGCGCCGCGCCCGCCTCGGGACGATCGACCGCGCCGAGCCACGCCGTGAGCACCGGCTTGGCTGCGCCCTTCGCGGCCGCGGCCACCGCTCGCGCCGTGTCAGTGGGCGGCGCGGGCGGCGTCGCGACGTGCAGCACGATGGCGGCATCGACGTTGTCGTCGGCGAGCACCGCGGCGAGCGCGGCCGCAAACTGCGCCGGTGGCGCTTCGCCTCGCACGTCCACCGGATTGCCGCCGCGTGATCCGGGGGGCAAGAGCGCAGCCAGTGAGGCTTGCGTCTCGCGTGTGAAACCGGCCAGCTCCACGCCGGCGTCGACGGCGCGATCGGCCGCGAGCAGACCGGGACCACGGCCGTTGGTGATGATCGCAACGCGGTTGCCGCGCGGGATGCGTCCTCCGGCGAGGATGCGCGCCGCGGCGAAGAGCTGCGTGTACGTGCCCACACGCACGGTCCCCGCACGCCGCAGCGCCGCGTCGAACACGCGATCGGGCGTGGGCGCGCCCGGCCTCGCGGCAGCGTTGTGCCCGGCCTTGAGCACGACCACCGGCTTGATGCGTGCGGCGGCACGCAGCGCCGACATAAAGCGCCGCGCGTCCTTCACGGTCTCGAGATACAGCACGATGCCGTCGGTCTGGCCGTCAACGAGCGCGAATTCCAAGAGCTCGCTCGTCTCGACGTCGCTTCCGGCGCCGAACGCGGCCACCGATGCGAACCCGATTCCAGCGCCGTGCGCGAAGTCGAGCAGCGCCATCGCCATCGCGCCCGACTGCGAGATCAGCGAAAGGCGCCCGGGGAGCGCCACGACGGCCCCCGCCGTCGCGTTGAGTCCGAGCGAAGTACGCACGACCCCGAAGCTCGCGGGCCCCAGCACGCGCACGCCGGAGGCGCGCACGCTCTCTGCGAGATCGTGCCGCCATCGCCGATAAGCGACGGGATCGGCGACCGGCGCGTCCGAAAGGATCGCCGCCGCCCGCAGCCGGCCGCGGCCGAGCTTGAAAATTCCCGGTACCGCGGCGCTCCGCGTGCAGATCACCGCCAGATCCACCGGCTGCCCGATGGCAGCGAGCGACGAGTACGCCGGGCGGCCGAGCACCGTGCCGTGATGCGGGTTCACTGCAAAGAGCTCGCCCTGGAAGCCGCCGGCGAGCAGGTTTTCGTAGACCACCCGCCCGAGCGACCCGGGACGGCCCGACGCCCCCACCACCGCCACCGAACGCGGCGCAAGCAACGGCGCCAAGTAATGCGGGGGAATCGCCGCGGGGGCACTCGACGCCGTCATCGTGCGCCCGAGTGTACCGGGAAGCTCCTTGTCGCGCTTCGGGCGGTGCAGGCGCCTCCGTTATAATCGCTGCGATCCGTCGCCGCTGTCCGCAGCGGGCCTGTAGCTCAGTCGGTTAGAGCAGAGGACTCATAATCCTTTGGTCGCTGGTTCGAGTCCAGCCGGGCCCACCCGCAGGCCGCGGTGTTTCCCCGCGGACCACGTCGCGAACAGGCCGCTTCGACCGTGCCGAGGGAACGTTGGCGTGCGAGATCGGTCTTGACCTTGAGTCGCGTCTGCCGTCGAGCCGGGAGACGAATGCGCAAAGGGCATTGCGCGAAGGTGCGAGCGTCCGATGCGGATGCGCCGCGCAGACTCCCGGTCGAATGCTTGGGCAGCTCCCGGAACAAGAAGCAGGCAACGAACGCAAAGTGGAGCCGTTATACGGTGCTTGACTGGCGTCTTCCGGTTGCTGCAGCGGTTGCGCTCGGCGCGGCGCTCCTGCCCGCTTGCATGGTCGGCCCGAATTTCCAGCGGCCCGGCGCGCCGCAAGCCACTCGCTATACCGAGACCCCCTTGCCGCAGGAGACAGCGGCGGCCAGCGCCACGGGAGGGGCCGCGCAACGCTTCGCCGTCGGCGGCGATCTGCCGGGAGAGTGGTGGCAGCTCTACCGCTCGGAGGCGCTCGACCGGCTGATCCGCGAGGCGCTCGCCGGCAGCCCCACGCTCGCCGCGGCGCGCGCCACGCTCGCCCAGGCGCAGGAGAATCTCAACGCCCGGACCGGTGCGCTCTTGTATCCCGCGCTGGATGCCAAGGCGTCGGCCACGCGCGAGAAACTGTCCAACGCCGGGTTCGGCCAGCCGGGCGCGACGCTGTTCAATCTCTACAACGCGTCGGTCAACGTCTCGTATGCGCTCGACCTCTTCGGTGGCAACCGCCGCCAGCTCGAAGCGCTGCAGGCGCTGGTCGACTATCAGAGTTATCAACTCGAGGGCGCGCATCTGGCGTTGACGAGCAATATCGTCACTGCAGCCATCCGCGAGGCGTCGCTGCGCGCCCAGCTCCAGGCCACGCGCGAGATCCTCGCGGCGGAACAGGAACAGGTGCGACGCGTCAAGCGGCAGTACGAGCTCGGCGGCGTGGGGCGCCTGGAGCTCGTGGCCCAGCAGGCCCAGGCCGCGCAGACCGAAGCCACGCTCGCCCCGCTGGAGACCTCGCTCGCGCAGGCGCGCCACCAGCTCGCGGCGCTCACCGGGAAAACGCCGAGCGAAGTCGTGGTGCCCGACTTCAACCTCGATATGCTGCACCTGCCCGAAGAGATTCCGGTGAGCCTACCCTCGGCGTTGGTGCGGCAACGGCCCGACATCCGCGGCGCCGAGGCGCTCCTGCATCAGGCGAGCGCGCAGATCGGCGTAGCGACCGCGAATCTGTATCCCCAGATCACGCTCACCGGAAGCTTCGGTGGCGAAGCCAATCAGTTGCACGACCTGTTCGCGGGGCCGAGCGTGTGGAGCCTCGGAGCGGGGCTGCTGCAGCCGCTCTTTCGCGGTGAAGCGCTCCAGGCCGAGCGGCGCGCCGCGGTCGCGGCGTTCGAGGCGGCGCAGGCGCAATACCAGGACACCGTGCTGCAGGCGTTTCGCAACGTCGCCGACGCGCTGCGCGCGCTGGAGGGCGATGCGCGCGCGGTGAAGGCGCAGGCCGAGGCGGAAGCGCTGGCGCGCGACCGGCTGGAGCTCACCCGCAAGCAATACCAGCTCGGCGGCACGAGCTATCTGGCGCTCCTCGACGCGCAACGCCAGTACGAGCAAGTGCGCTTGCAGCTCGTGCTGGCACAAGCCACGCGCTACGCCGATACCGCCGCGCTGTTCCAGGCGCTGGGCGGCGGCTGGTGGAATCGCGAGAACGCTGCGGCGGCCGAGGGCCCGAAGACGAATTGAGTCTGCGCTCGAGCGAGCCCGCAGCCGCCCAACCAAGAAAATACGAACGGAGCCATCCTCGATGAAAAGGCGCATGGTGATCATGCTCGTGGTCGTCGGTCTCCTGCTCGGTGGCCTGATCGGCTTCAATTTCTTCAAGGGCTACATGCTGCAGAAGTACATGGCCTCGGCTCCGGTCCCGCCGGCCACGGTAAGCACCATGACCGCCGAGTATCAGCAGTGGCAGCCGCAGCTCTCCGCGGTCGGAACGCTGCGCGCGGTGCGCGGCGTCGACGTCACCACCGAGGTCGCGGGACTGGTGCGCAGCATCGAATTCAAATCCGGCGACGAGGTCAAGGCGGGCCGGGTGCTCGCGCAGCTCAATGCCGACTCCGACATCGCGCAGTTGCACGCGCTCGAGGCGGCCGCCGACCTCGCGGCGACCGTCTACGAGCGCGACAAGGCGCAGCTCGCCGCGGAGGTGATCAGCAAGGCGCAGGTCGACACCGACGCCGCCGACCTGAAGAGCAAGCGCGCGCTCGCCGCACAGCAGGCCGCGCTGGTGCAGAAGAAGACGATCCGCGCGCCGTTCGCCGGCAAGCTCGGCATCAGCACCGTCAACCCGGGCCAGTACTTGAACGCCGGCGACAAGCTCGTCACGCTGCAGACGATCGATCCGATCTACGTCGACTTCATGCTCCCGCAGCAACAGTTGCCGCAAGTCAGTCCCGGGCAGAAGGTGACGCTGTCGACCGACGCCTACAAGGATGCGCCCTTCGAGGGCGCGGTCACCGCGATCAACCCCCGGGTCGATACGAACACGCGCAACGTCCAGATCGAGGCCACGGTCCCGAACGCGCGCCGCCTGCTGCTGCCCGGCATGTTCGTCACGGTGAAGGTGAATGCCGGCGAGGAGCAGCGCCACCTCACCCTGCCGCAGACCGTGATCACCTACAATCCTTATGGCGACACGGTGTTTGTGGTCAGACCCTCCGACAAGAAGGACGACAAGGGCAAGCCCATCCTCACCGCGCAGCAGGTGTTCGTCACGACCGGCCCGACCCGCGGCGATCAGATCGCGATCGTGAAGGGCGTGGAGCCCGGGATGCAGGTCGTCACCAGCGGGCAGGTCAAGCTCAAGAACGGCATGCCGGTGGTCATCAACAACGCGGTGCAGCCGGCGAACAGCCCGAATCCGAAGCCGCAGGAGCAATAGTGGAAATAACTTCGGCCCGCAGCGCCGGCGCCGGCAACGGTCTCGTCGTCATCCCGGCGAAGGCTGCCCTGGCATGCCTGAAGCCGGGGGCCGGGATCAAAGTTGCTGCGCCAGCGCATCAGCGGTGAGAACTTGGGCCCCGGCCGCAGCCTGCCCCGGAGTGCTCAAGTCGGGGGCCGGGGTGCCACCTACGTAGGGTACCGACGATGAACTTCACCGATATCTTCATCCGCAAGCCGGTGCTGGCGACCACCGTCAGTCTGCTGATCCTGGTTCTGGGTCTACGCGCCGTGACGAGTCTTTCCGTGCGCCAATACCCGCGAACACAGAACGCGGTGGTGACGGTGACGACCGCCTACTACGGCGCCGACGCCCAGACGGTGGCCGGATTCATCACCCAGCCGCTCGAGGCGGCGATCGCGCAAGCGCAGGGGATCGACTATCTGTCGTCGACGAGCTCGACCGGTGTGTCGACCATCCAGGCCACGCTGCGGCTCAACTACGACGCCAATCGGGCGCTCACCGAGATCAACACCCAGGTCAACTCGGTGCGCAACCAACTGCCGCCCGAGGCGCAGCAGCCGGTGCTGACCGTGCAGGTCGGGGAGACGATCGACTCGATGTACATTGGCTTCTTCAGCGGCGTGCTGCCCAACAACGGCGTCACCGACTATCTGGTGCGCGTGGTCAAGCCGCGGCTCGACTCGGTCGAGGGGGTGCAGACGGCCGAGATTCTCGGCGCGCGGCAGTTCGCGCTCCGCGCCTGGCTCGATCCGCAGAAGATGGCCGCTTACGGCGTGACCGCGAGCGACGTGCGCGCGGCGCTCTCCAGCAACAACTACCTGGCCGCGCTCGGCACGACCAAGGGCCAGATGGTGAGCGTCGACCTCACCGCCGGCACCAGCCTGCACAGCGTCGACGACTTCAAGCAGCTCGCGGTCAAGCAGAGCAACGGCGCGATCGTGCGCCTCTCAGACGTCGCCAACGTCGTGCTCGGCGCCGAGAACTACGATTTCACCACCGCGTTCGGCGGGCGCAACTCGGTGTTCATCGGAATCAAGGTCGCGCCCGAGGCCAACGTGCTCGATGTCGCCAAGCGCGTGCGCGACGTGTTCCCCGACATCCAGGCGCAGATGCCCAACGGCATCACCGGCGAGATCGTCTACGACGGCACCAAGTTCATCCGCAGCTCGATCGACGAAGTCGAGAAGACGCTGATCCAGGCGCTCATCATCGTCAGCGTGGTGATCTTTCTCTTCCTCGGGAGCCTGCGCGCGGTGGCGATCCCGCTGATCGCGATGCCGCTGTCGCTGATCGGCGCGTTCTTCGGCATGCTGGTTCTCGGCTACTCGATCAACCTGCTCACCCTGCTCGCGCTGGTGCTCGCGATCGGGCTGGTGGTCGACGACGCGATCATCGTGGTGGAGAACGTCGACCGCCACATGAAGCTCGAGGGCCGGCCTCCCTTGGAGGCGTCGCTCATCGCCGCGCGCGAGCT
This sequence comes from Casimicrobiaceae bacterium, assembly GCA_036382945.1. Taxonomy (GTDB): domain Bacteria; phylum Pseudomonadota; class Gammaproteobacteria; order Burkholderiales; family Casimicrobiaceae; genus PALSA-1003. Next base: position 54,358 of record DASVPH010000191.1, read on the forward strand.
GGGCGGGCCGATCATCGCGATGACCATCGTGCTCATCGCCGTGTACGTGCCGATCGGGTTCCAGGGCGGGTTGACGGGAGCGCTGTTCACCGAGTTCGCGTTCACCGTCGCCGCCGCGGTCACGGTGTCGGGTGTGGTCGCGCTCACGCTCTCGCCGATGATGACCTCGCGCATCTTCCGCGCCGAGCAGGAGAGCGGCCGCTTCGTGCAATTCCTCGACCGCCAGTTCGATCGCCTGCATCGCGGCTACCAGCGCGCGCTGCACAGCATGCTCGAGACCTGGGTGGTGATCGTCGTCATGGGACTGCTGCTCCTCGGCGGCACGGTGTACCTGTTCATGACCTCGAAGTCCGAGCTCGCGCCGCAAGAGGACCAGGGCATCGTGCTGTCGCAGGTTCTGGGTCCGCCCAACGCGACGCCGCAACAGATGGGAACGTACGCCAAACAGGTGTTCGAGATCGCCAAGAGCCTTCCCGAGTACGATCAGATGTTCCAGATCACCGGCTTTCCGACCATCAACCAGGGTTTCGGCGGGGTGCTGTTCAAGCCCTGGAACGAGCGCAAGCGCAGTGCCTCGCAACTGCAGCAGGAGCTGCAGCAGAAGTGGAACACGATCGCCGGCGCCACCGTGGCGGCGTTCCAGTTTCCGTCGCTGCCCGGGTCGCGGGGGCTGCCGATGCAGATCGTGATCAAGACCACCGAGTCCTACGAGCGGCTGAACGACGTGGTGCAGGCCGTGCTGCAGAAGGCGCGCTCGAGCGGGTTGTTCTTCTTCGTCGACACCGATCTCAAGCTCGACAAGCCGCAGACGGTGGTCGAAGTCGATCGCGACCTGGTGACGACCCTCGGGCTCACGCAGCAGGACGTCGGCGCCGCGCTCTCGGCGGCCTTGGGCGGCGGCTACGTCAACTACTTCTCGATCGCCGGGCGCTCGTACAAGGTGATCCCGCAGGTTCTGCAGGTCGACCGGCTCAACGCCTCGCAGGTGCTCGACTACTACGTGCGCACACCCGACGGGTCGCTCGTGCCGACGGGAACCATCGCGCGGCAGAAGACGCAGACCGTGCCCGAAGGCATCAACCACTTCCAGCAGTTGAGCTCCGGATCGATCTTCGGCGTGTACGCGCCGGCGGTGTCGCAGAAGCAGGTCCTCGACTTCATGCGCCAGGCGGTTGCGGAGGTGGCGCCGACCGGTTATCAGGTCGATTATTCGGGCCCCTCGCGGCAGTACGTGCAGGAGTCCGGCGGCTTCGTGGTCACACTGCTCTTCGCGATCATCATCGTATTCCTGGCGCTATCGGCTCAGTATGAAAGCTTCCGCGACCCGGTCGTCATCCTGGTGTCGGTGCCGATGGCACTGTTCGGTGCGCTGCTCTTCATCAACCAGGGCTTCGCCACCCTCAACATCTACACGCAGGTCGGTCTGGTGACGTTGATGGGCCTGGTGAGCAAGCACGGGATTCTCATCGTGCAGTTCGCGAACCAGCTCCAGCTCGCAGGCCGGAGCAAGCGCGAAGCGGTCGAGGAAGCGGCCGCGGTGCGGCTGCGCCCGATCCTCATGACGACCGGGGCGATGGTGTTCGGCGTGATCCCGCTGGTGATCGCGGCGGGCGCCGGCGCGGCCGGCCGCCACGCGATGGGGCTGGTCCTCCTGACGGGACTGTCGATCGGAACGCTGTTCACGTTGTTCGTCGTTCCTGCAGTGTACATGTTGCTTGGTGCCGAGCATCAGCGTGCTGCGGCCGGAGGCGACGCAGCGGCGCTACCCGCGAAGGCCTGATGCGTTCGGCAGCCTGTGCCGCGGCACGACGCTTCAAGTGACGCCAGGCGGCGCTTTCGCGCTTCGGCCGAGGGCGCGCGCTATCGCCGGAAGAAGCGGCTTGAAGCGTAGGCGCAGCGGCGCGAAGCGCTGGCACAGCGCTTGCACGTGGGGAGTTACCCGGGCGGGACGGCGCTCCCTTGGTTCACTCCTCGCCCTTCGCGTCGTCTCCGCACCGGGCCCTTCTTCCCGGTCGGGGTCTTTCAGCGCTCGGCGCCCAGACCGATCGGCGGCGGCGCGAGCTCGGCAATGCGACTGAACAGCGCATCGTACTGCGCGCCGACATCCAGGCCGAGCAGCGGGTCCGTGTGTCCGAGAAACGCGGCGTCGATCTCCCGCCAATCGGCGGGGGTCAGATATTTTTCGGCGAGCGGAAGCAGCTCCTGCTCTTCGGCGTGCATGTGGGCCCAGTGAAACGCTGCGTAGGCGTCCACCGCGGTGCGGAAGTTGGAGAATTCCGCCGGCCCACGCGCCTCGTAGCGCGAGAGCGCCTGCTCCAGCGCCCGGATCTTCTCCGCCCCTGCCCGATGCTCGGTTTGCAGCCGGTCGAGCAGCGGGGCGGCCTCCCCATGGCGCAGACGCAACAGGCGAAACAGGTAGCGATCCTCCTTCGGGTGATGGAACCGCTCGGGAAAGGTGTCGATGTAATACACCATCGCCTCGAGCAGCCGGAAATCGGGGGCCATGCCGCGCTCGCCGATCTCGCGCACGATATACAGCATCGCGTGCAGCACGGCCGCCAGGGCGCGATGCTCGTCGCGGATGATGCCCAGCGCCTTCATCTTGGCCCTCGGCTGCGCAACCGACGCGCCATTTGCGCTCGCTCCAATATCTCCACACGGGAGATGGTAGCTCGCCCGCGCAACGCGCCTGTTGACCTGGATCAACGGCGCTTGGGGGGGCCGGGGACGGGCGTCGGTGTAGCGAAGCCTCACGCGCCGCCTCACGCACCCGCAACGGCGCCACGCGCCCGACAAAAGATGCGAGCGAAGCAGCGGGGCTTACGCCTTGACGGCCGCGCCCCGTCCGGACAACGCGAGCGCGCGCGCATACAGGGCCTTGCGCGGGGCGCCGGTCAGCGCCACCGCGATTCGTACCGCCTGGGCGAGCGGCAGCTCCGCGAGCAGCGTCGCCAGGGTGCGATCGTGCGCGGAAACGACATCCTCGGCTCGCGGCGCGGTCCGAGGTGCATCGACGATCAGCACGAATTCGCCGCGCGTGCGGTCCGCGTCGGCGGCGAGCCAGGCCGGCGCATCGCCCAGGCGCGTGCGATGGATCGACTCGAAGCGCTTGGTCAGCTCGCGCGCGATCACGATCTCGCGCTCGGCGCCGAAGGTGGCGAGCAGCGCCTCGAGCGTCGCGGCGAGACGATGCGGCGCCTCGTAGAATACGAGGGCAAAAGGATAGTCGCGCAGGCGCTCGAGCTCGCTTCGGCGCGCCGCCGCGGTCGCCGGCAGGAATCCGCAGAACAGCCACCGCGACGCCGCGACCCCGGAGGCGGACAGTGCAGCGATGACCGCGCTGGGGCCGGGCACGGGTACCACGGCGAAGCCTGCGTCGGCGACCGCCCCCACCAGCGCCGCGCCGGGATCGCAGACACCCGGCGTACCGGCGTCGCTCACCAGCGCCACACTCCGCCCGTCGGCCAGCACGGCGATGATCTCGGCGGCGCGGCGGCGCTCGTTGTGTTCGTGCAGCGAGACGAGTCGCTTCGCGATGCCGTGACGCGCCAGCAGTTTCGCCGTCACCCGGGTATCTTCGGCGGCGATGACGTCGACCGTGGCGAGCACGTCGAGCGCGCGCAACGAGATGTCGCGCAGATTTCCGAGCGGGGTCGCGACCACATATAATGTGCGTCCGCTCGCCGGCCCTGCCTCGCCCGTCGCCACGGCGACATCCTCCCTTCGATGGCTCCAACGCTCGCCCGTGCCCGCTCCCTTTGGCTGCTTGGGATCGCCGTGACGCTGGCGCTGGCTGCGTGCGCGGCTCCGGCACCATTGTCCGGGCCCCGGCCGCCCACGACAACCGTTCCCGCGCCCACGCCGCTCCCGCCGCTGCGACCGGCGCCGCTTCCATCGCCCGCGCCGATCCCACCGTCCGTGCCGCCGTCGCCGCCTGCCGCGCCCGAAGCGCTTCCGCCGGTGTCTGCGGCAGCGCCGGCGCCGGGATCCGTGTCGGCACCGTCGCCGACCACGTCCCCGGCCGGCGGCGCGATCGTCCTCGTCCTGCCGCTCGAATCCGCGCTCTACGGCCGCGCCGCAGAAGCGGTCAGGGCTGGATTTCTCGCTGCGGCCAACGCCGCCGGCGAGGCCGCGCGGACGCGCGTGATCGGGCACGGCGACGATGGCGTGCTGCCGGCGTTCGCCGCGGCCGCCGACTCGGGGGCTGCGCTGATCGTCGGCCCGCTCACCCGCGACGATTTGAAGACGGTTCTTGCCCTGGCGCTCGCCAGGTCACGGATGCTGGCGTTGAACCAACCCGAAGACGGCACGGCGTTGCCGGACAATGCGTACGCGTTGGCGCTCTCGGTGGAAAGCGACGCCGCGCTGCTGGCGCGCCGCGCGCGCGACGACGGAGCTCGCACCATGGCCACCATCACCAGCGACGCGCCGCTGCAGCGCCGGTTCCAGGCTGCGTTCGCGGCCGCGTGGGAGCGCGCCGGCGGTGCCCCGCCGCGCGACTATCGCTTCGACCCGAACCCGGACGTGCTGGCGCTGCTGCGCCGCGAGCTCTCGGCGCGACCGCCCGATGCCACCCTGTTGTGCGTCGCCGGCAGCGAGGCCACACTGGTCAAGTCCTTTCTCCCGCCGGGGCGCGCCTACGCCAGCAGCCAGGTCTCCGACGGTCTGTCGTCGCAGATGCTGCGCGATCTCGAAGGAGTGCGCTACGTGGAGATTCCATGGCTCGCCAATCCGGACGATCCCGCCTTCGCGCGGCTGCCGCGCTCGGGACTCGACGATCCGGTGCTCGAGCGGCTCTACGCGCTGGGGCTCGACGCGTTCGCCGTCGCCGAGCTCCTCGCCAACCCCGTACCTCCCGATCGCATCGAGCTCGACGGTGCGACGGGACACCTCTCGCTCACGCCGACGCGGATCTTCGCGCGCGAGGGGCGCGTCATGGTGATCCGCGACGGTCAGAGCGCGCTCGACGCGCCACCGCAATGAACCGCGGGGCGGCCGCCGAGGCGCTTGCGGCGCGCTTTCTGCTGTTCCAGGGCCTCGCCATCGTCGGGCGCAACTATCGCTGCCGCGGCGGCGAGATCGATCTCATCGCCCGCGACGGCAAGACGCTGGTCTTCGTCGAGGTCCGCCTGCGGGGCAATCGCGCCTTCGGCAGCGCCGCGGAGAGCATCACGGCCGCCAAGCGCCGGCGGCTCGGGCTCGCCGCGAGACATTATCTGGCCGGGCTCGCACACGAGCCGCCGTGCCGGTTCGACGCGGTCCTGCTCGACGGGCTCGCCGTCGAGGCGATCGAGTGGTTGCGCGGGATCGACATCGACTGACAGCAAAGCGGCCGTCCGGCGGGCTTAAGTTGCTACAATTCGGGCCGCGAGCTTTGCAATGGACACGACACACCGCATCCGGGCGCATTTCGCCGACAGCGCTGAGCTCAAGCTCGCCGCCGTCGACGTGATGGCGCCGCATATCGCGCGGGCGGCCGCGCTGCTGACCGACTGCCTGCTCGCCGACGGCAAGATCCTCGCCTGCGGCAATGGCGGGTCCGCCGCCGACGCGCAGCACTTCGCCGCGGAGATGGTCGGACGGTTCGAGCGCGAGCGGCCCGAGCTGCCGGCGATCTCGCTCGCCACCGACACGTCGATCCTCACCGCGATCGCCAACGATTACGATTTCACGCAGGTGTTCGCGAAGCAGGTGCGCGCGCTCGGCGATTCGGGTGACATCCTGCTCGCGATCTCGACGTCGGGCAATTCGGGCAACATCGTCGCCGCGGTGGACGCCGCGCACGAGCGCGGCATGCGCGTGGTCGCCTTGACCGGCAAGGGAGGCGGCCGCATCGGCGAACTCGTCACGGCCGACGATGTCCATCTGTGCGTTCCGCACAACGTCACCGCGCGCATCCAGGAAGTCCACCTCCTCACCATCCACTGTCTGTGCGACGCGGTCGACGCCAGCCTTTTGGGAGACGAAGCATGATGATGCAACTCTCGCGCAGCGCGCTCAGCGCCGTGGCGCTCGCCGCTCTCGCGGCGCTCGTAAGCGGGTGTGTTCCGCTGGTGGTCGCCGGCGGCGTGGCGGCCGGTGCTGCGGTGGCGACCGATCGCCGCAGCACCGGCAGCCAGGTCGACGACGAGATCATCGAAGACAAGCTTGCATTCAACATTCGCGAACGGTTCAAGGGCGATTTCCACGTCAACGTGACGAGCTACAACGGCATCGTGCTGCTGACCGGCGAGGTTCCCGCGCAGGCGGCGAGCGCCGACATCGCCGAGATGGCCCGCACCACGCCGAAGGTGCGCGCGGTGCAAAACGAGCTCGCGACCGGTCCGGTCACCGACCTGGGCTCGCGCTCCAACGACACGTTCATCACCTCGAAGGTCAAGGCTCGGTTCGTCGAAGCCAACAAATTTCAGATCAACCACGTAAAGGTCGTCACCGAGCGCGGTGTGGTCTACCTGATGGGGATCGTGCGCCGGAGTGAAGGCGACGCGGCCGGCGAGCTCGCCAGCACGACCAGCGGCGTGCAACGCGTGGTCAAGGTCTTCGAGTACATCGCCGGATGAGCGCTCGCGGGGGCGCGCCGCCCGAGCCCGCTTTCGCCGCCAAGATCGCGACCCGGGCCACACTGGCTGCGCATCTCGCCGCGTTGCCGCGGCCACGCGTTTTCACCAACGGCGTGTTCGACATCCTGCATCGCGGCCATGTCACCTACCTCGCCCGGGCGCGTTCGCTCGGCGCCTCGCTCATCGTCGGCGTCAACACCGACGCTTCGGTGCGCCGCCTCGGCAAAGGCGACGACCGGCCGATCAATCCCCTCGATGACCGGCTGGCGGTGCTCGCAGCGCTGGAGTCGGTGAGTCTGGTCGCGCCGTTCGACGAGCAGACCCCGCTCGCGCTCGTGCTCGAGTGTCATCCCGATGTGATCGTCAAGGGCGGAGACTACTCGGCGGCGACCACCGTTGGCGCAGCCGAGGTCATCGCATGGGGTGGACGCTTCGAGGCGATCCCCCTCGTTCCCGGTCGCTCGACCTCGGCGCTGCTCGCGCGAATCCGGCGCTAGCCGCCTGCTATACTCGCTGTTCGCATGGCAGCGGCGTTGTGGCGTCTAAGGAACCCGGCGTGGACCCAACGCTCCCGGTCGATCGCGAAATCGACGCCCGCGGGCTCGATTGTCCGCTGCCGATCCTGCGCACGAAAAAAGCACTCAACGGCATGACGAGCGGCCAGGTGCTGCGCGTTCTCGCGACGGATCCGGGATCGGTGCGCGACTTCGAGGCGTTCGCCAAACAGACGTGCCACCGGCTCCTTGAGCACACCGTGCGGGACGGCGTGTTCTCGTTCCTGGTCAAGCGGAAATGGTCCTGCGGCTGGCGAACGGTTGAAATTCCTCGCGCCGGTCTTATATCCATCATTGATCCAATACTCGGGGGGTCGCATGACGACCAACGGGCCTGCCGTTCTGGAGCTGACCAAGGACGATTTCTCGGCGTCGATCGACGGCCACCCGTTCGCGGTCGTCGATTTCTGGGCGCCCTGGTGCGGCCCTTGTCGAGCTTTCGCACCCGTGTTCGCGGCGGCCGCGCAGCGTCACCCCGACGTCCGCTTCGCCAAAGTGAACACGGAGCAAGAGCAGGAGATCGCCGCGCATTTCCACATCCGCTCGATCCCGACGTTGATGATCTTTCGGGACAACATCGTCGTCTTCGCCCAGGCAGGCGCGCTCTCCGCCGGCGCGCTCGATCAAGTGCTCGCGGCGGCAAAGGACCTCGACATGGAAAGCGTACGGCGCGAGTTGGCGGCGCAGGAGAGCCGAGCCTAGCCTGCTGGACTTCCTCTCCGGCGGCGGCGCGCGCATGTGCATGACAACGTGTCGTGTCGCTGTGCGGGCCGCTCATGTCGAGCGGCTTTACACAGCGCGCTGCCGGGACCCGCGGCCGCACGCGCAACTCGCTGAACGGGCAGCACTTCGGTCGGGCCGGAATAGCTCTTGCTCGACGAAGATGCGAGAGGCGTTCGTGTGACACAGGACCCCAGCGGCGGCGAGCGCTCGGGTTCATCGCGAGCGGCTCGCACTTCGAGGAGATTGCCACGATGCCCGGCCGTACGCACGACGTCGAACCCAGCGCAGTGAGGATCACCCATGGCTAGCAACGATCCCAAGCCACTGGCTCCGAGGCCGTTGACGGCGGCCGAGTTCGCGCGGCTCAGCACGTCGCTGCAGTTGACGCTGGCGATCATTCGCAAGGCACAGCTCGCAAGCCGCAAGGTCATCGCGGCCACACCGGACTGGAAACGGCGTTACGGCAGTCCCTAGGAGATCGCGGCCTCCTTGCAAGATCGACTCAAAGACCCCCACGCGCGGCGCAAGCGGGGCGGCCGGCGAGGCGGAGCGAGGCTCCACGAGCGAAAGCGAGTGGAGGCGACCCGAGCCGGACGCGAGGGCCGACAACTCAACGCCGGAAAATTCGCACGACGGTGGCGGAGGCCCCTCTCGCTCGCTCGCGCCGCGGCCTCCTTGCATCGTCAAGCGCAGGTGCTTCGTCGCGCGTCGGCCGCCAGCGGCCTCGACCTCCTTGCGCGGTTCTCGCAAAATGCATTGTGTCGCGTCGGCCTCGTGCCGTGACTCGCCTCGCGCGATCCCCACGCTGCGCGCGGGGTCCCTCGCCGCGGGCTCGCACGGGTACTCGCTCCCGCTCGACCCCCACGCGCTGCGCAAGCGGGGCGGCCGGCGAGGCGGAGCGAGGCTCCACGAGCGTAAGCGAGTGGAGGCGACCCGAGCCGGACGCGAGGGCCGACAACTCGACGCCAGCAATCCACGCGACGGTGGCGGAGGCCCCGCTCGCTCGCTCGCGCCGCGGCCTCCTTGCATCGTCAAGCGCAGGTGCTTCGTCGCGCGTCGGCCGCCAGCGGCGACTCGCTGCCGCTCGACCCCCGCTTCGCTGCGCAAGCGGGGCGGCCGGCGAGGCGGAGCGAGGCTCCACGAGCGAAAGCGAGTGGAGGCGACCCGAGCCGGACGCGAGGGGCGACAACTCAACGCCGGAAGTTCACGCGCGGGTGGCGGAGTCCCCTCTCGCTGCTCGCGCCGCTACACCCCGCGCGAAAGCGCGC
>DASVPH010000192.1:0-2740 GCA_036382945.1 Casimicrobiaceae bacterium
GACAAGTGTCCAGAGCAGAAAAGCTAGTACCAAAAACAGAGGGGCAGCCGTCCACGCCGCTTGCCAAGCAGCGAGGTGAAATAGGTCATGGGGATGATGATCGAAATGCAACGCCATCGGACCCTCCATAGTATCCGTTAATCGAGCAACCGTAAGCGGTGTTCTGGCCCCACCTTTCGCATCGAAGCTGGTTCTGTGAGTCTGCGGTCTGATTTGAACCGTTAGGCTTAGAATGGACACTGAGCATACTGCTATCACGGAGCCGGTTCGGCGGATCGAGGTGTTCACGGGCACCGTCCGCCGGCGGACCTGGAGCGCCGAGGACAAGGCACGGATCGTAGCCGAGAGCCTGACGAGCGGGGAATCGGTCTGTGCTGTGGCCCGGCGCCATGGACTGTCGCCGCAACAGTTGTTCGGTTGGCGCCGGCAAGCCCGGCAGCCACGGGAGGCGACCGACGGCGAAGACGCTCGGCTGTTTGTGCCAGCGGTCGTGGAGGCGCCATTACCGGTGCGCGCAGGTCGCAGCCGGGAACGTAAGCGGGCACGCAGATCTGGCGGCATCTCCGGAATCATCGAACTGGCGATCGACGGCGTGATGGTTCGTGTCGGCTGCGGCGCCGAGGCGAAGACGGTCGCCGCAGTGATCCGCGCGCTGAAGGCCAGCACGTGATTGGTCCGACGGGTGCGGTCCGGGTGATGGTGGCGACCAAGCCGGTCGACTTCCGCAAGGGCGCCGAAGGCCTGGCGGCATTGGTACGCGAGGCGATGACGGCCGATCCGTATTCTGGCGCCGTCTACGTGTTCCGCGCGAAGCGGGCGGACCGAGTGAAGCTGATCTTCTGGGACGGCACGGGCATGTGCCTGTTTGCCAAGCGGCTGGAGGACGGTGCGTTCCGCTGGCCGAACATGCAGGACGGCGTCATACATCTGACGGCGGCGCAGCTCTCGGCACTGTTGGAAGGGCTCGATTGGCGCCGGGTTCACGCGGCGCGGGTGACCGCGGCGCCAGCGCAGCCGAGCTGATCTGCGACACAGTGAATCAGATTCATTCGAACGCTCGCGATGCACGACAGATTATGATTCACTCCTGCCATGACGGTGATGGCGGACACGCTCCCTGATGATCCCGGCACGCTGAAGGCGATGCTGCTGGCGGAACGTGCGCGCGCTGAGCGGCTGGAACAGATCATCAAGGAGCTGCAACGCCATCGCTTCGGCCGACGGGCCGAGACGCTACCGGAGGATCAACTGCTGCTCGGCCTCGAAGAGGTCGAGCAGGTAGCCGCGAGCAGCGAAGCCGAAGGCGAAGCAGCCGCCCCGGCCGAGCGAGCCAAGCGTGCCGCTCGGCGTCGCATGAACCGCGGCTCGCTGCCGGCGCATCTGCCGCGCATCGAGACGGTGGTCGACATCGAGGATCACAGCTGTCCCTGTTGTCGCAACGCGCTGCACCGGATCGGCGAGGATCGCAGCGAGCGGCTGGATATCATTCCAGCACAACTGCGCGTTCTGGTCGTGCGCCGGCCCAAATATGCCTGTCGGGCCTGCGAGGAGGTGGTGGTGCAGGCCCCCGCGCCGGCGCGGCTGATCGAGGGCGGGCTGCCGACCGAGGCGACGGTGGCCCAGGTCCTCGTCTCCAAATACGCCGATCACTTGCCGCTCTATCGGCAAGCCCAGATCTACGCCCGGCAGGGCATCACGTTGGATCGCTCGACCTTGGCCGATTGGGTCGGCCGCGCCGCCTGGCTGCTGCGGCCGGTGCAGGAACGCCTCCTCATGCGGCTCAAGAGCTCGACCAAGTTGTTCGCCGACGAGACCACGGCGCCGGTGCTCGATCCGGGGCGTGGCCGCACCAAGACTGGCCAGCTCTGGGCCTACGCCCGCGACGATCGCCCCTGGGGCGGCTCCGATCCGCCAGGCGTGGCTTACGTCTACGCGCCTGATCGCAAGGCGGAACGGCCGATCACGCATCTGGCCGGCTTCAGGGGCATTCTGCAGGTGGATGGCTATGGCGGCTATCGCGTGCTCGCCGAGCGTGGTGACGTCCAACTCGCCTTCTGCTGGGCCCATGTGCGCCGACGCTTCTTCGAGCTCGCCGCGGCCGGCCCCGCGCCGATCGCCAGCGAAGCGCTCGAACGCATCGCCAAGCTCTATGCCGTTGAGAGCGAAATCCGTGGCCGCAGCGTTGATGAGCGACGCGATCTTCGGCAGGAGAAGAGCCGGCCGGTCATCGACGACCTCGAACCCTGGCTTCACGCCAAGCTCGGTCTGATCAGTCAGAAGTCCAAGCTCGCCGAAGCGATCCGTTACGCCCTGTCGCGCTGGGACGGCCTCACTCGCTTCCTCGACGACGGCCGCATCGAGATCGACAGTAACGTCGTCGAACGCTCGATCCGACCGATCGCACTGAACCGCAAGAACGCACTCTTTGCCGGCTCTGACGGCGGCGGCGAGCACTGGGCCGTCATCGCCTCGCTGATCGAGACCTGTAAGCTCTGCGGTGTCGAACCGCACGCCTACCTCGCCGACGTCATCACCAAGATCGTCAACGGCCATCCCAACAGCCAGATCGACGGTCTGCTGCCTTGGGCATATCCCGCTACCCCGGCACTCAAGCGCGTGGCCTGAAAACTACGCTTACTGCTGCTCGTTCAGAAAGACAACAAGTTCGGTGACCGAAGTGTCTGCCGCGTAATTCACGTGCCGAGTGACCGTGCATTCGAAGGAAGGATTTTAAGTACAG
>DASVPH010000193.1:0-28621 GCA_036382945.1 Casimicrobiaceae bacterium
GAGCTCGGCAAGCTCGGCGACGCCTCGGCCGAAGAGCAACGCCGGGTCGCCGAGATCCTCGAGCGGGCAGCCCGCGAGATCCGCGGTCAATAGCCGCAAGCGTCAACCGTCACCGGGCGTGGCCGCCGATGCCTCGGCCAACCCGCGCTCGGCGGCGCCGGCAAGATTCTCCTCGATCAGCGCCACCCGGCAGCCGCTGCTCACACAGGCGGCGCGAGTTTTGCAGTTGACGCGTGGCGACGCCGCGACAGTGGCTCGTTTGTAATTGTTGCGGGCATTTTTGGGATTCGCTGGCGGAATTGCTCCACGGGCATCGTTCCCAGCGAGATGAGGGAGATCGGCATGACAACGAACACGGTATGGGTCGTGAGCCTCCTGCTGGCCACGCTCGCGATGATGCCCGGCGCTGCCCATGTGCTCGAGCTTCCCAACAAGATCGGCCTTTCGGGCGTCGAATATCTGACCGTACAGCGCCTCTACCGGGGCTGGTCGTTCACCCGGCTCGTGGTCGCCGCCGCGCTCGTGTCCACCGTCGTGCTGCTGTTCATGGTGCGCGAATACCCCACCGCGTTCGCCCTGGCGTGGGTGGCATTTCTCTGCCTCGTGGGGACCCAGCTCGTGTTCTGGACCTTCACTCAGCCCGTCAACCGCGTGACGGCCAACTGGACGTTTCTGCCTGGCGACTGGTTCGAGTTGCGCCGCCGCTGGGAATATTCGCACGCCGCGAGCGCAGCGCTCAACCTGGTCGCGCTGGTCGCGCTCATCGTTAGCCTGTTCTGGACCAACGAATTACGGACCTTCGACCTCGACGCCGCCCGGTCGGACTATCCCGGTGCGATGTACCGCGGCACACCGGACGGCGGCGCGGGCGATGAAGGCATGACCTACGGGCGCGCCTACGAGCCCGACCGCGACACGCCCCCCGAGCGCGCTGCCCCGCGGTACATGTAATCCGGCACCCCGGACTCGACCGGAGCGCTACGTCGATCCCTCGGCGGGGGCGACGCGACGCAAGCGGAACGTGGTGCCGCTTTCCTGGCAGGCGCAGGGCACGCCGTGCGCCCGGGCGAGGAGCTGCACGTCGGCCCACGTGAACTTGCGCGCGCCGGCGGTGGCGTGGATCGTCGCGCGCCGCTCCACGGCCCGGGCTCGCAACGTCAGCTCGGCTTCGTGCGCGTCGGCATCGCCGCGAACGTCGATGTCGAGCGTGCCCGGATGCATGTCGGTCAATGCCATCAGCGACGCGGCGAGCATCTCGCGCAAAGCGGCCTTGTCCACCAGTGCGTCGGGAGCGAGCAGCTCGGTCGTGGTCTCGACGCCGCGCAGCGGCCAGTCGTCGCCCACGACCTTCAGGCACTGCGCGACGCCCACAGAGAGCGTCGTCGCACCCGCTTCCGGCTGTAGCCATTCGATGATCGAGCGGCAGTTCGCTACGGTGCTCTTCGTCTGCGCGATGACCTGCTGCAATCCATCCGGCGAGCGTTCGCCTCGCTCATCGCGCTGGCGTGCCGCCAGCTCGGCCATGAACTGGATGGCTTGCAGCTCACCCATCAACCCGTGGCGGATCCCCGGGGCGAGTCGATGCAGCAGGGCGTAGCGGACCGCGTCGCTCTCTCGGCCGTAGTCGGAAGTCATGGTTGATCCTGAAGCGCTTTCGTGCTGACGATGGCGCGATGAGGTAACCGGACGCCTCGTGCATGCGGCGCTCACGCCCGCAAGACTAACTCCGCCGATAACGAAACACTAGTACCGCGCCCCATAAGTTTCGCTATGTTCGAGCCGACCCGCACCGCCGATCGCTTTGTCGCTCATCCTCGCCATAGCCCAAGCTATGGCTGCGGTTCGCTTCGCGCGCTCGGCGCGCGGGATCGTCTCTCGGCATGTACGCAAACTTATGGGGCGCGATACTAGTCTCGACGCGGCCTATCCGGTTCCCGCCGCCGCCGATTGTCGCGCGCCGGTCGCGCGTGTAGGCGGTCGTCTTACAAAACGCGGGCCGCGACTATTTTTGGCAGTCGCCGATGCGGCGCGCGAGCAGGAGCTCGTCGGTCGACGTGCCGGCTCCGGTCGTCGTGATCTCGACTTTGTAGGCGCTGTCGCTCTCGACCGTCATGACCGAGGTCGAGCGCGCGGTGACCGGCGCGCCGGCGGGGGCATTGATCGTGCATTCGGCGCTGAAGGTGTAGGCGTTGCCGGAGCGCCGGGTCGGGGTGAGCTTGCAGCCGCTCTTGGTGAGCATGGCGTTCTGCCGCTTGATCTCCTCGGTCGGGTTGGTGCATTCCTTGGTTTGCCGCTTTTGCCCGCCGACCGCGCGATCGAATTGCCACAGCCCCTGGCGGAAGGCGGGCGGCTCTTGAGCCCGCGCCGCGGCAGCGAAGAGCAGCAGCGCAGCGGCGACGCAAGCGGCCTCCTTGAACCGTTGACAACGGGCGGACCCTCGCGCGTCGGCCGCCAGCCTCGACTCGCCTCGCGCGATCCCCGTGTCGCTCCGAGTGGGGCGACCGGCGAGGAGGAGCGAGGCTCCGCGAGCGAAGCGAGTGGAGGCGACCCGAGCCGGGCGCAAGGGCCGACAACTCGCCGAGAGGAATTCGCGTGGCAGTGGCGGAGGCCCCTCGCTGCGGGCTCGCGCCGCTACCGCGCGCAGGCCGCGGGAACGTACGCGACCGGGATGTCGATCGGAATGCACAGCCAGCGCAGCTTCTGCCACCCGTCTACCGCGGGTGCGAGCAAGATCGATCTTCCCTGCAGCTCGGGGACCGCGGACCCGAGAACGAAGCGCACACGGCCGTTGCCCGCATTGAGGTCGACCGCCTGCACGAAGGTGTATCCCTCCTGCTTGCGGACGGCGCCGTAGTCGGGCCGCTGCGGGATCGAATGCGTGCGCGCCCAATTGTCCTCGACCTGACGCTGCAGCGGCTTCATGGCACCGATCGCCTGGAGCACTTTCGCGCGTACGCCCTGCTCTTGATAGGCAGTCTGCAGTATCGGGCCCGCGAGGCTCGCCACGAACAGAAGCGTGCCGGCGCCGAACAGCGCCGCGAGCACAGCGTCGGTGGCGCCGCGCCTGACCAGACGGCTCGCCGCGGTTTCGGCCGACCGCGTGTTGCGTTCCGCCTGGCGGATCAGCTCCCGTATGCAGCGATAGTAGAACGTGTTGGCGAAGGTCGCGGACACGAGTGACGGCACCAGCCAGACAGAAAGGAGGGCGCCGCCCCACCACGCCAAGCTCGAGTCGCCGGGGTCGGCGGCGAAAGCGGCGAAGGCGAGCGCTCCGGCCAGCGGCAGCAGTGCGCAGGCGACGCCATACGCCCACAGCTTGCGGTAGAAGGCCCATATCGTCGGCAGCACGAATGCCGGCCAGTTCCAGCTCGGCGCGTTGCGGCCGGTGCGCTCGTACTTGACGAACCTGCGGGCGTAATAGTCTGCGTGAGGTCCCACGGCGATGCGGAACAGCACCGCGAGGGCGGGACGGACGCGCCGCTCGTCCTGATGCTCGCGGACGAACGCGGGAAAGACGATGGAATCGAGGGTCGGTGGTTCGAGGCCTGCGGGAGACCGCGGTCCCGCGGGGAGTATTGCCGATGTAGCAACCGTCATTGCGTCCTCGCCTGCGCCGGAGCTTCCCGGACGACGTGGTTTCTCTCCGACGAGCCTCTCGACTCGCCGGGCCCCGGCTCCCCCAAGCCGACGGCCCGCGGCTTCATTGGGCGCGCCGGCGGCCTCCTTGGACGCCAATCGCGCAACTATTGCGTCGCGTGTCGGCCGCCACGTCGACTCGCCTCGCGCGATCCCCGCTCGCTTCGCTCGCAGGGCCCCTCGCTGCGGGCTCGCGCCGGTAGTCTAATCCAATTCGAGCGCGCGTAGTCGAGAAGCTTCGCAACCGCTGTCGCCATTTCACGACGCGAGGCCAGGCATCGAGAAGCCCAGGCCGTCGAGCGTGTGCGCGAGCGCGCGTTGCTGTGCGCTGTCGAGCTCGCTGAGCGGCGGCCGCACCCTGGCCCAGCCGGGATCGTCGGAGTAATGCGCAATCGCCGCCTTGAGCGCGGCGATCATCGGGAACTGCTGGAATGCAGCGCGGACCGCATCGAGCTGCGCTTGCTGCAGATCCGCATCGGCGCCGCGCCAGCCTTGCGCGAGACGCGCGATCGGCGCCGGATTGACGTTGCCGGTGGCGGTGATGCAGCCCGCACCGCCGCCGCGAAGCGTAGCGAGCAGGAACGTCTCGCTGCCGGCGAAGACGTCGAAGCTCCGAGGCTGGAAGCGCTCGAGCATCGCGCGCGTGTTGTTCCAGTCGCCCGAGCTGTCCTTGATGCCTGCGATCGTCGCCGGATAGGCGCCGAGCAGCCGCTCGATCAGCGCCAGGCTGATCGGCACCTGCGACACCGGCGGGATGTGATAGAGATAGATGCGCAAGCGGGAGTCTGCCACGCGTTCGATGATCTCGGCGTAGCTCCTGAACAGCCCGTCGTCGGACACGTTCTTGTAGTAGAACGGCGGCAGCATGAGCACGCCGGCGCACCCGAGGCGCACGGCGGCTCGCGTGAGCTCGACCGAGTCGGGAAACGCGCAGCAGCCCGTGCCCGGCATCATGCGCTCGGGCGGCAGACCCGCTTGGATCAGCGCGTCGAGCAACGCGATCTTCTCGCCGACGCAGAGCGAGTTCGCTTCCGAGTTGGTACCGAACACGGCGAGCCCGACGCCCTGATCGAGGAGCCACCGGCAGTGCCGGACGAAGCGGCGCGCGTCGGGGCGCAGATCGGCGGCGAACGGTGTGACGACAGGGGAGAGGGCGCCGCGCACGCGAGGGATCGCAGGCGAATCGGACGGGCGGGGCTCCACGATCGAATCCTACACGATCGTTCGAGCGATTTCTATTGCAAAGCGCCGGAAGTCGACCCGCTCGCGTCAGCGGCGCGTGCGGCGGAGTTGGAAATCCAACCCGCGGCTCGCGAGGAGGTGCTGCAGTTCCTGGCCTTGATCTAGCCGGAAGACAACGCCCCGCCGACGATGTCGACGACCTTCTCGTATCGCCACTGGCAGTCGGCGCAGCGGCGGGCGGTCGGCTGCGCGTCCAGACGCGCGGCGCCGATCGGCTCGCCGCAATCGGTGCACAGGCCGTACACGTTGTCGGCGAGACGCTCGCGGGCGACCGCGATCTCTGCCAGCTCGGCGGTGTAGCGGTCGACAAGCCCGCGCTCCATTTCAACGCTGGTCTTCACGAACGCTTGATCGACTTGGTCGCCGACGTCGTCTTCGAGCTGGGACAACCCCTCGTCATCGATTCGCCTGCGCTCCTCCGCGATCTTGGCGGTGAGGAGCTCCTCGCGCAGATCGAGACGTCGGAGCAGGTCGCGCAGCTCGCGCTGCGACAGGCGTTTTGCTGCGGGCGGGAGCGGCGTCCGCCGGTGGGCCCGGCGGGCAGGGTTGCGGGCTAGAGTCATTTTGCGTTCACTCCAATAGGATTATCGAAACCAATGCAGCTAAGGCGGGAGCTGCAGTTCGGCAGGCCGATAGCGCGCCGCTCCCGGGTTGAGCTCATCGCTCCTTCACCGGGGCTCACCGGAAGCGCGCGTCGGCGGCGCGGTCCGCCGCGATCTCGGCTTCCTTGCGCTCGCCGATGGCGAGCAGCAGCTCCTTGGGCGCGATCGATTCGTGGCGGCGCTCCATGTGAAACTCGATCTCGCGGGTCATGACGATGGCGTCGGTCGGACACGCCTCCTCGCAGAACCCGCAGTAGATGCACTTGAACAGATCGATGTCGTAGCGCGTCGTGCGCCGCGTTCCGTCGGGGCGTTCCTCCGATTCGATGGTGATGGCGAGCGCCGGGCACACCGACTCGCACAGCTTGCAGGCGATGCAGCGCTCCTCCCCATTGGGGTAACGCCGCAACGCGTGCAGGCCGCGGAAGCGCGGCGACTGCGGCGTGCGCTCTTCCGGATAGTGCACCGTGAACTTGCGCCGGAAGAGGTAGCGCCCGGTCAACCGCAACCCGCGCAGCAGCTCCAGCAGGAACCAAGTCTGCGCGAGCCGATCGGCGAAGCTGCGTAAGCGTGGCACGATCCCAAGCCCGAGTAATGTGAGCTACGACCGTGCCCGCGGCGAAAAGATTCCGGCGCGATTCCTTCCAGCGTAGTGTAGGAATTCGTCCGATGCGACGGCGAAGCTTCGCGGCCTGGTGAGGGCGTTTATAATGGCGACCCGCAGGCGGCGAAGGCCGCCGCGCGACCCATTCGACGCTCCGCGATGCGCATCCTGCTCAGCAACGACGACGGCTACTTCGCCCCCGGTCTCGAACGCCTCGCCGCTGAGCTTTCCCCCCACGCCGATGTCACCGTCGTCGCGCCCGAGCGCGACCGCTCGGGCTCGTCCAACTCGCTGACACTCGACCGGCCGCTGACCGTGCGGCGGGCGCCGAACGGCTTCCTGTTCGTCAACGGCACGCCGACCGATTGCGTGCACATCGCGGTCACGGGGCTGCTCGACACGCTGCCCGACATGGTGATCTCGGGCATCAATCTCGGCGAGAACATGGGCGACGATACGGTCTACTCCGGCACCGTCGCCGCCGCGACCGAGGGGTACCTGCTCGGCATCCCGTCGCTCGCGGTCTCGCTGACGAGCAAGATCGGCCGCCATTTCGACACCGCGGCTTCGATCGTGGTCGAGATCGTGCAGCGCCACCGCGAGCAGCCGCTCGGCAAATGGCTGCTCAACGTCAACGTGCCCGATGTCGCGCGCTACGACTTGAAGGGCCATCGCATCACGCGGCTGGGCCGGCGCCACAAGGCCGAACCGGTGATCAAGACCCACACGCCGCGCGGCGAGGTGTGCTACTGGGTCGGCGCCGCGGGTGCGGCCGCCGATGCCGGCGAGGGCACCGACTTTCACGCGGTCGACGCAGGCTACGTTTCGATCACGCCGCTGCAGATCGATCTCACGCATCGCGCCGAGATGGCGCGGGTGGCCGCCTGGCTGGGAGAACGCGTGACGTCATGAGCGCCGAATTGATCAATCAAGCCGCAAGCGCGGGGGGCCATCCATGAACGCGGCCGGCGAGAACTTCAACGGCATCGGCATGACCTCGACCCGCACCCGGGCGCGGATGATCGAGCGCCTGCGCGAGCAGGGCATCCGCGACGAGGCGGTGCTCGCCGCGATGGCCGCGGTGCCGCGCCACATCTTCGTCGAGGAAGCGCTCGCCATCCGCGCCTACGAGGACAACCCGCTGCCGATCGGCGCCGGGCAGACGATCTCGCAGCCCTACGTCGTCGCGCGCATGACCGAGCTCCTGTGTGCCGGCGGAGCGCTGTCGAAGGTGCTCGAGATCGGCACCGGGTGCGGCTATCAGACGGCGATCCTGGCGCAGCTCGCCCAAGAGGTCTACACCGTGGAGCGGGTCGCCTCGCTGGTGGCCAAGGCGCGCAAGAACCTGCGCGCGCTCAAGCTCGCCACCGTGCGCATCAAGCATGGCGACGGCTCCGCCGACCTGGGCGAGGATCTCGAGCTCGACGGCATTCTCGTGACAGCCGCGGCAACGCAGGTGCCCACCGCCCTGCTGCGCTATCTCAAGGTCGGCGGACGCATGGTTCTGCCGCTGGCGCGCCACGACGAGGCACTGAAAGGCGTGCAGTTGCTGACCGTCATCGACAAGGCGCCCGGCGGCATCCGTGAGCAGACGTACGATGCGGTAAGATTCGTGCCGCTGCTCTCCGGACTCGCATGACCGATCGCACCCGTTCGCACTCTCGACCCTTCCTTGCCGTACTCGGCCTCGCGACGTTGCTCGCCGGGTGCATGACCCGTCCGCCGGCGCCGGTGATCGAGCGCGCACCGTTACCCGCGACGCGCCCGGCGCCGCCGGCGCCCCCCGTGGCTGCGGAGGCTCGCGCGCCCCAGGCGCCGCCGGCGCCGACCTATACCGTCAAGCGCGGCGACACCCTCTATCAGATCGCGCTCGATCAAGGGCTCGATTATCGCGAGCTCGCGGCGTGGAACAACATCGAGAACGTCAACGTGATCCGGGTCGGCCAGGTGCTCGTGCTCGCCGCGCCGGGCGCAAGCGAGGGCGGCGTGGTGACCGCGCCGCTGGTGACCACCGCACCGGTCGCGCCGAGCACCGAAACGCCTGCAGCGCCGCCGCTGCCGCCCGCGAGCGGGCGCGCGAATACCGCGACGTACAAGACCGAGCCGAAGGCGATCAAGGTTCCGTATTCCGAACAGGCGCTCGCGCAATTGCAGCAAGGCGCATCGCTGCCGCCGCTCGCCGCGGCGGCGCCGGAAGTGCGCCCGCTGCCGGCGCCGGCGATCGCTCCTCCTTCGGCCACCGGCGCGCTGCCGGCGCGGCCCGATGCCGCGCGCGTGCCGGAGATCGACGACGACAATCTCGGCTGGGTCTGGCCGACCGCCGGCAAAGTCGTCGCCGGCTTCTCCGAATCGGCCAACCTGAAGGGGATCGACATCGCGGGCAAGGCCGGCCAGCCGGTGGTCGCCAGCGCCGCGGGCAAGGTCGTCTACGCGGGCTCGGGCCTGCGCGGCTACGGCAAGCTCGTCATCGTCAAGCACAATGCGACCTTCTTGTCGGCGTACGCCCACAACCGCCAGATCGTGGTCAAGGAAGGCCAGCAGGTTGCCAAGGGCCAGAAGATCGCCGAGATGGGCGACAGCGACTCCGATCAGGTCAAGCTCCATTTCGAGATCCGCCGTCTCGGAAAACCGGTCGACCCGGTGAAGTTCCTGCCGCCGACATGATGCACGACCGCGCGTCCGCGGACGACAACGGCGAGAGCGCGCTCGCGCACGAACCGGATACGCGCAGCGGCGAGCTGCCGCTGGAGGTGCCGGCCGAAGGTGTGGGTGCGGACTTCCTGAACGATGTCACTCAGATCTACTTGAACGAGATCGGACAGAGCGCGCTGCTCACTGCCGCCGAGGAGCTCGAATGCGCCCGGGCCACCCGCGCCGGGGACTTCGACGCGCGGCAGAAGATGATCGAGCACAACCTGCGGCTGGTGGTGAGCATCGCCAAGCACTACCTCAATCGCGGCCTGACGCTCGCCGACCTGATCGAGGAGGGGAACCTGGGCCTCATCCACGCGCTCGAGAAATTCGATCCCGAGCGCGGGTTTCGCTTCACCACCTATGCCACGTGGTGGATCCGCCAGTCGATCGAGCGCGCGATCATGAGCCAGTCGCGCACCATCCGCCTGCCCGCGCACGTGGTGAAGGAGCTCAACATCGTGCTGCGCGCGCTGCGCCACCTCGAGACGCACGGCATGCTCGGCGAGGGCCGCGACCCGACGCTCGACGACGTCGCGCATCTGCTCGACAAGCCGGTCGAGCAGGTGCGCAAGCTCTTAGGCTACAACGAGCACGTCACCTCGCTCGACGCCCCGCTCGACGTCGACCAGGGCATGTCGTTCGGCGATCAGCTCGCCGACGACGACGCGCCCACACCGGAGCTCGTGCTGCACAACAGCGAGATCGAGACCTGGATCCGGCAGTGGCTGGACGAGCTCTCCGAGCGGCAGCGGCGGGTGATCGAGCGCCGCTACGGTCTGAGTGGCATCGAGGTGGCCACCCTCGAGCAGCTCGCCGCCGAGCTCGGCGTCACGCGCGAGCGCGTGCGCCAGATCCAGAGCGAGGCGCTCGACAAGTTGCGCGCGCGGCTGCGCTTGCGAGGGCTCTCACGCGACGCGTTGTTGTAGCAGAATCGGTACGCTCGGCAAGGCGGCGATTCCGGCGCGCAGCGCCGCGATCAGCTCCGCGCGCGCCATTGCATCGTTCGGTCCATAGCGCAGCGCCGCGTAGCTGTCGCCGATCCTCCGCAACAGCGCGCTCGACTGCGGCCAGTGCGCCGCCGCGCGAGCGACGTAGGCGAGCGGACCTTCGCTCGGGCGTCGCGGCAGACCCGCGCGGGCGAGGCGGCGACACAACCGCGTCCACAGCGCAACCGCGGGATCGGCGCGAGCGTGCCGCGCCCGCGCGACGCCGAGGACCGCCAGCCCCCAGACGAAAGCCAAGGCGCCGGCGAGCGCGACCACCTGCCATGGCCGCGCCGCTTCGAGCCCCAGGTCGCGCAGCATGTCGCGCTGCCGCTGGAGGTTGAAGCCGACCACGCTGCGCTGCCATTGATAGTTCACGGCGTCCCAGCGCAGGCGCAGGCTCCTGAGCCACGTCATGTCGAGCCGCGCGAGATAAGGCACCGGCTCGCCCTGTGGCAGCGCGGCGCCGAGCCCGCGCTCGATGCGCGACGGTGCGACCGCGGCGGTCGGATCGAAGCGCTGCCAGGTGCCGTCGAGCAGCGCCTCGGCCCAGGCATGCGCGTCGGAGTCGCGAACGATCATGTAGCCGCCGTCGGGATTGATCTCTCCGCCCTGGTAGCCGGTCACCACACGCGCGGGGATGCCGGCGGCGCGCAACAGGAACACGAATGCGCCTGCGTAGTGCTCGCAGAATCCGCGCCGCGTGTCGAACAGGAAGGCGTCGACCCGGTCGCCGCCCTCGAGCAGCGGCGGTGCCAGCGTGTAGACGAACGGCTCGCTGCGGAAATAATCGAGCACGGCGGCGATGAACGCGCGGTCCGAGGCCGACCGCTCGCGCAACTCCCGGGCAAGCGCGACCGTGCGCGGGTTTCCGCGCGGAAGCTGCAGATTGTCGCGGGCCTCGGCATCGCCGCCCGCCGGGAAGCGGTCGGAGACGGTCGAGCGCTGCGTATAGCGGATGGCCTGGGCGATCGGCACGCCGGAGAGCAGTTGCTCGTCGTCGGTGATCACGGCGAGGTTGCGCACGGTCCCCACGCGCGCGGTGAGGTCGTCGCTCGGCGCCCGCGGCAGGCTCGCCGGATGCTCCAGCGCGAACAGCCACGCGCGGTTGTTCGGCTCCATCGTGACCGTGTACTCGATCGCCCGTCCCTTATCGGCGGAGAGCTGCCCGGCGCGGATGCGGGGCAGTGCGCTCCACTCGTTGCCGTCGAAGCGCGAGAACACCGGCCCACGCCAGTAACGCTGCGCGGGCGGCGGCGGCCGGCCGACGAAATCGACGCGGAAGGCGACCGCATCGGATAGGGACAGCTCGCTGATCGTCCCCGGCGCCATGCGATCGGACAGCCCGCTCCGCGCGCCGCCGTCGGCTGGGCTGCCCCACAGCGGGCCGGTAAGCCGCGGGAACAGAATGAACAGCAGCGCAGCCACCGGCACGCCCTGCAGGAGCATGCGCCCGGTGGCGAGCAGCGGGGCCGCCCAGGCGCCGGGGTCAGCGGGCGCTTCGCGCAGCGCGGCGAGCGCGCCTCCGAGAACGAGAACCACCGGTAGGGCGATCGCTGCGGCGCCGATCGACTGGGCATAGAAGAACTGAGTGAGCGCCAGGAACACCGCGAGACACACGAGCAGGCCGCCGTCGCGCGGACTGCGCGCTTCGACGAACTTGATCCCGACCAGAGCGTACAGAAACGCGACGGACGGATCGCGGGCCAGAAAATAGCCGTAGCTCGTGCGGATACCGATCGCGACGGCGAGCGCCAGCAGCGGCAGGAGCCAGCGTCGCAGACGCGTCGGCAGCGGGCGATCGACGGGCAGCAGCATCCGCGCAACGACCAGCCCCGACCCGACCGCGATGATCCAGAGCGGCAGATGCGGCCACAGCGGCAGCTGCGCGAGCACCACCAGGGCGGCAAGCCAGGCGAGCTGCGAACGCGCGAGCGGCGAGACCGGAGCCGGGGCGAAGATCATCGTGCGCTACTGCCTAAGGAAAGAGTGCCAGCGCGGTGAGCGCAGCGCGCCGGTGCGCTGCCCCGGACCCGGGCGCGAGCTCGGTCCCCGGCAGCACGAGTCTGAAAGTGCGCGCCTCGCGCTCGGCGGCGAGGATCCACGCGGTAAGGCGCGAGAGCCGCGCCTCCGTCCCCAGGCCGGGCGGCAGCTCGTCCCAGCGGAGCTCGAGTGCGCCGCCGCCGCCCGTGCCTTCGAACTGCTTGGTGTACCAGCCCGCGCCGCGGGCAACCGCCTTCCACGCGACGCGGTTCATCGGGTCGCCGGACGTGTAGTCGCGCAAGCCGGCAAGCTCGGCCTCAGCCGCGCTCGCGCTGCGGCGCACGTCGAACCCTTCGAATCCCGGCGGGGCTGGCGGTGGGAGCGCCTCGGGCGCGGGATAGGCAATACCCGCCAGCGGAAAATGCACGTAGGCCCAAGCGCGCCAGAGGCCGAGAGGGAAATCGGTCGACAGTGTCACCCGCCCGAGCGCGACGCGGCCGCGCCGGGACGCGTGTACGGACAGCGACACCGGCCGCGTGGCTCCCGCCGGCAGATCGACGCGGATCAGCGGCCCCGATGGCGCCGCGACGTTGATCCCGCGGCGCTCGGCGCCGGCGTTGGCGAGGGCCAGCGTGAATCCCACTTCACCTCCAGCAAACGCTTCACCCGCGGCGAGCGGGGAGGCGGCGATGCCGGCGAGGTTGCGATAGGTCTGCAGCAGCGCGGCCGCGACCAGCCCCGCGACGAGAAACGTTAGCGCGTGGCCGAGCGCGAGCGCGTAGTTCATCGAGGTGAGCAGCATGATCGCCAGCGTGGCGACGAGCGAGAGCCCGCGGCGCGTAGGCAAGATGTAGATGCGCCGGTGGCGCAGCACGATCGGGCCGTGATCGGCGGCCTCGAGCCGCCAGATGCGCTGGCGCCAGCGCCGGGTCCAGGATCGCGCGAGGGTGGGCGAGGACAGGGCCGAGCTCATTCGCCCGGAGGCGCAACGATTACGGCAGCGGGACGGCGCGGAGCAGCGCTTCGGCCTGCGGGCCGCCGGCGCGGGTGCTGCCGGCGAGGCGATGCCCGGCGACCGAGGGGAACACCGCCTGCATGTCCTCAGGCAGCACCATGGGGCGCCCGGCGAGCAGCGCCCAGGCGCGCGCGGCGGCCACCAGCAGCAGGCCCGCGCGCGGCGACAGGCCGCGGCCCGAGGCTGCGTCCCCGCGCCGCTCCGCGGCACCGCGCGACGCGGCGAGCAGCGCCTGCACGTAATCGAGCAGCGCCGGCGCCACGTGCACGGCGGCGGCTTCGCGCTGCCAGGCGACGAGCGTCGCTGGATCGGCGCACGGGGTGAGCGTTGGGATGCGCGCGCGCCGGTCGCCGGAGATCAGAAGCTCGCGCTCGGCCGCCGGATCGGGATAGCCCAGCTCGATCGCCATCAGGAAGCGGTCGAGCTGCGATTCGGGCAGAGGATAGGCGCCGATCTGCTCGGCGGGATTCTGGGTGGCGATCACGAAGAACGGCTCGGGCAGGGGTCGCGTCTCGCCGTCGGCGGAAACCTGACGCTCTTCCATCGCTTCCAGCAGGGCGCTCTGCGTCTTCGGCGGCGCGCGGTTGATCTCGTCGGCGAGCACGACTGAATGGAAGATCGGCCCGGAGTGAAAGCGGAAGCTGTGTGCCGCCGGATCGAAGATCGACACGCCGAGGACATCGGCGGGCAGGAGATCGCTGGTGAACTGGATGCGCGCATAGTGCAGGCCGAGCGTGCCCGCGAGCGCCTGCGCCAGCGTGGACTTGCCCACGCCGGGGATGTCCTCGATCAGAAGGTGTCCGCGCGCGAGCAGGCAGGCGAGCGCGAGCTTGAGCGGCGTGTCCTTGCCCACGACGATGCGACCGAGCTGCTCCAGCACGGCTGCCAGACGCGCGGGCACCGGGATCGCGTGGCTCGGGGACGCGGGACGAACGGTCATTGGGGGGCGGCTCCGTTCAAGGCGTTCTTCTGTCAGCGCCACTATAGAGGGATGGAGCCGTCTAGTCACGACCGCCGGCGGCGCGTTACACTCCGTTCGACCGCCCGTGTGCCGCGGAAATCCTTCGCGAGCCCCCTCGGTCCGCGCGAGGACCGCCGCCGTGACCACCGCCTTCGTCGCCCATGCGTCGTGCCGTTTGCACAACATGGGCCCGTATCACCCCGAGTGTCCCGATCGGCTCGACGCGGTATCCGATCGGCTCATCGCCAGCGGGCTCGATGCGCATGTTGCGCACTACGACGCTCCCGCGGCAACGCGGGAGCAGCTCGCGCGTGTGCACGACAAGGACTACATCGCCATGATCGAGGCGGCGAGCCCGGACTCAGGCATCGCCTACCTCGATCCGGACACTGCGATGAATCCGCACTCGCTGGACGCCGCGCAGCATGCCGCGGGCACGGTGGTGCTCGCCGCCGATCTCGTGTTGAGCGGCGAATGCCGCACCGCGTTCTGTGCGGTGCGCCCTCCCGGTCATCACGCGGAGCGGCGGCGGGCGATGGGGTTTTGTCTGTTCAACAACGTCGCGGTCGGCGTGGCGCACGCGCTGGCCCAGGGCATCAAGCGCGCGGCGGTGGTCGACTTCGACGTGCATCACGGCAACGGCACCGAGCAGATCTTCGCCTCGGACTCGCGGGTGGTCATGGTCGGCACCTTCGAGTATCCGCTCTATCCGTACTCGGGCGTCGATCCCGCGGGACCGAACATGCACAACGTCCCGCTTCGCGCCGGCAGCGGCGGCGAAGCGTTCCGCAGGGCGATGAGCGAGGTCTGCCTGCCCGCGCTCGATGCGCATCGGCCGCAGATCATCTTCTTCTCCGCGGGCTTCGATGCCCACCGCGACGATCCGCTCGCCAACCTGCAGTTGACGGAGGCCGACTACGGCTGGGTGACGCGTGAGGTCGTCAAGATCGCCGAGCGGCACGCCGAAGGGCGCATCGTGTCGACGCTCGAGGGCGGCTACGAGCTATCCGCGCTCGGCCGGAGCGCCGTCGAGCACATTCGCGCGCTGGCGCAGCTCTGAGCATCCGAGCCGACGCCGGCCCGCCTCGCGTCATGCGAGGCAGCGCGCAGCGAGCGGTGCGGCGCTCGCGCTTTCGCGCGAGCGCCGCGTCGCGCACCACTTCGCCGATAACGACGCGCCATACGCCAAAGGCTGCATTAGAGTGACCGGTTCCTCCTCTGCAGGCCGCACCAGCGTGAAACGCCGACATTTTGTCTCCGCGTGCGTCGCGATGGGCGCGAGCGCGAGGGTCTCGCATCTCGCCGGCGCGTGGGCGACCGCAGCGCCGCGCCTCTACGAACTCGCGCACCTCGTCGACGTTCATGGCGAGCCGTTCAAGGCGCGCCGGCTCGCGGCACGCACCAATTATGTCTTCAGCTATCCCTACGTCGCCACGCCTTGCTTCCTGCTCGATCTGGGTCATCCGATCGCCGGCGCCGATCGTCTGCTGCGCGCCGATGGCGCGAGCTACGCCTGGAGCGGCGGCGTCGGTGCGCGCCGCTCGGTGGTCGCGTATTCGGCGATCTGCGCCCACAAGCTGGCGTACCCCACGCGCGAGGTGAGCTTCATCCGCTTCCAGCCCGATCGTTCGCCGACCTCGGACGGCGACGTCATCCATTGTTGCGCCGATCACAGCGTCTACGACCCCGCGGCCGGCGCGCGCGTGCAGAGCGGGCCGGCGCCGCAGCCGCTGGCCGCGATCCTGCTCGACTACGACGCCGAGCGCGACGAGCTTTTCGCGCTCGGCACGGTGGGCGCGGAGCAGTTCGACGCCTTTTTCCGCAAGTACGACTTCAAGCTGGCGATGGACTACGGGCCCGGTAAGGCGCGGGTTCCGGTGGGCGCGAGAACCGTGGTACGCGACTTGGCGGAGTACTCCCGGCAGACGATCCAGTGTTAGTGCGCCATCCAAGACGTGACACACTAACTCGCCGCGTTGAACCCGGCGCTGCCGCGCCGGTTGACGCGGCGAAAATCTGTACCTATTGAGCTGCTCGTGCCTACGCAGGCATAGGCTTGCAGCCGGGCTGAGCCTGCATACGTTCGAGCCATGCGCGCACCGCGGGGAAGCGTTGCATATCGAACCCGCCGTCGCCCGCGACGCGGGTGTAGGCGTAGAGCGCGATGTCGGCGATGCTGTAGCGCTCGCCCACGAAGAACGGGGTTCGTGCGAGCTGGCCCTCCATCACTTCGAGCGCGCGATAACCGCCGTTCATCTTGCTGTCGGCGAGCGCCCGCTGGGAGGCCGGATCGGGGTGGAGCTTCCGTAGGAAGCGCGCGACCGCGATGTACGGCTCGTGCGAGTATTGCTCGAAGAACAGCCACTGCAGCACCCGCGCTCGCGCGAGCCGCTCCGACGGGAGCAGCGCCGTGCCCTCGGCCAGATAGCAGATGATCGCGTTCGACTCGGCGAGATAGGTTCCCGGTTCGATCTCGAGCACCGGCACCTTGCCGTTGGGATTCATCGCCAGGAATTCCGGCGTGCGCGTGGTGCCGCGCCGGGTGTCGATTTCTTCCCAGTTGTAGGGCTGCGAAAGCGCGTCGAGCGTCATCCGCACCTTGTGACAGTTGCCCGAGCTCGACATGCCGTAGACACGAAACATGAATCGCTCCTTCTGCGTTGCGAATTGCCCACTCGACCGTTGCCGAAGTCCGGCCCCGGACGTATGCTACAGGCCTTCGCTCGCAACGTCCTCGCGCCTGCGGGTAACGCGATTGCGGGCGCGCGTAGCGTCCGGCACGCCGCTTAAGGAGGTCCCCGATGCCGCAACGTCCCATCCGCAGTTTGATCGCCCATCAGAAAATCCTCACGGCGAGCGCCGACAGCACCGTGGCTGCGTCGGCGCGGCAGATGAAGAAGAAGATGGTGGGCGCGGTGATGGTCGTCGACGCGGCCGGTCGTCTCGCGGGCATCTTCACCGAGCGCGATGCGCTGTTCCGCGTGCTCGCCGAAGGCCGCGACCCGAAAGCGACGCGCCTTTCCGAGGTCATGACCCCGCACCCGAAGACGGTCTCGCCCGACCGGCCGTTCGGCCACGCGCTGCTCATGATGTACGACGGCGGTTTTCGCCACGTGCCCGTGGTCGAGAACGGCAAGCCGATCGGCATGGTGTCGGCGCGCGAGGCGCTCGGGCCCGAGCTCGAGGAATTCGACTCCGAGATGGAGCGCCGCACGCGCATCGGGGAAATCCTGGGCTAAGGAACCTAAGCAGATCCGGGGTTGAGCCGGACGTTGCCTCGCCGTTTCGGCTCCGCTCAGGTCGGACCGAGCAGCACGCCTGCCGCAACCTTCCTGCCCTCGGCGGCGAGGATGTTGAAGGTGCGGCAAACCGCGGGCGTGTCCATCACTTCGAGACCGATGCCGGCATCGGTGAGCGCGCGCGTGAGCCGCGGATGAGGAAAACGTAGCGTCGTGCCGGTGCCGAGGAGCGCGACCTCGGGCGTGAGCGCCGCGAGCGCGGCAAACTCGGCTTCGGTGAGCGCATCGAACCCTCCGATCGCCCATCCGGTGACGATTCGCTCCGGCGTGACCAGGATATTCTCGCGGTATTCGACCACGCCCAGGCGGATGAAGCCCTCGCCATGTCCGGTGAAGAGATTGCCTTCGGCAGCGCTCAAGTGGAATTGCATTTTGATGCGTTGCGGTAACCGCCTACATTCGTTAGCATTATAGCTTCAACTCCTGCGGCGTCGCTCGGACGGTTCCGGGCGCTCACGCACGCAGAAGGACAGGCATGGCTTCCCCGGTTCCCACGCAGTTCGCGCGCCTCCAGCGCCTTCCGCCGTACGTCTTCAATATCACCTACGAGCTCAAGATGGCCGCCCGCCGCCGCGGGGAGGACATCATCGACTTCGGCATGGGCAACCCCGACGGGCCTACGCCGAAGCACATCGTCGACAAGCTGGTCGAAACCGTGCAGCGCCCCGACACGCACGGCTACTCGGTCTCCCGCGGCATCCCGCGCCTGCGCCGGGCGATCTGCCAGTGGTACCAGCGCCGCTGGGGCATCGAGTTCGATCCTGAGACCGAGGCGATCGTCACGATCGGCTCCAAGGAAGGCATCGCGCATCTCGCGCTCGCCACGCTCGGTCGCGGCGACACCGTGCTGGTGCCCAATCCCAGCTACCCGATCCACATCTACGGTCCGGTGATCGCCGGCGCCGACATCCGCCAGGTGCCGCTCACGCCCGAGGTCGATTTCTTCGCCGAGCTCGAGCACACGATCAAGTTGAGCTTGCCCAGGCCGAAGATGCTCATCATCAACTTTCCGGCCAATCCGACCGCGCAGTGCGTCGAGCTGCCGTTCTTCGAGAAGATCATCGCACTCGCGCGCGAGCACGGCATCTACGTCGTGCACGATCTCGCCTACGCCGATATCTGCTTCGACGGCTGGAAGGCGCCGTCGATCATGCAGGTGCCCGGGGCGCGCGAGGTCGCCGTCGAGTTCTTCTCGATGTCCAAGAGCTACAACATGGCGGGCTGGCGCATCGGCTTCATGGTCGGCAACAAGGGACTGGTGCACGCGTTGTCGCGGATCAAGGGCTATCACGACTACGGCACGTTCACGCCGATCCAGGTCGCCTCGATCGCCGCGCTCGAGGGCCCCCAGGATTGCGTCGCGGCGATCGCTCTCAAATACCAGAAGCGGCGCGACGTGCTGGTCAAGGGGCTGCACGAGGCCGGCTGGCCGGTCGAGACTCCCAAGGCGTCGATGTACGTCTGGGCGCAGATTCCCGAGCCGTATCGTAAGGTCGGCTCGCTCGAGTTCACCAAGAAGCTCCTCGCCCAGGCCAAGGTGTCGGTCTCGCCCGGGATCGGCTTCGGCGAGTTCGGCGACGGGCACGTGCGCTTTGCGATGATTGAAAATGAAGCCCGAACTCGACAGGCCATCCGTGGCGTAAAGCAAATGTTTCGCGATGACGGACTCCTTTGAGATGAGAGTTCATCGGGCTTCATTTCGGCGAAGGCTAACCCGCGCAAGCGGGTTAAGGCGCGGCGCATGCCGCGCCGGCCGGAGCCAGAACGAACCGCGAACGCGACAGGCCATCAGGGGCATCAAACAGATGTTTCGCGAGGACGGGCTGCTGTGACGCGACGCGAATGCCCAGTCAGGTCATCCCGGCGCAGGCCGGGATCCAAGTTCACCGATGCAAATTGGGCCACAGCCGCAGCCTGCCCCGGAGTGCCTAAGTCCGGGGCCGGGGCGACGGACGCTGTGTATGCGCCGGGAGTGAGATCCTCACATGTCTAATGGACCGATGAAGCCCCTGCAAGTGGGCCTGCTCGGCATCGGCACCGTCGGGCTCGGCACGTGGACGGTGCTGCGCCGGAACGAGGAGGAGATCACCCGCCGCGCGGGGCGTCCGATCCGCATCACCTGGATCGCCGAGAGGGCGCTGGAGCGCGCGCGTGAGGCAACGCGCGGCGCGACCGGCGTCACCTTGACGGCGGACGCGGGCGCGGTGCTCGCGAATCCGGACATCGACATCGTAATCGAGCTGATCGGCGGCATCGAGCCGGCACGCACCTTCATTCTGCAGGCGATTGCCAACGGGAAGCACGTCGTGACCGCCAACAAGGCGCTGCTCGCCCGCCACGGCAACGAGATCTTTGCCGCCGCGCACGCAAAGGGCGTGATGGTCGCATTCGAAGCTGCGGTCGCCGGCGGCATCCCCATCATCAAGGCGCTGCGCGAAGGGCTCACCGCCAACCGGATCGAATGGATCGCCGGGATCATCAACGGCACGTCGAACTTCATCCTGTCGGAGATGCGCGCGAAAGGCGCACCGTTCGACGCGGTATTGAAGGAAGCCCAGGCGCGCGGCTACGCCGAGGCCGATCCGATCTTCGACGTCGAGGGCATCGACGCGGCGCACAAGCTCACCATCATGTCGGCGATCGCGTTCGGCGTGCCGATGCAGTTCGACAAGGTCCACATCGAAGGCATTTCGAAGCTCTCGCGCGAGGACATCCGCTACGCCGAAGAGCTGGGCTACCGGATCAAGCTCCTCGGCATCACGCGGCGCGCTCCCGCCGGGATCGAGCTCCGCGTCCACCCGACGCTGATCCCGGCCAAGCGCCTGATCGCCAACGTCGAGGGCGTGATGAACGCGGTGCTGGTCAAGGGCGACGCGGTCGGGCCGACGATGTACTACGGCGCCGGCGCGGGCGCGGAGCCGACCGCGAGCGCGGTCATCGCCGACCTGGTCGACGTCACCCGCACGCATACCGCCGATCCCGAGCATCGCGTTCCGCACCTCGCCTTTCAGCCCGACCAGCTCTCGGACCTGCCCGTCCTGCCGATCGGCGAGGTGGTCACCAGCTACTATCTGCGCATGCGCGTGCTCGACCGGCCGGGCGTGCTCGCCGATATCACGCGCATCCTCGCCGATCGCGACATCTCGATCGACGCGATGATTCAGAAGGAGCCGCCCGAGGGCGAAGACCAAACCGACATCATCCTGCTCACGCACCGGACGGTCGAGAAGCGCGTCGTCGAGGCCATCGCCAAGATCGAGGCGTTGCCGACCGTGCGCGACAAGGTGGTGCGCATCCGGATGGAAGAGCTCAATTGATGCGCTTCGCCTCCTGCGCTTTGCGTGAGCGCATCTTACGGGTTGGCATGCGGTCGCGGTGATGCGCTATATCAGCACGCGCGGCGGCATGGAGCCGCTGCCGTTCTCCGCGATCCTGCTCGAGGGGCTCGCGCCTGACGGCGGGTTGACCGTGCCCGAGGCGTATCCCGTTTTCTCCGCGACGGAGCGCGCGCGTCTACGGCCGCTCGCTTACCGCGAGCTCGCCTTCGCGATCCTGTCGCGCTACGCCGACGACATCGCGCCGGAGGATTTGAAGGCGATCATCGACCGCACCTACACCGCAGCCGTCTTCGGCAGCGACGAGGTCACGCCGCTGGCCACCCTCGAACCGAATCTCCATCTGCTGCGCGTGGCTAACGGGCCCACGCTCGCCTTCAAGGACATCGCGCTGCAGCTTCTGGGGCAACTGTTCGAGTACGTGTTGGCGAAGCAGGGCGCGACGCTCAACGTGCTGGGCGCGACCTCGGGCGACACGGGATCCGCGGCCGAATACGCGCTCAAGGGCAAGCGCGGCATCAACGTCTTCATGCTCTCGCCGCGCGACCGGATGAGCCCTTTCCAGACCGCGCAGATGTACACGCTCATCGAGGCCAACATCTTCAACCTGGCGATCGACGGCGTGTTCGACGATTGTCAGGACCTGGTGAAGGCTGTCGCCGGCGACGCACGGTTCAAGGAACGCCATCGGCTCGGCGCGGTCAACTCGATCAACTGGGCGCGGATCGCGGCGCAGATCGTCTACTACTTCAAGGGGTACTTCGCGACGACCCGCGGCGAGGACGACGTCGTCGACTTCGCCGTTCCGAGCGGCAATTTCGGCAACATTCTCGCCGGTCACGTCGCGCACCGGATGGGGCTGCCGATACGGCGCCTGATTCTCGCCACCAACGAGAACGACGTGCTGGACGAGTTCTTCCGCACCGGACGCTATCGCGTCCGTCCCCCCGGCGCGGTGGTCGCGACGTCGAGTCCGTCGATGGACATCTCCAAAGCGTCCAACTTCGAGCGGTTCGTGTTCGATCTGGTGGGCCGCGACCCGGAGGCCGTGCGCGCGCTCTGGCGCGACCTGGCGGCGAAGGGCGAGTTCGACCTCGCGGCGACACCGCACGAACGGGCGCTCAAGGCCTCGGGGTTCGTCTCCGGCAAGAGCACCCACGCCGACCGCGTGGCCACCATCCGGCACGTGGCCGAGCGCTACGGCGTCGTGGTCGATCCGCACACGGCGGACGGCATCAAGGTCGCGCTCGAGCGGCGCGACCCCGGCGTGCCCCTGATCTGCCTCGAGACCGCGCTGCCGGCGAAGTTCGCCGCGACGATTCGCGAAGCGCTCGGACGCGATCCCGAGCGTCCCGCCGCCTACGCGCACCTGGAAGCGCTGCCGCAGCGCTTCGAGGTGCTGCCGGCCGATGTCGCGGCGGTCAAGGCCTACATCGAGGCGCATGCGAACACAGGGGTGTCGCGATGAGCGCCGCAGGGCCGCCCCAAGGCGCGAATTGCGCCCCCGCGTTTGGGGGCAGCGCAGCGGCCGAATTGCCCAATGAGGCCGCAAGCGTGGGGGTCCAATGAGCGCGTTGCCGTCGGCGAGCCGGGCCGCGATCGACTTCGGACGCAATCTCGCGAGTGGACTGCGCTTGGCGCTCGGGCTGCCGGTGTCGATGCTCTCGTTTCGCGTCAGCGTGCGGCAGTTCGTGCTGCTGCTCCTCCTTGGCGTGCTGATCGGCGCGACCAACGCTTACGTGCGCGCCGGAGAGCAGCCGATCCTGTCGCCGCACGCCATCGTG
Organism: Casimicrobiaceae bacterium; assembly: GCA_036382945.1. Lineage (GTDB taxonomy): Bacteria > Pseudomonadota > Gammaproteobacteria > Burkholderiales > Casimicrobiaceae > PALSA-1003. The sequence goes on from DASVPH010000193.1 coordinate 22,139, forward strand.
TTCGAAGGGTTCGACGCGGCGCTGCTGCTGCTGATCGGCGCCGTGCTCGCCTGGGCCTACCGGCAACCGCATCTGCGGCTCGCGCTACCGGTCATCGTGGCCGCGAGCGATCCGGCGTTGGGGGTGGTGAACATCGTTCTCGGGCTGCCCGGAGCTCAGGGAGAGCTTTTCGGGTACTCCGTCCAATGGGCGGGCTTCTGGCTTCTCGTGCTGTGGCTCGCCTTCATCTATTGGCGCACGGTCGCGGTCGCGCTGACGCCGCGGCAACCGCGGTTCTGGCTGCGCTCGACGGCGGGCGCCGCGCTGCTCGTGGCGGGTGTGCCGCTCGCGATCTGGGCCGATCAACCGTGGTTCTACTCGCTGCCGGCCGACACGGTGCAGGCGGCACGCGACGCGAATCCCGCCACCGAGGACGTGCTCATCAAGCAGCCGCAGCTCCTGTACGAGGCGCTCAACGACCTCGAGGAGGAGCGACCGGGGGTCACCGACCTCTATTTCGTCGGCTTCGCTCCGTACGCGTCCGAGGACGTCTTCCGCAAGGATGTCGAGGCCGCGCAAGACCTGCTCGATGAGCGCTTCGACACCGACGGCCGCTCGGTCGCATTGATCAACAACCCGAGCACGATGCTCGACACCCCGTTCGCGACGGTGAGCAACCTGCGCGCGACGCTGTCCGAGATCGGCGACATCATCAATCCCGACGAAGATGTCGTGATGCTGTATCTCACCAGTCACGGCACGCGCGATCACAGGCTCAGCAGCGAATTTCCGCCGCTGCAGCTCGATGCGCTCGATCCCCAAACGCTCAAGCAGATGCTCGACGACGCCGGCATCAAGTGGCGGATCATCGTCGTCTCGGCGTGCTACTCCGGCGGCTTCATCGATCCGCTCAAGGACGACCACACGCTGATCATGACCGCGTCGGCGGCCGATCGGACCTCGTTCGGCTGCGGGAGCGAGAGCGCGGCGACCTATTTCGGCGAAGCGCTGTTCCAGCACGCGCTGCGCTTCGACGACTCGTTCGCAAAAGCGTTCGACGCAGCGAAGAAGCTCATCGCGGAGCGCGAGCGCGCCGAGAAGCGCCAGGCCTCGGACCCGCAGATCTTCGTCGGCGAGCTGATGGCGAAGAAGCTGCCGAAGCTCGAGGCGGAGCTGCGCTCGCGGCGGTCGGGCACCTCGATCTGAGCATGGCCGCCGCGCAGCGTCCGCTCGCAGGGCTCAAGGTGCTCGAGCTCGGTCAGCTCATCGCCGGACCGTTCGCCGCGAAGCTCTTCGCGGAGTTCGGTGCGGAGGTCGTCAAGCTCGAGCCGCCCGTCACCGGCGACCCGCTGCGCCAGTGGCGCCTGCTGCACGAGGGGACGTCGCTGTGGTGGTACGTTCAGGCGCGCAACAAGAAATCGGTGACGGTCGATCTGCGCTCGGCGGACGGGCAGGAGATCGCGCGCCGCCTCGCGCGCGAGGTTGACATTGTCGTCGAGAACTTCCGCCCCGGCACGCTGGAGAAGTGGGGCCTCGGCTATGAGGCGCTCTCCGCGGCCAATCCGGGACTGATCATGGTGCGGCTGTCGGGCTTCGGTCAGACGGGCCCGTACCGCGACCGGCCCGGCTTCGGCGCGGTCGGCGAATCGATGGGCGGCATGCGCCACGTCACCGGTTTTCCCGATCGACCGCCGGTGCGCATGAACATCAGCATCGGCGACGCGCTGGCCTCGCTGCACGGAGTGATCGGCGCGCTGATGGCGCTGCATCATCGCGAGACTCGCGCCGGCAAGGGGCAGGTGGTCGACGTCGCGCTCTACGAGGCCGTGTTCAACATGATGGAGAGCCTGGTCCCCGACTACGATCTGTTCGGCGAGGTGCGCGGGCGCATCGGCACCGGGCTCACCAACATCGTGCCGTCGAACACGTACACGACGAAGGATGGCCAGAGCGTGGTGATCGCCGGCAACGCCGACTCGATCTACAAGCGGCTGATGCACGCGATCGGCCGCGACGACCTCGGGCAGGATCCGGAGCTCGCGCACAACGTCGGCCGCGTCAAGCGGACCGCGGAGATCGACGGCGCGATCGGCGCCTGGGCGGCTGTGCACGATCTCGAAGCGATCCTGACCGCGCTCGAGGCGGCCGACGTGCCGCACGGCAGGATCTACACGGCGGCCGACATCGTCGCCGACCCGCAATACCTCGCGCGGGGGATGATCCGCCAGGTGACGCTTCCCGACGGCACACCGCTCAAGCTCCCGGGGATCGTGCCCAAGCTCTCGGCCACGCCTGGCGGGATGGAATGGGTTGGGCCGAAGCTCGGCGAGCACACCGACGAAGTGCTGCGGGGGATCGGCTACAGCGAAGAGGACATCGCGCGGTTGCGTAAAGCGGGGACGATATGACTAGCCTGTCATCCCGGCGCAGGCCGGGATCCAATTTCCGTGAGGCAACTTGGGCCCCGGCCTTCGCCGGGGCGACATGAATGAAGCAATGCGTATTCATCCACGACGTGGTCGCCCGCGACGGATTCCAGATCGAGCCCGCCTGGATTCCGACCGAGCGCAAGATCGAGATCATCGATCGGCTTTCGCAAACGGGTGTGGCCAAGATCGAAGCGACTTCGTTCGTCTCGCCGAAGGCGGTGCCGAACCTGCGCGACGCCGAAGCCGTGATGGCCGGCATCCGGCGCAATCCGGACGTGACGTATGTCGCGCTCGTGCCCAACGCGCGCGGCGCCGAGCGGGCGCTGACCGCGGATGTCGACGAAGTCGTGCTCGTCGTCTCGGCCTCCGAGACGCACAACCGCGCCAACGTGCGGCGCAGTGTCGCCGAGTCGTTCGCGGGCTTCGCCGGGGTCTTCTCCGCGCTGCGCGGCAGCCGCACCGGCGTGGTCGGCGCGATCGCCACCGCGTTCGGCTGCCCGTTCGAAGGCGTCGTCCCCGAAGCGCAGGTGCTCGATTGCGTCGGGCGCTATCTCGACCTCGGCGCGCGCGGCGTGACCTTCGGCGACACCACGGGCATGGCGAACCCGCGGCAGGTCGAGCAGCTCGTCTCGCGCGCTCGCGAGCGTTTCTCGGGGATCGAGCTGACGCTGCACTTCCACAACACGCGCGGCATGGGGCTCGCCAATGTGGTGGCCGGCCTCGACGCCGGCGTCGTGCGCTTCGAGGGTTGCCTCGGCGGGTTGGGCGGATGTCCGTTCGCGCCGGGCGCCACCGGCAACGTCTGCACCGAGGACGTCGTGCACATGCTGGAGTGCATGGGCTATGACACGGGGGTCGATCTCGACCGGATGCTCGAAGCGTCGCGCCGTCTGCAACAAATCGTCGGGCACGAGCTGCCGGGACAGGTGGTGAAGGCGGGGAAGGCGAGCGATCTGCATCCGGCGCCCGCGTTGACAGCCCAGTAACGCTATGTGAGCATCGCCGCTCAATGCGAAACGCCGGCGGTGCGAGCGGCTAAGCGAAAAATCCGCAGCACTTCTCACTGGAGGAATCGATGAAACTCTATCGCAGGCTGGTCGCGATCGTGGTCGCGACGCCGATGCTCGCACTCCCGCTCGCAGCGCAGGCGCAGGGCAAGCCCGAGAAGCCGAAAGTAAGCATCGCGGTCGGCGGCAAGGCCGCGTTCTACTACATCCCGCTGACGATCGCCGAGCGCCGGGGCTACTTCAAGGACGAAGGGCTCGATCCGGAGATCAGCGACTTTCCCGGCGGCTCGAAGGCGCTGCAGGCCGTCGTCGGCGGCAGCGCCGACGTCGTCTCCGGCGCCTGGGAGAACACGATCGATCAGCAGCCCAAGGGGCTCAACCTGCAGGGCTTCGTGAAGATGGGGCGCTATCCCGCGATCTCGGTCGGTGTCGTGAAGGCCAAGGCGGCGAGCTACAAGTCGCCGAAGGACCTCAAGGGCATGAAGATCGGCGTCACCGCGCCCGGTTCGAGCACCAACCGGGTCGTGCAGCGCCTGATGGTGGCGGGCGGCCTCAAGCCCGACGAGGCATCGTTCATCGGCGTCGGCACCTCGTCGGGCGTGATTGCTGCAGTGAAGAGCGGCGGGATCGACGCGGTCTCCAACATCGATCCGGTGATGACGATGATGGAGAAGTCGGGCGATATCGTGATCGTCGCCGACACCCGCACCGAGGCGGGCACCCGAGAGGTCATGGGTTTCTCCGACCTTCCCGCCGCCGCGCTCTATGCGCCGATCGACTTCATCAAGAAGAATCCCAACACGGTGCAGGCGCTGACCAACGCGATCGTCCGCGCGCTCGTGTGGCTACGCACGGCCACACCCGAGCAGGTCGCCGCCACCGTGCCGCCGGAGTATCTGCTCGGCGACCGGGCGCTGTACCTCGCCAGCTACGCCAAGTTCAAGGATGCGATTTCGCCCGACGGCCTGTTCACGCAGGAAGGCGCGGAGAATACGCTCAAGTTCCTCGCGGCCTTCAACCCCGCGATCAAGCCGAGCGAGATCAAGCTCGCGCAGACCTTCGACAACAGCCATGTGCGGAAAGCGCTGGCGAAGTACCAGAAGTAGATTGGCAAGGCCAGCGAAGGTTCGCAGCGACGTGACCCGCTTCCTAGGTCATCCCGGCGCAGGCCGGGATCCAATTTCCAGGGCAGAAAGATTGGGCCCCGGCCGCAGCCTGCCCCGGAGTGCTTAAGTCCGGGGCCGGGGCGACATTCGGTGGTGACCTCGGCCCGCACTCCGGCCCTGCTGCTCGAGCACATCACCTGCGCCTTCGCCTCGCGCGACCGTGCGGCTGAGCGCTACACTGCGGTGCGGGACACGACGATCGCCGTCGCCGCCGGCGAGTTCGTCTCGGTGGTCGGCCCCACCGGCTGCGGCAAGTCCACACTGCTCAACGTGGCCGCCGGTTTGCTGCTGCCGTCGTCGGGCAGCGTGCGGGTACTCGGCGAGCCGCTTTCCGGCATCAACCGACGCGCGGGCTACATGTTCCAGGCCGACTCGCTGATGCCGTGGCGCAGTGCTCTGGATAACGTCCGCGCCGGCCTGCAGTTCGCGGGTATCGATCGCAGCGAAGCCGAGCGGCGCGCGCGCGACTGGCTCGGCCGGGTGGGGCTCGCCGGCTTCGAAACGCGCTACCCCCACGAGCTCTCCGGCGGCATGCGCAAGCGTGTGGCGCTGGCGCAGATGCTGATCCTCGACCCGCAGTTGCTGCTGATGGACGAGCCGTTCTCCGCGCTCGACGTTCAGACGCGGCAGTTGATGGAGAACGAGCTCCTCGAGCTGTGGTCGGCGAATCGCAAGTCGGTGCTGTTCATAACGCACGATCTCGAGGAAGCCATCGCGTTGTCGGATCGCGTCGTCGTGCTTTCCGCGGGACCGGAGACGCGCCCCATCGGCGAATTCGCGGTCGATCTGCCACGGCCGCGCGACGTCAACGAGATCCGGCTCACGCCGCGCTTCGTCGAGCTGCACACCAGGATCTGGCACGCGATGAAGGACGAAGTGTTGAAGGGCTATGTCCGAAGCCGAACGAGCTAGCAAGGCCAGGCCACCGCGCCCGTCGCGCGGCCGGCTCACCGTCTATCACGTGCTGCTGCTGGTAGGCGTATTCGCCTTCTGGTACGTGATGACCGAGCCGGGGCTCATCCCGCCGTTCTATTTCGACGATCCGACGCGTGCGAAATTCTTCTTCGGTCAGCCGCTCGAAGTACTGAAACGCATCTGGATCTGGTTCTCTGGCGGATCGATCTATCTGCACCTCGGCGTGACGCTGATCGAGACCTTGCTCGCGTTCGCCATCGGGACCGTGCTCGGACTCGCATTGGGGCTCTGGCTCGCGCTGTCGCCGACGGCATCGACGCTGGCCGATCCCTACATCAAGGCGATGAACGCGATGCCGCGCGTCATCCTGGCGCCGATCTTCGCGGTGTGGTTCGGCTTAGGCGTCATGTCCAAGGTCGTGTTCGGCATCACGCTCGTGTTCTTCATCGTCTTCTTCAACGTCTACCAGGGCGTGAAGGAAGTGAGCCCGGTCGTGCTCGCCAACGCGCGGATGCTCGGAGCGTCGGGTAAGCAGCTGCTGCGCTATGTCTATCTGCCCTCGGCGACGAGCTGGGTGTTCTCGAGCCTGCACACTTCGGTAGGGCTCGCGTTCGTCGGCGCGGTCGTCGGCGAATATCTCGGTTCGGCCAGGGGTGTGGGCTATCTCATCCAGCAGGCCGAAGGGGTGTTCGACATCGACACCGTGTTCGCCGGCATCCTGGTGCTGACCATGTTCGCGCTGGTGCTGGATCTTGTCGTGACGCAGATCGAGAATCGACTCCTGGTGTGGCGGCCGCGGGCGGCGGAGACGGAGTCGCTCTAGACGCCGCGCTCCATAGGCGCCCAGTCGATGACTCGATACTTCGAATTGACCCGGCCGGGCTATGCGCGCTATACTTTTATACTCAATCGCGGGGTGGAGCAGTCTGGCAGCTCGTCGGGCTCATAACCCGAAGGTCGAAGGTTCAAATCCTTCCCCCGCAACCC
>DASVPH010000194.1:0-9856 GCA_036382945.1 Casimicrobiaceae bacterium
TTTCGGACAACGAGGCGGCCGCACGGCTCAACGAAGCGCGCAGCCAACTCTTCCTTTCCATCCACAAACGATCCAGGAACGTCGCATGAGATTCGCTTCCCATACCCCGTCCACTACCGGTCGTCCAGACTCATACCTCTATTGGAATTGACTGCGACGCGGACGGGCGATTGTCTTTTTGGTTGGAAGGGGACCTCTGAGCGGGTCCCACGCGGATTGCGTTGCTGGCAAAATGCGGATGAATGCGAGGCCCACTCAGAGGTCCCGAGCTACCATGACATCCCGCCCGCGTGAGGGGCAAGGAGCCGCGCGATGAAGAGCGCCTACGAGACCGATCTCGATCGCAAAGAAGCCAACTACACGCCGCTGACACCGCTGTCGCTGATCGCGCGCGCGGCGTACGTATACCCGAACCACCTCGCGGTGGTGCACGGCGAGCGCCGTTACACGTGGGCCGAAACGTACGCGCGCGCGCGGCGGCTCGCATCCGCGCTGCAGCGCAAGGGCATCGGCAAGAACGACACGGTGGCCGTCATGGCGGCGAATACGCCGGAGATGGTCGAAGCGCATTTCGGCGTCCCCATGACGGGCGGCGTGCTCAACACGCTCAACACCCGGCTCGACGCCGAGGCGATCGCCTTCATGCTCAAGCACGGCGAGGCGAAGGCGCTGCTCACCGACACCGAGTTCGCGCCGACGGTGAAGGCGGCGCTCGCGCAGCTCGAGCGCAAGATCGCGGTGGTCGACATCGTCGATGCGCTCGGTCCCGGCGGCGAGCGGCTGGGCAGCGCCGAGTACGAGCAGTTCATCGCCGCGGGCGACCCGGCGTTCGAGTGGGAGCATCCCGCGGACGAATGGGACGCGATCTCGCTCAACTACACCTCGGGCACGACGGGCAATCCCAAGGGGGTCGTGTACCACCATCGCGGCGCGTACTTGAACGCGTTGTCGAACATCATCGACTGGGGCATGCCGCGCCACGCGGTCTACCTGTGGACGCTGCCGATGTTCCACTGCAACGGCTGGTGCTTCCCGTGGACGATGGCGGCCAACGCCGGCACCAACGTCTGCCTGCGGCGCGTGGAGGCCAAGCTCATCCTCGAGGCCATGCGCGAGCACAAGGTCACGCACTATTGCGGCGCGCCGATCGTGCACGCGATGCTCATCAACGCGCCCGACGAGTGGAAGCAGGGGATTACCCACAAGGTAGGCTGTCTGGTTGCGGCCGCGGCGCCGCCGGCGTCGGTGATCGAAGGCATGCAGCGCATGGGCTTCGACATCACCCACGTCTATGGGCTCACCGAAACCTACGGCCCGGCGGCGGTGTGCGCGAAGCATGCCGAGTGGGACGCGCTCGACATCGGCGCGCGCACCGAGCGCAACGGCCGGCAGGGCGTGCGCTACACCTGCGAGGAAGGCATGACCGTGATGGACCCGGAGACGATGAAGGACCTGCCGTGGGACGGCGAGACCATGGGCGAGATCATGTTCCGCGGCAACATCACCATGAAAGGCTATCTCAAGAACCCGAAAGCCACCGAAGAGGCCTTCGCCGGCGGTTGGTTCCATTCGGGCGACCTGGCGGTGATGCAACCGGATGGCTACGTCAAGATCAAGGACCGCTCCAAGGACATCATCATCTCGGGCGGCGAGAACATCAGCTCGCTCGAGGTCGAGGACACGCTCTACCGCCATCCGGCGGTGCTCGCGGCAGCGGTGGTCGCGCAGCCCGATCCGAAGTGGGGCGAGACGCCGTGCGCGTTCGTCGAGGTGAAGCCGGACGCCGTCGTGACGGAGGAAGAGCTGATCGAGCACTGCCGCAAGCACCTGGCGCGCTTCAAGGTGCCGAAGAAGGTGGTCTTCGGGGAGCTGCCGAAGACCTCGACCGGCAAGATCCAGAAGTTCGTGCTGCGCGAGCGGGCGAAGTCGACGAGCGCGATCGAGTAGCGGCCCGAGCAGCAAGGGGACCCGCGCGCGAAGCGAGCGGGGGTCGAGCGTGGCTCACTGCGCAAATGTCGACGCCGTACCGCGCGCCTTCATCGCCCGCTGCATGAGCTGCGCGCGGAAAGCCGCGTTCATGCGCCGTCCTCGGAGAGCGACAGCAGCGAAGCGTTGCCGCCGGAGGCGGTCGTGTTGATCGTCACCGTGCGCTCGCACACGAGCCGCAGCGCGTCGCCCGGATGATCTGCATCGACGCGGAGCAGCGGGACGATCGCGCCTTCGCGCGCGGCGAGCGCTTGCGCGATGTCGAGCGCCCGCGCCTCGCTCCCGGCGAGAAGCACCGCATCGGGCGAGACGGCGAGGGCGTCGGCGACGAATTCGCAGCAGGCCTTGACCTGCTTGGCGATGCGTTCTGCGGCGGGCGATCGGCCCAATAGCGCCACGTTGCCGCTTGCCGCGGCGAGAGCGACCTGCGCGCGCAAGTCCTCCTCGCGATCGGCGACGCAGGCCACACGGCCGCGCGGATGCAGCGACAGCATGTTCGATTCGCCGGTCGGGCCGGGCAGAGCGATCGGCGCGGTCAACCCGCGGGGTGGCGATGTCGCGACCTCGCGCACGAGGCGCCGCAAATAGTGCGGTCCGCCCGCTTTCGGCCCGGTGCCGGAGAGCCCTTCGCCGCCGAAGGGCTGCACCCCGACGACCGCGCCGATCATGTTGCGATTGACGTAGATATTGCCGGCACGGATTCGTGCACACACGGTTTGGATGGTCTCGTCGATCCGCGTCTGGATGCCGTGCGTCAGGCCGTAGCCGGTCGCGTTGATCGAGGCGATCAGCGCGGGAAGCTCGCCTTCGCGGTAGCGAAGCACGTGCAGCACCGGCCCGAAGACTTCGCCGGTCAGCTCTTCGATGCGCCGGATCTCGATCAGCGTGGGCGCGAAGAACGTGCCGTGCGCGCAACTCCCGGGAAGCGGCAACTGGAAGACCGGCGCGCCGGCGGCGCACATGCGTCGCACGTGCGCGTCGAGCATTCCCCAGGCTTCGGCGTCGATCACCGGGCCGACGTCGGTCGCGAGCCGGCGCGGGTCGCCGATCGCGAGCTCGGCCATCGCGCCCTTGAGCATGGCGAGCACGCGCTCGGCGATGTCGCTCTGCAGGCAGAGCACGCGCAGCGCCGAGCAGCGCTGGCCGGCGCTGTCGAACGCGGAACTGATGACATCGGTGACAACCTGCTCGGGGAGCGCCGAGCTGTCGACGATCATCGCGTTTTGGCCGCCGGTCTCGGCGACGAGCACCGGATCGTCGGCGCAGCGTGCGAGCACGCGGTTGATCGCGCGTGCGACCGCGGTCGAGCCGGTGAAGAGCACGCCAGCGATACGTGCATCTGCCACCAGCGCCGCGCCCACGGTTTCGCCGCGGCCCGGGAGGAGCTGCAGCGCTGCACGCGGGATGCCGGCGCGATGCAGCAGCGCCACCGCGGCCGCCGCGATGAGCGGCGTCTGCTCGGCAGGCTTGGCGAGCACGGGGTTGCCGGCGGCGAGTGCGGCGGCAACTTGCCCGACGAAGATCGCCAGCGGAAAGTTCCATGGAGCGATGCACACCAGTGGGCCGCGTGCCGTGGCCCCCGCGAGCTCGAGGCGCGCCTGCCGCGCATAGTAGCGGCAAAAGTCGGCCGCTTCGCGAATCTCGCCGTGTGCGTTGGGAAGCGTCTTGCCCGCTTCGCGCAGGGCCAGCGCGATCAGGCTCGCCCGCTCGGCCTCGATCAGATCGGCCGCACGCTCCAGGCCGGCCGCGCGCTCCGCCACCGGGATGCGCGCCCAGGCCATGCCGTCGGAGGACGCGATCTCGACCGCGCGGGCGACCTCGTCGAGCGATGCCTCGGCGACGGTGCCGACCACTTCACGCCGATCCGCAGGGTTGGTGATGGCCGCGCGCTCGCGCGGGTCCGCGCGCGAGGCCTCGCCCAGCAGCGGTGCCGCATCGACGCGTTCCGGCGCGGCGTCGAGCTCGCGTTCGAGCGCGGCGAGCACGGATTCGTCCGACCAATCGATGCCGCGCGAATTCTTGCGATCGTGATAAAGCGCCGGCGGCAGGGGAATGCGCGGGTGCGGCGCGCCGTCCGTGGCCCGAGCTTGCGCGACTGGATCGGCAACCAGGTCCTCGATCGCGACCGTAGCATCGACGATGCGATTGACGAACGAGGTGTTGGCGCCGTTCTCGAGCAGGCGGCGAACCAGGTAGGCGAGCAGCGTCTCGTGCGATCCGACGGGCGCGTAGACGCGGCAGGCGCGGTCGAGCTTGTCGCGCCCGACGACCTGGTCGTAGATGCTCTCGCCCATCCCGTGCAGGCACTGGAACTCGTACTCGGCCGGGCCCGCGAGCGTATGGATCGCCGCGATGGTGAGCGCATTGTGGCTCGCAAACTGCGGATAGATCGCGTCGGGTGCGGCGAGCATCGCCTTGGCGCAAGCGAGATACGATACATCGGTGTGCACCTTGCGCGTGAACACCGGGTAGTCGACGAGACCGTCCACCTGTGCGCGCTTGATCTCGCTGTCCCAGTACGCGCCTTTGACCAGGCGGACCATGAGGCGGCGCTCGCTGCGCCGTGCGAGCTCGACGAGCCAGTCGATCAGCGCGCGGGCGCGCTTTTGATACGCCTGCACGACGAAACCGAGGCCGTTCCATCCCGCGAGCCGCGGCTCGCCCGCGAGCGCTTCGAAAAGATCGAGCGAAAGGTCGAGCCGGTCGGCTTCCTCGGCGTCGATGTTGAGCCCGACGTCGCGCCGGCGCGCGCGCAACGCGAGCTCGGCGAGCCTCGGCAGCAACTCCGCGAGCACGCGGTCGCGTTGCGCTCGCGTGTAGCGCGGGTGCAGCGCCGAGAGCTTGATGGAGATGCCGGGCCCCGCATAGATGCCCTTGCCGCCGGCGGACTCGCCGATGGCGTCGATCGCGTCCAGGTATGCGGCGAGATAGCGCTCCGCGTCCGTCGCGGTCAGCGCGGCTTCGCCCAGCATGTCGTAGGAGAAGCGATAGCCGCGCGCCTCGCGCTCGCGGGCGTTGGCGATCGCCTCGGCGATGGTGAGTCCGGCGACGAATTGCCGGCCGAGCAGCCGCATCGCCAGATCCACACCCTTGCGGATCAGCGGCTCGCCGCCCTTGCGCAGGAGCGAAGTGACCGCAGCGTCGAGCGCCGAATCGCTGCGCGAATCGACGAGCTGGCCGGTGACGAGCAGGCCCCAGGCAGCGGCGTTGACGAACAGCGACGGACTCCGGCCGACGTGCGCGCGCCAGTCGCCGCCGCCGATCTTGTCGCGGATCAGCCGATCGCGCGTGGCGGCATCGGGGATGCGCAGCAACGCCTCGGCGAGGCACATCAGCGCCACCCCTTCGCGCGAATCGAGCGAGAACTCGTGCATCAGCGCGTCCACACCGCCGGCGCGGGTGCGCGCGTCGCGCACCGCCCGCGCCAACGCTGCGGCCAGGCGCTCGATGGTGGCGAGCGTTTGCGGCGCGAGGTGCGCTTCGGCAAGGAGCGAGCGCACGGCACTGGCTTCGTCCGCGCGATGGGCTGCGCTGATCCGCGCGCGAAGCCCGCTCGGTGGCCACCCCGGCGCGGCCAAGGCGAAGGGCCGCGGGCTCAGGTTCTCCCCGGACCCGACCGCGTCAGCGACTGCACCACCAAGGTCAGCCGAAGCCACCAGGGAAATCGGAGTTGTCAGCGGATATGCCCATAATCGAGCTACAATAAAGCGATGTCAACGCGCGAACGCCGAAGGCCGGTGCGGCCGGCCGGCGCTTCACCCTCGCCGCGCCGCCGACCCGCTTCCAAAATGTCGGCTTGGACAGGACGCGCAACCGACCGGAGGCTCAAGTGAACGCACCGCTCGAAGCAGGCATCGCCCCGTTCGTGCTCTCCCGCGCCGACGGCGGCGTTTGCCACCTTTCCCTCAACCGCGGCGATCGCTACAACCCGCTGTCGCACGAGATGATCGCGGGATTGCGCGCGGAGCTCGCGCGGATCGCCGCCGATCCGGCGATCCGCTGTGTGGTGCTCGGCGCCGAGGGCAAGGGTTTTTGCGCAGGGCACGATCTCAAGGAGCTTCGCGCCCATCCCGATCTCGCGTGGCAACAGGAGCTGTTCGGCGCGTGCAACGCGCTGATGGTTTCGTTGACGACGCTGCCGCAGCCGGTGATCGCGCGGGTGCACGGCATCGCCACGGCGGCGGGCTGCCAGCTCGTGGCGATGTGCGACCTCGCCGTGGCGGCGGACACGGCGCGCTTCGCCCTGCCGGGCGTCAACATCGGCGTGTTCTGCACCACGCCTGCGGTCGGCGTCGGGCGCAACGTCGCACGCAAGCGGGTGATGGAGATGTTGCTCACCGGGGAGCCGATCGACGCGGCGACGGCGCTGGCGTGGGGGCTCGTGAACCGGGTGGTCCCGGCGGCCGAGCTCGACGCGGCGATCGCGGCGTTCACGCGCATCATCCTGGCGAAGAGCGCCCGGGTGATCGCCGCCGGCAAGCAGGCGTTCTACCGCCAGATCGACCTGGGGCTCAGCTCCGCGTACGATCTGGCCGGCAATGTGATGGCGTGTAACCTACTCGAGCCCGACGCGCACGAAGGCATCGATGCCTTCGTCGAGAAGCGCTCACCGAAGTGGGGCAGCGAACACGGGAGACGGGGTGAGGATACGTGAACGGAGCAGGTAAGCCGGCGACGGTGTGGGGCGGCTGAACGCGGGCCCGACCTCCGCACCGGCGGCGGGGCGGTTTCGATTGCCAACGCGCCGTCGGTTCCGGATAATCGCGCGACGTTCCCAGAGGAGGCGCCTGGCGGCATCTGCCGACCGGGTCGGCGCATGGCCGACGATATCATTCTGCAGACGCGGGGACTCACCAAGGAGTTCAAGGGTTTCGTCGCCGTCAACGGCGTCGATCTCGACGTGCGTCGCGGCACGATTCAGGCGCTGATCGGGCCCAACGGCGCCGGCAAGACGACCTGCTTCAATCTGCTCACGCACTTCCTCACGCCGACCTCGGGCCAGATCGTGTTCAACGGCCGCGAGATCACCGGCTTTTCCGCGGCGGCGATCGCGCGCATGGGAATGGTCCGGTCGTTCCAGATCTCGGCGACCTTCCCGCATCTCACCGTGCTCGAGAACGTGCGCATCGCGCTGCAGGGCAAGCGCGGGAGCTCGTTCGACTTCTGGCGCTCGGCGCGCGTGTTGTCGGCGCTCGATCACCGAGCCGAGGAGCTGCTGGAAGCCGTCGGTCTTACCGGCTTCTCGAAGACCCTCGCGGTCGAGCTTCCCTACGGACGGAAGCGCGCGCTGGAGATCGCCACTACCCTCGCGCTCGACCCGGAGATGATGCTGCTCGACGAGCCGACCGCGGGCATGACCCACGAGGACGTGGAGCGGATCACGGCGCTCATCAAGAAGGTCGCGCTCAACCGGACGGTGCTCATGGTCGAGCACAACCTGTCGGTCGTGTCGACGCTGGCGGATCACATCACGGTGCTCGCGCGCGGCGAGATTCTGGCGCAGGGCGACTACGCTTCGGTGTCGAAGAATCCGGACGTGATCCAGGCCTACCTCGGAGCGGGGCATGCCTGACAACGCTGCGGCGAACCCTCTGCTCGCGGTGCGCGATTTGCACTCGTGGTACGGCGAGTCGCACATCCTGCACGGGGCGGCCTTTGATGTCGCGACGGGCGAGGTCGTGACGCTGCTCGGGCGCAACGGCGCGGGCAGGACCACGACGCTCAAGTCGATCATGGGCATCGTCGGCCAGCGCCAGGGGTCGGTGCGCTTCGACGGCGCCGAGACGATCCATCTGCCCTCGAACCGCATCGCCCGCATGGGACTGGCGCTCTGCCCCGAGGAGCGCGGCATCTTCGCGAGCCTCGACGTCGAGGAGAATCTCATGCTGCCGCCGCAGGTGAAGCCCGGCGGGCTCACCGTGGCCGAGATCTTCGAGCTGTTTCCCAACCTGAAGGAGCGCCTGCGGAGCCAGGGCACCAAGCTCTCGGGTGGCGAGCAGCAGATGCTCGCGATCGGCCGCATCCTGCGCACCGGCGCCAACCTGTTGATGCTCGACGAGCCCACCGAGGGCCTGGCGCCGGTGATCGTGCAGCAGATCGGGCGCACGATCCAGCGCCTGAAGGCGAAGGGCTTCACGATTCTTCTGGTCGAGCAGAATTTCCGCTTCGCGGCGACGGTGGCCGACCGCCATTACGTGATGGAGCGCGGGCGCGTGGTCGATATGATCCCGAACGCGGAGATCGACGCGAAGATGGCCAAGTTGCACGAGTATCTGGGCGTATGAACTGAACTTCATCCACGAAGGAGCAACGTTATGCAACGTGCAAGACGCAGTTCATGGGTGTTTGGTTTCGCCGCAGCGCTCGGTCTCGCCGGCGCGCTCGGTCTCGCCGGCGCCGCGCAGGCCCAGATCTCGGACGGAGTGATCAAGATCGGCGTGCTCTCCGACATGTCGAGCCTGTACACCGACCTCGCCGGGGCCGGCTCGGTCGTCGCCGCGAGGATGGCGGTCGAGGATTCCGGCATCGAGAAGCGCGGCTACAAGGTCGAGTTCGTGTCGGCCGACCATCAGAACAAGCCCGACGTCGGCTCCGCCATCGCCCGGCAGTGGTACGACGTCGACAAGGTCGATGTGATCGTCGACGTGCCCAACTCGGGCGTCGCGCTCGCGGTCAGTCAGATCACCAAAGACAAGGGCAAGGCGTTCCTGGTCTCCGGCGCGGCATCGTCGGATCTAACCGGCAAGGCGTGCTCGCCCAACACGATCCACTGGACCTACGACACCTGGATGCTAGCCAACGGCACCGGCGGCGCGATCGTCAAGACCGGCGGCGACACCTGGTTCTTCCTGACCGCCGACTACGCCTTCGGCCTCGCGCTCGAGCGCGACACCGAGGCGGTCGTGCTCAAGAGCGGGGGCAAGGTGCTCGGCAAGGTGCGGCATCCGCTGAATACGCAGGACTTCAGCTCGTTCCTGCTGCAGGCGCAGGCGTCGAAGGCGAAGATCATCGGGCTCGCCAACGCGGGCGGCGACACGACCAACTCGATCAAGCAGGCCGCCGAGTTCGGGATCGTCAAGGGCGGCCAGAACCTCGCCGGCCTGCTCGTGTTCCTGACCGACATTCACGCGCTCGGCCTGCCGACCGCGCAAGGGCTCATTCTGACCAACACCTTCTACTGGGACATGAACGACCAGACGCGCGCGTTCGCCAAGCGCTTCGCGGCGCGCGACAAGGGCATTTATCCGACGATGGTGCATGCCGGCGTCTACTCGGCAGTGACGCACTACTTGAAGGCCGTCGAGGCGCTCAAGAGCGACGACGGTACGAAGGTGATCGCCAAGATGAAGGAAATGCCCACCGACGATCCGCTGTTCGGGAAAGGCAGCATCCGCGTCGATGGCCGCAAGATCCATCCGGCGTACCTGGTCGAGGTGAAGAAGCCCTCCGAGTCGAAATATCCGTGGGATTACTACAAGATCCGGGCCACGATTCCCGCCGATCAGGCGTTCCGCCCGCTGAAGGACGGCGGGTGCCCGCTGGTGAAGTGACGCATCCGTCCAAGAGCGGGCACGTAGGTGCCCGCGATTGGAGACGGATGCGTCATCCCGGGCGAGCGCGAAGCGCGAGGTCCGGGATCCAAGCTCACGGGGCTGTCGCGTTTACGGTCCAAACTTGGGTCCCGGCCTGCGCCGGGACGACGATTGCAGCTAGACGATGCAAGCCCTCTACGGCCAGCTTCTGATCGGCCTCATCAACGGCTCGTTCGGCCTGCCGCTCGGAGCTGGCGGTGAGGACGACGGCATCCCACCACGGCGTGGCGGCGTTACCCCGGATGTGTTCGGCGTAGGCACGGCGAGCGTTAAGGGAC
>DASVPH010000195.1:0-17328 GCA_036382945.1 Casimicrobiaceae bacterium
CTGGTTCGACTCCCTGGGGCTGGTGTCGCTGCTCGATACGGTGCAGCGCCTCCAGCGTATTTCATGAACCGCCGTATGCGGAACCGCACGTACGGTGGTGTGGGAGGGCGACCGGGGTAACCCGGTCCCCTACCCGATTGAGGGCCCTTGACCATGCCTGAGATCCGACTCCCCGACGGTGCCGTCAAGCACTTCGACGCGCCGGTTTCCGTGGCCGAGGTCGCCAAGTCGATCGGGGCCGGCCTCGCCAAGGCCGCGCTCGCCGGCAAGGTCGACGGCAAGCTCGTCGACACCTCCTACGTGATCGACCGCGACGCGGCGCTCGCGATCGTCACCGACAAGGACCCCGAAGGCCTCGAAGTGCTGCGCCATTCGACCGCGCACCTGCTGGCCTACGCGGTGAAGGAGCTCTTTCCCGACGCCCAGGTCACGATCGGACCGGTGATCGAGGACGGCTTCTACTACGATTTCTCGTACAAGCGTCCGTTCACGCCCGAGGACCTGGCGGCGATCGAAGCGAAGATGGCCGAGCTCGCGCGCAACGACGAGCCGGTCGTGCGCAAGCTCATGGCGCGCGACGAGGCGGTGCGCTACTTCGAGTCGATCGGCGAGCACTACAAGGCGGAGATCATCGCCTCGATCGCGGCCGACGAGGCACTCTCGTTGTACACCGAGGGTAGGTTCACCGACCTCTGCCGCGGCCCGCACGTGCCGTCCACCGGCAAGCTCAAGGTGTTCAAGCTGACCAAGCTCGCCGGCGCGTACTGGCGCGGCGACGCGCGCAACGAAATGCTGCAGCGGATCTACGGCACGGCGTGGGCCAAGAAGGAGGAGCTCGAGCTGTATCTGCACCGACTCGAGGAAGCCGAAAAGCGCGACCACCGCAGGCTCGGCCGGCAGCTCGATCTTTTCCACCAGCAGGACGAGGCGCCCGGGATGGTGTTCTGGCATCCCAAGGGCTGGACGCTGTGGCAGCGGGTCGAGCAGTACATGCGCCAGGTCTACCAGGACAACGGCTACCAGGAAGTGCGCGCCCCGATGATCCTCGATCGCTCGCTGTGGGAGCGCTCCGGCCACTGGGAGAACTACAAGGAGAACATGTTCACCACCGAGTCGGAGAAACGCGACTTCGCGATCAAGCCGATGAACTGTCCGGGCCACGTGCAGATCTTCAACTCGGATCTGCGCAGCTACCGCGACCTGCCGCTGCGCTACGGCGAGTTCGGCTTCTGCCACCGCAACGAAGCGTCGGGTGCATTGCACGGCCTCATGCGGGTACGGGCGTTCACGCAGGACGACGGCCATATCTTCTGCACCCCGGAGCACGTCGAAGCCGAGGTGAGCGCGTTCAATCGCCTTGCGCTCGCGGTCTACAAGGACTTTGGCTTCGAGGGCATCGCGATCCGCTTGTCGCTCCGCCCGGCGAAGCGCATCGGCTCGGACGCGGTGTGGGATCGCGCCGAGGGGGCGCTGCGCGCGGCGCTCCAAGCCTGCGCTGTGGCCTGGACCGAGCTGCCCGGCGACGGCGCGTTCTACGGTCCGAAGATCGACTACAGCCTCCGGGACTCGCTGGGGCGCTCCTGGCAGTGCGGCACCATGCAAGTCGACTTCTCGATGCCCGAGCGCCTGGGCGCCGAATACGTCGCCGAGGACAACACGCGCAAGGTCCCGGTCATGCTCCACCGCGCGATCGTCGGCTCGCTGGAACGCTTCATCGGCATCCTGATCGAACACTACGGCGGCGCGCTGCCGGTGTGGCTCGCGCCGGTGCAGGTCGCGGTGCTGACGATCACCGATCGGCAGAGCGCCTACGCACGGGAGGTGTGGGGCGCATTGCAGCAGGCCGGGTATCGCGCGGTGGCGGATTTGCGAAACGAGAAGATAACTTATAAAATTCGCGAACATAGCCTGCAAAAGTTGCCGTACCAGGTGATCCTGGGCGACAAGGAGCTGCAGGCGCGACAGGTGGCCGTACGTACCCGCTCCGGTGAAGACCTGGGGGCGATGCCCCTGGAGGCCTTTGTGTCCCGTCTCGCCGGCGATACCGCGGCGCGCCGCTGAGGCGTTGGCGGCGTTGCCGCGGGACCGGCGGGTCGCATGGCCGGTGACTTGAGCAAACAGAGGAGAACGCAATAGCCCTGGAAAAAGCGCAGCGGATCAACGGCGAGATCACCGCCCCCGAGATTCGCTTGGTTGGTGAGGACGGTGAGCAACTCGGCATCGTGGCGATCGCGGACGCGATGGCACGGGCCGAAGCGGTACAGCTCGATCTGGTCGAAATCGCGCCGCTTGCCAAGCCCCCGGTGTGCCGGATCATGGATTTCGGCAAGTTCAAGTACCGCGAGGCGAAGCGGGCGCACGAAGCGAAGCTCAAGCTCAAGCAGATCCAGGTCAAGGAAGTGAAATTCCGGCCCGGCACCGACGAAGGCGACTACAAGATCAAAGTGCGCAACCTCATCCGCTTTCTCGGCGAGGGCGACAAGGCCAAGGTGACGCTGCGCTTCCGCGGGCGCGAGATGGCGCATCAGGAATTCGGCGTGCGGCTTCTCGAGCGCATCCGCGGCGACCTGGAGCCGTACAGCGTCGTCGAACAGTTTCCGAAGCTCGAGGGCCGGCAAATGGTGATGCTGCTGGCCCCGAAGAAGACGGCACCGAAAGCGCATCACCCGAACAAGCCCGAAGCCGGTCAGGCGCCGCCATCGACGCCGCAAAAAGCCTCTCCGCCGGAGAGCACCGCAGTGGGCAGCAAATAGGAAGACTCAAGCATCATGCCGAAGATGAAGACCAAGAGCGGCGCGAAGAAGCGCTTCCGCGTGCGCGGGAGCGGCAGCGTCAAGCGCTCGCAGGCGTTCAAGCGCCACATCCTCACCAAGAAGTCGACCAAGAACAAGCGGCAGCTCCGCGGCTCGACCAGCGTCCACCGCACCAATGCGGACGCGGTGAAAGCCATGCTGCCTTACGCCTAGGGAGCTCGCATGCCACGAGTCAAACGCGGCGTGACCGCCAAGGCGCGCCACAAGAAGATCCTCGCTCAGGCGAAGGGCTATCGCGGCCGGCGCAGCAATGTCTACCGCGTCGCCAAGGAAGCGGTGATGAAGGCGGGGCAGTATCAGTACCGCGATCGGCGCGCGCGCAAGCGCGAGTTCCGCGCGCTGTGGATCGCCCGCATCAACGCCGCCGTGCGCGAGCTCGGGATGACCTACAGCGCGTTCATGAGCGGACTCAAGAAAGCCTCGATCGAGATCGATCGCAAGGTGCTGGCCGATCTCGCGGTGCACGACCGGACAGCGTTTAACCGGATCGCGGAGCAGGCCAAAGCCTCTCTGGCCTGAACCTGGCGAACACACGAGGGAGGCGTTGAAGCGCCTCCTTTTTTTTCGACCCTGATTCATGGAGAACCTCGAATCGATCGTCGCGGCGGCCCTGGCTGAATTTGCAGCCTGCGCGGATGCGGCCGCGCTAGAGAACGGTAAGGCGCGTTATCTCGGCAAGAACGGGCGGCTGACCGAGCTCCTGAAGTCGCTTGGGAAGCTCCCGGCGGCCGACCGACCGCAAGCCGGAGCGCGCATCAACGAGGCCAAGGCGAGGCTCGAGGCCGCGCTCGAACGCCGGCGCGAGGAGCTCGCCGACGCGAAGCTCGCGCTCGAGCTCGCCGCCGACGCGCTCGACGTCTCGCTCCCGGGGCGCGGCCGCGGTGTGGGCGGACTGCATCCGGTCACGCGCACCCTGCAGCGCATCGAAACGCTGTTCCATTCGCTGGGCTTCGCGGTCGCCGACGGCCCCGAGATCGAGGACGATTTCCACAACTTCACCGCGCTCAACACGCCCGAGAATCACCCCGCGCGCTCGATGCACGACACCTTCTACGTCGAGGGCGGGATGGTGCTGCGCACGCATACCTCGCCGGTGCAGGTGCGCTACATGGAAACGCACGCGCCGCCGATCAAGATCATCGCCCCGGGGCGGGTCTACCGTGTGGACAGCGACGCGACGCACTCACCGATGTTCCATCAGGTCGAAGGCCTGTGGATCGACGAGAGCGTGACCTTCGCCGACTTGAAGGGCGTGTTCACCGATTTCCTGCGCCGCTTCTTCGAGCGCGACGACGTGAAGGTGCGCTTCCGTCCGTCGTTCTTCCCGTTCACCGAGCCCTCCGCCGAGATCGATATGAGCTTCGGCGGCGGCTGGCTGGAGATCTCCGGCGCGGGCCAGGTGCACCCGAACGTGCTGCGCGCGGTCGGCATCGATCCGGAGCGCTATCAGGGGTTCGCCTTCGGCATGGGTCCGGACCGGCTCGCGATGCTGCGCTACGGCGTGGACGACCTGCGGTTGTTCTTCGAGAACGATCTGCGCTTCTTGAGGCAGTTCGCGTGATGACCCGATCCGTCACGATACGATGTCATCCTGGCGGAGGCCGGGATCCAAGTGGAACGCTGGCAAACGCGCCAGACAACTTGGGCCCCGGCCCGCGCCGGGGCGACCAAGGTTACGCATGAAATTCTCCGAGCGCTGGCTGCGCACGCTGGTCGATCCGCCGATCGACAGCGAGACGCTCGCCGAACGCCTGACGATGGCCGGCCTCGAGGTCGAGGAGCGCACGACCGCAGCGCCTGCGTTCAGCGGTGTGGTCGTGGCGCGCGTGCTCGCCGTGGCGCGGCACCCCAACACCGATCGGCTCACCGTGTGCGAGGTCGACGTCGGCAGCGACAAACCGCTGTCGATCGTCTGCGGCGCGCCCAACGCCGCGCCGGGCATCACCGTGTCCTGCGCGCTTCCCGGCGCGGTGCTTCCCGGCGGGCACGCTATCGAGAAGACGACTATGCGCGGTGTGGAATCCGGCGGCATGCTGTGCTCGGCCGCCGAGCTCGGCCTCCCCGAGGCTGCCTCCGGGCTCGCGCTGCTCGACTCGAAGCTCGAGCCCGGCACGGATCTGCGCACCGCGCTCGATCTGGACGATGAGCTCTTCACGCTCAAGCTCACGCCCAACCGCGCCGACTGCCAGTCGCTGGTCGGCATCGCCCGCGAAGTCGCCGCGATCACCGGCGCGGCGCTGAAAGCCCCGCCCTCTTCGCCCGTCGCGGTGAAGAGCAAGGCGAGCCGCCGCGTGCGCGTCGAAGATGCGGCGGCTTGTCCCCGCTTCTGCGGGCGGCTGATCGAAGGGATCGACCCCGGCGCACCCACGCCGGAGTGGATGCGCCGACGGCTCGAGCGCTCCGGTATCCGCTCGATCTCGGCGGTGGTCGACGTGACCAACTACGTGATGCTCGAGCTGGGGCAGCCAATGCACGCGTACGACGACGGCGAGCTCGAGGGCGACATTGTCGTGCGTTTCCCTCGTGCGGGAGAAACGCTCACGCTGCTCAACGGGCAGAAGCTCGACCTCGAGCCCGACGTGCTGCTCGTTGCCGACGAGAAGAAGCCGCTCGGGCTCGCCGGCATCATGGGCGGCGAGCACAGCGGCATCGGCGAGGCCACGCGGAACGTGTTCCTCGAGGGCGCGTTCTGGAACCCGTCCGTGATCCAGGGCAAGGCGGGCCGACTCGGCTTCGTGACCGATGCCGGCTTTCGCTTCGAGCGCGGCGTGGACTTCGCGAACACGCCCGCCGCGGTCGACCGCGCGACGCAACTGATCGTCGAGCTGTGCGGCGGCGCCGCCGGGCCGCTCGTCGACGTGCGAGGCGAATTGCCGCGCCGTGATCCGGTGCGCGTGCGCGGCGCACGCATCGCGCGCCTGCTCGGGATCAAGATTCCCGACCAGACGATCGCCGGGATCTTCGAGCGCCTGCAGCTCGCGCCGCGCCGCGACGGCGAAGACTTCATCTGCACGCCGCCGTCGTTTCGCTTCGATCTCGCCATCGAGGAGGACTTCATCGAGGAAGTCGCCCGGCTCTACGGTTACGAGCGCATCCCTGCCGCGCCGGCGGTGCAACCGCAGGCGATGCTCGCCGAGCGCGAGGCGATCCGTTCCACCGCGGCGCTTAGGCAGCGGCTCGTCGACGTCGACTACCAGGAGATCATCACCTTCAGCTTCGTGAGCTCGGAATGGGAGCGGGCGCTCGGCGTCGACGCCCAGCCGGTGCGCGTGCAGAACCCGATCGCGAGCAACCTCGACGTGATGCGCTCGACGCTGCTCGGCGGGCTCATCGACACGCTGCGCACCAACCTCAATCGCAAGCAGGAGCGGGTCCGGATCTTCGAAATCGGGCGCTGCTTCTTCCGTGCGGCGAAGGACTTCGGTCAGCCGCTGCGGATCGGGGCTCTCGCGGCGGGTCCTGCGCTCCCCGTGCAATGGGGCGAGCGCGGACGTCCGGTCGAGTTCTTCGACCTCAAAGGCGACATCGAAGCCCTTGCGGCGCCGCTCGCAGTCACGACCGAAGCCGCCGCCCACCCTGCCCTGCACCCCGGCCGCTCGGCGCGGGTGCGGATCGAAGGCGAGCGGGCGGGTTGGCTCGGCGAGCTGCACCCGCGGCTGGTGCGCCACTTCGAGCTGCCGCTGACACCGGTGGTGTTCGAGCTGGAGCTGGGGCTCTTGGCCCGGCAGCCAACCCCGATCGCCCTGCCCGTGTCGAAGCTCCCGGTCGTACGTCGGGACCTCGCGGTGGTGGTCGACGAGAGCATTCCGGCCCAAGCGGTGATCGACGTGCTCGTCGCCGCAAAAGCTCCGTTTGTCGACCATTTGGCGATTTTTGACGTGTATCGGGGTCCGGGCGTCGAACCCGGAAAAAAAAGCCTTGCAATTCTTGTGCTTATACAAGATACTGCACGTACTTTGACGGACGCCGAAATCGACGGAACCGTGGCTTCCCTGCTGCGGGAACTCGAAAATCGATTCAAGGCGACGTTGCGCCGCTAGGGTTTTGGGGGCTCGGATGACGCTCACGAAAGCCGAACTTGCCGACCTGCTCTTCGAGCAGCTTGGGCTCAACAAGCGCGAAGCCAAGGACATGGTCGAGCGGTTCTTCGAGGAGATTCGCATCGCGCTGGAAGCCGGCGACAGCGTCAAGCTCTCCGGCTTCGGCAACTTTCAGCTCCGCGAAAAGCCGACGCGCCCGGGCCGGAACCCCAAGACCGGCGAAGAGATTCCGATCACCGCACGCCGGGTGGTCACCTTTCACGCAAGCCAGAAATTGAAGGCAATGGTTGAAACCGCGAACCATGGCCGAGCCCAGGCAGCCGATTAAGGCGGACTTGCCGCCGATCCCCGCCAAGCGCTACTTCACCATAGGCGAGGTAAGCGACCTGTGCGCGGTCAAGCCCCACGTGCTCCGCTACTGGGAGCAGGAATTCACGCAGCTCAAGCCGGTGAAGCGCCGCGGCAACCGGCGCTACTACCAGCACCATGAAGTGCTGCTCATCCGCCGCATCCGCGACCTCCTCTACGAGCAGGGCTTCACGATCAACGGCGCGCGCCATCGCCTCGAGGCCGAAGCGATGAGCCCGCCCGTGCTCGTGCCCACAACCCGCTCGACGCGCTTCGGCAACGGCCCGGACAGGCCACTGTCGCCTGCCCAAATACGGCAGATGATCGTCGAGATTCGCCAGCTCCTGAGATACGACGGCTCATGAAGACGCGAGTACAATACGCGACGTGTCGGGGCGTGGCGCAGCCTGGTAGCGCACCTGCATGGGGTGCAGGGGGTCGTGTGTTCGAATCACATCGCCCCGACCATTTCCCCTTGGGACGAGCGGCCGCAATGGCCGTCTGGCGTCGGTCGCGTGACCGCGCCATCTCGTGCGGTCGGCATCCTTCTCGGCCGACCCTGTTCCGGGGCCACAAGAGTCAGCCTGCCATCGCAGGCCTTCGACAAATAACAACAAACAGTCGACGGTATGTTACTTGTTGCCCCGGCGGGTCCGGGGTTCAGCACCGAAAGGTCAGCCTATGAGTTTGGCCCAACGCAGCTCGTCGAAATCGGGGGTCATCGCCGAGCTTGCTCTCGCCCGCGCCCAGCGCAATACCGTGGTCATCATCGACGACCTGTTCAGCAGCCGCCTGCTGCTGGCGGAGATCGTCCGGCAGATCGACGGCAAGCTCAACCTGGAGCTGTTCGACACGCCCAGCCGCGCGCTGGAGTACGCGCGGCAAAACCGCGTCGACATGATCCTCACCGACTACAAGCTGCCGGAGTTCGACGGGGTGCAGCTCGTGCGCCAGCTCCGCGGCCTGCCCCACTGCGTCGACGTGCCGATCGTGGTGATCACGGTGGTGGATGACCGGCGCGTGCGCTACGAAGCCCTCGAAGCCGGCGCCACCGACTTCCTGATCAAGCCGCTCGACGAGCACGAGACGCGTGCCCGCTGCGCCAACCTGCTCGAGCTCCGCCGGCACAAGATCGTGCTCTCGGACCAGGCGCGCGTGCTGCAGTACCAGGTCGACAAGTCTGTGGCCGAGATCCATGAGCGCGAGCTGGAGACGCTCGCGAAGCTCGCCAAGGCGGGCGAATTCCGCGACCGCACCACGGGCAATCATCTTGCCCGCATGGGCAAGTACTCGGCGCTGATCGCGACCAACATCGGGCTCGCGCCGGAGACGGTGCACGTGCTGGAGTTCGCCGCGCCGATGCACGACATCGGCAAGATCGGCATCCCCGACGCCATCCTGCTTAAGCAAGGCCCGCTCTCGCCCGAGGAAGACGCGGTGATGAAGAGCCACCCGCGCATCGGCTATGACATCCTGAAGGGGAGCCCCTCGAAATATCTCTCCATGGGCGCGATCATCGCGCTGGGGCACCACGAAAAGTACGACGGCACCGGCTACCCGACCGGGCTGCACGGCGAGGACATCCCGATCGTGGCCAGGATCGCTGCCATCGCCGACGTCTTCGACGCGCTGGTCAGCGAGCGCCCCTACAAGCCGGCCTGGACCATCGACGAAGGCCTCGCCTACCTCCAGTCGCAGAAGGGCAAGCACTTCGACACGAACTGCGTCGACGCCTTCGTGACGAATGCGGAGAGGGTGAGGGAGATACAGGCGGAGTATGCGGATGCTTGAACGCAGCGCAGGGGTATAGCGCGCACGCCAATCAAGTCGCGGACTCTGCGTCCTCCTCCGCACGCAACCATTCCACGACGCGCGGCCAGAGGGTACCGCGAAACCGGGAACGGAAGAAGCCGAAGTGGCCGATTTTCTGGCCACCGACATCCGGCGGGCCGATGACGAGCCGCGTTGCGTTGCAGTTTCGAAACAATCCAAGCATGCGATCGGTCGACGCCTCGGTCGCAAACGCGTCGTCCGTAAATCTTAGCGCCAACGTTCGCGCGTGGATGCCTAGGAATCTGCCAACCAGCTCCTCGATTCGCGCGCTGTCTGGCTGACCATCTTCCGTTCGCAGGTTCCACCAGAAGTCAGCTCGCCTTCGGTTCGCCCACTCGATCGCGACGCCTGCCGGTAAGTCCTCGAGCAGGTGTATACGCCGGCCGGGAAAGTATCCAACGAGCCTCGCCAGAATCGGCATCGTCACGTGCCACAGCAGATACATGCCCACGCGTGCCCGAGGCGCATAGTCCCGCCAATATCCCGTATGAGCGCCAACGAGGAGTAACAGGTCGATCATAGGACCGTTAGTGACGAACCCCGTCACAAACCCGCCAACGCTATGGCCAACC
Organism: Casimicrobiaceae bacterium; assembly: GCA_036382945.1. Classification (GTDB taxonomy): domain Bacteria; phylum Pseudomonadota; class Gammaproteobacteria; order Burkholderiales; family Casimicrobiaceae; genus PALSA-1003. The sequence goes on from DASVPH010000195.1 coordinate 9,607, forward strand.
ACCAGCCGGCGCGCCCCTGGAAACCGCGCGCCAAGCCACTCAAGAGCGGCGGCACAATCCTTGCTTCCCCAGTCTTCAACTGACGCGGCGAAGCCCCGCAGGGAGCGGGGCCGCGAGCGCCCTATTCCGCGGTAATCGTATACGAGGGTCGGGACGTCTCTGGCTGCGAGAAAATGCGCGAAGCGGTCGTAGTAAGCCGAACTGATGCCGGCGCCGGCATTGACAAGAGCTACGGCGAGCGGTTGCGCGCCTTCGCCGCGCGTCCATAACCGCGCTGCTAGCGGATATCCGTCCGCTGCAGCGAGCGTGAACTCGTGCGGGGTCACTAATTCCAGCGCGGTAGCGGCGCCGGCTGCCTCGGCTGAGGGCACAGAAACTTGCTGACGAAGGAGTTATCGGGAAGCGCTACAATATGCGCCTTACCTCATTCTACAGTCGAATCCGTGCGATCTTGATCGCTCAAGCGCAGCGCTGGCTCACCCGCGATGGGCTGAAGGCGACGCTCGCGGCATCACGCGGTCCCGAGCGCGAGCAGGCGCTACTACGTGTCGGCATCGGCGGGCTCGTTCTTGCCTACATCGCTTGGTACGTATTGCGGGATCACGCAATGCGACCCGACGAAGCGGAGGTCCTCGCAGTCGCAGCCGGTTTCGTCCTTTTCAGCGTCGGCCTGGCGCTACGCGTTCTCAGCATGCCCAATGGTTCCCTCGCGCGACGCTTCCTCGGCATGGTCGTGGACAACGCAGTAACTACCTACGCCATGATACGGCTGGGCGAGGGTGGCGCAGTTGTGCTCTTTGTTTATTTATTCATCACGTTCGGGAACGGGATTCGCTTTGGCCGGGTTTACCTTCTTGCCTGCCAGGCGATGGCTATAGCGGGCTTTGGCCTCGTATTGTTGTTGTCGCCGTTTTGGTCGGAGTACTTGACCCTTGGTGTCACTTTTCTGGTCGCCCTGACAGTCCTGCCGTTCTACGTCGGCTTTCTTGCGGAGCGTCTCAAGAGAGAAAGGAAGCGCGCCGACGAAGCTAACCAGGCGAAGGGCCGGTTCCTCGCCATCGTCAGCCACGAAATGCGCACGCCACTCAACGGCGTCATCGCAATGGCCGATGTCCTGCGCGAAACGGATTTGAACGAAACGCAGCGTGAGATCATCAGCACGCTTGGTACTTCCGCACACCTTCTGCTTGCGCAGATCGAGGATGTGCTGGATATGGCAAAGATCGAAGCTGGTCGCGTTCAGATTGAGCGGCAACCGTTCGATCTCGGCAAGTTACTGACAAGCGCCGTCAAGGTCGTGTTACCTCAGGCACGTTATAAGGACCTCGCGGTCAACACTCACATATCACCGCAAGCAATGCGCTGGTTCTCCGGTGACAGCCACCATCTACGTCAGGTGCTACTGAACTTGCTTGCGAATGCGTTCAAATTTACCGAGCGTGGAGAAGTTACGCTGCGAGTCAATTTCGTTAGCGAAACCCTCTTGGATGCGCGCATCCGCTTCGAAGTTCAGGATACCGGCATTGGCATACCGCCTGAGAAGCAAGCGGCGATCTTCGAACCTTTCGCGCAGGCGGACGACTCAATCACCCGCGTATATGGTGGAACTGGACTCGGGACCACGATCGCGCGCCAGCTTGTAGTGCTGATGGGCGGGCAGATCGGTTTGACCAGCGCAGTCGGCGTGGGGAGCACGTTCTGGTTTGAGATATCGCTGCCGTATGCGGAGCCAATTGGGCTCGACCTTACTGCGGAAGTTGCGGAAACGGCGCGTCTATCTTCGACTGCCGCGGCGCTCGCCGCGCAGCAGCCGGCGAAGGTCACGAAGATTCGGGGGGCACGCATATTGGTCGCCGAGGACAATCCGACAAATCAGCGCGTAACGCAGATGATTCTCGAAAGCGGCGGGCATCACGCGACGATCGTGGATAACGGTGAAGCCGCGCTAGAGGCTCTCGAGCAAGGGAGCTTCGATCTGGCGCTTTTCGACCTCTCGATGCCTGTCGTAAGTGGGCTAGAAGCCTTGAAACTTTACCAGTACACCACGCAGACCCCGATTCCGATTCTCATTCTTTCTGCGAACGTCAGTACCGACATAATCGCGGAGTGCCAGAAGGCGGGGTGCTCTGAGTTCATTCCCAAGCCGATACGTGCAACTAGCCTCCTTGATGCTATAGAGCGGCACCTCGCGGAAACCGCCGATCTGGTCGGCAAATCGTTGCCACCGATACGTTCAGAGGAGCGTCGGGCACTAACTGTGATCGATACGCCTACGGTCGATCAGAGAGTTCTTGATGATCTCGGTCGGTTGTCGAGTGATCCCACTTTTGTCGAGAGGCTCTTGCGTGGCTTTCGATCCGATACCGACCGCTTGCTGAAGGCGATCAGCGATGGATTGGCCAGCCGTCGGTACGAGGATGTCAAGGACGCGGCGCACGCATTGAAAGGTGGCGCCGGCAGCGTGGGTGCGACGCAATTAGTACAACTCGCCATCCGGTTCGAGAAAGCGAGCTACGACATGCTTCGCCTCCGCGCCTCGGCGTGGACCCAGGAACTCACCCAAGCCGTTAATGCCACACTCACCGTCCTCGATCAACACCTCGAGGAGCGGCGGCGTCAGACGCGAAGCTAGTTCAATGCGCTTGTAGCGCGTTGGATCGGCGTAACGGTCGCAGTGGCTTGCCCGCCGTCCGTGGACTTATTCTGCGCCCGGACGAGTCGTTCCATGAGCCGCAGATCTCGGTCCGTCAAACGCAGCGCAGCGTCCGCCCAGATGCTGACCACGCGCATTAGCTCGTCATGTGTTACCGACTCCACTTCCCGACGGACCATCTCAATCGCGCGGCGTCCGTTCGGCGCCTTGGCGTGTCTCCTGACAAAGCTATAGACAGCAGCGTCGCCGGCGCCGTCTGGAGCCAACACGTCGACGACGCCCAAGTCGTAAAGCTGTCTCGCCGTGTAGAGATTGCCGCTCGTGATGAGCTCTTCTGTGATCCGACGCCCAACTTTGCGGGCTAGGAAACTGTAGGCGCCCATCCCAGGGAAGAGATTGAACAATATCTCCGGAAACCCCATTCGCGCGGATTCTTCGGCGACCAAAACCGATGCGGATAGGGCGCACTCGAAGCCCCCACCGAGCGCATCGCCTTGAACGAGAGCAAGCGTTGTTAGTGGCAAGTCGCAATTGCACGACCATGGATATAGGTTATCGACACACTTGCGACCGTACTGGACGAGCATGTCCCTGTCGTGCTTTGAGATGGCTTCCCGGAAGAGCGCCAAATCACCACCGAGGTTGAAAACACCCGGTACCTTCGACGCGATCACTGCATAGTTGATCGCTCGCTGGGTTCCTTCGTGCCAGATCAACCCTCCCGGTTGGACAATGGCGTCCACGAAGCCGCGCAGCTCTGTCAGCAATGCTGGATTGAACGTTGGTCGCGGCTTCGGATCCATGAAACCCCACAAGACCCCAAATTCCGGATCGAAGCGGGTTTCGAGCTGATTGAACTGTGGGACATGCGTTTGTGGGAACAACCTGACTTCAGCAACGGCGTTTACAACGACGTTCGCAGCGGCATTCATGACGTACTCCCCCGGATCGAAAACAAACTCACCCGTGCTGCATTGTGGCAAACAAATTGGTCAGCCGACAACTGATTCATGTCAAGTTTTGTCAACTTGTGACGCCAAGCGTCGGTTTTGGACGGAACTCGTCCGGGCAGCCCGTAGCAGCCCGTCACGCGGTAGGGAACAAAGTGGCCTATGTCCGCTTGGCGGACCGCACCGAATCTATGTTCGACTTCGCCTTAGATTTGTCGTTCAAACCCATGAATTTACGAATAATCGTAGGAGACTATTCCAGCACGTGCCAAGAATATGGCACGAATTCTTCAACCGAGAACGCCTTTGGGTGAAGGCGTCTATGTCTAGAGCTAGAAGGAGCCTATCTAGGCCAAGCCTAGGCCTGGCTTGGCCCAGCTAGGCCTTTTAGGCCTGCATCCCTGTAGCAACGAAACAACACATTCCATGGGGCGCGCGGGCCGACGGAGGCGACCTACGCGTTGATAACCCCCTGAGCGATCCCCTTCGCTACTGCTTCTTGGCGATTCATTGCTCCGAGCTTCGTCCTTATGCAGTCGAAGTGAAACTGCGCGGTACGCTGTGAAATTGCTAGCTTGGACGCAATGTCCTCGGTCGTCAGCCCGCGCGCCGCTAGCTCGAGGCATTGGCGCTGCCGCTGACTCAGGGCCGAGCCACGCGCCAGCGGAGGTACGCCCTGATCTACGACACCCCTGCGAAAGATGTTGTGAAAGTACAGGCCGAGCGCCAACATGTCGCCGAGGTTCGGTGCAATCGCCGCACGACGATCGTTGTCGATTACCGGGTTGGCCGAGTTGAGCGCCATCAGGCCGCGGACGTAATGTGTGTCGTTGTATTCGACGGCGAAACCGCTCGATATCCCGTGACGAGCGGCATCGTCCAGGAAGGCGTCGGTGGCGTCATCCTTGCCGCGCTCGCTCTGCGAATCCCACACCAATGGCAGCACGCTATCGCGCGTCTTCAACACTCGCGGATCAATCTCCACATACGACATCTCGTCGTATCGGATGACCCATTCGATCGGGAGGGTGGTAAACACATAAATCTGGCTCTCGTGATCGAGCTGAGGGCAGGCGCTCATGCCAAACATAAAGCTGTCGAACCCAAGCGTCTTAACGATCATCTCCAGCGCTGGTTCCAGCGGCTGGCCCGCCTCTGCCGCCTCAATCATGGGCTGCAAACGGGGCGGTGGAGTATATAGAGTCCGCTCGAGGACGACCTTGTGGATCGTAACGTTCTTGATCATGCGCCTGCCAAGCCCCCTTTCCTGATTGTTGACGCGCAGAGGCTACATCGTTCTTCTACACCCTCCTCCACACCCCCTCCACCAACCCCTCAATCGGCCTGAAGCTCGCTTTGTAGGCCATCTTGCGGCTCTGCGCGATCCAGTAGCCGAGATACAGATACGAGAGTTGCAGCTCGTGGCAGCGCTGGATCTGCCAGAGCACGTTGTAAGTGCCGTAGCTCGCGCCCCGAACATCGGGATCGTAGAACGTGTACACCGACGAGAGTCCGTCGTGCAGCCGGTCGACCAGGCTCACCATACGCAGCCGGCCTTCCTCGCGAAACTCGAACAGATCGGTCTTGACGTTGCTGTGCAGAAGGAAGTGCTGGTACTGCTCGCGGCTGTCCTGATCCATGCCGCCGCCGGGATGACGGTGGCGCTGGTACTGCAGATACAGCGCGTAATGCTCGACGTCGAACGCGAGATTGCGTTGCATGGCCGTGAGTGTGCCGTGCTTGCGCAATGAGCGCCGCTGCGCGCGGTTCGGTTGGAAGCTCGCCACCGGGACGCGCACCGGCACGCACGCGCGGCAGTGATCGCAATAGGGACGATAGGTGAACGCGCCGCTGCGACGAAAGCCCAGCCGCACGAGCTCACCGTAGACCCGCGTATCGATCAGGTGGCTGGGTGTGGCCACTTGCGAGCGCGCTGCCCGCTCCGGCAAGTAGCTGCACGGATACGGCGCGGTGGCGTAGAACTGCAACGCCGCGAGCGGCAGATCGTTGAGCTTGGTCATGGCGCGTCGGGAGCGGCCGCCGCAGCCTCGGCCCAAGTCCCGGCCGGGGCCGGTGAGTTTATCAACCGCGCGAGCCAGCCCGCAAACGCCCGCCGCGTGATCGGCCGCGCTCCGAAGCGTGCGAGATGATCGGTTTCCTGCTGGCAGTCGATCAGCGGCATGTCCAGACGCTTGACCGTCGCCACGAGCTTGACCAGCGCCACCTTGGATGCATCGCTCTCCCGCGCGAACATCGACTCGCCGTAGAACATGCGCCCGACCGCCACCCCGTACAGGCCTCCGACGAGCTTGCCATCGCGCCACGACTCGACGCAGTGCGCGTGCCCCTGTGCGTGCAGCGCCGTGTACGCGTCGATCACCTGCGGCGTGATCCAGGTTCCGCTCTGCCCGTTACGCGGCTCGGCACAGCCGAGCATCACCTGCCTGAATGCCGTGTCGACGCGGATCTCGAAGCGCTGCTGGCGCACCACCTTGCGCAACGAGCGCGCGAGCTTGAACTCGTCGACGAACAGCACCATCCGTGGATTGGGACTCCACCACAGGATGGGCTGGCCGCCGTTGTACCAGGGGAAGATGCCGTGACCGTACGCATCGAGCAGGCGCTCGGGCGACAAATCCCCTCCCGCCGCGAGCAACCCGTTCGGGTCGTCGAGCGCGGCGTCTATCGGAGGGAAAAGCGAGCTGGAACGTAGCCAAGGAACCACGAGAGCATTTTGCCGCTGTGCAGCGCCGCGTTCAAGGGTGGCGGGGCTGTCCTTGACCCCGCTGTCGGGGCAGGACACGAAGTCGAAGGGAGCCCGGCGATAATACCGTGATAAGGAGACCCCCATGAACGAAACGCGCCGCTGCGGCTGGGCCGGCACCGACCCGCGCATGATCGCCTACCACGACGAGGAGTGGGGCGTGCCCGTGCACGACGATCGGCTCCTGTTCGAATTCCTGATCCTCGAGGGCGCGCAGGCCGGCCTCTCGTGGCAGACCATCCTCAACAAGCGCGATGCGTATCGCGAGGCTTTTGCCGGATTCGATCCGGCCAAAGTCGCGCGCTTCGACCGCCGCCGCATCGATCGTCTGCTGACCAACGACGGCATCGTGCGCAACCGACTCAAGATCGAAAGCGCGGTGAGCAATGCGCAAGCGCTTCTCGAGCTGCAGCGCGAGACCGGCAGCCTCGATCGCTTCGCGTGGAGCTTCGTCGGCGGCGCGCCGAAGATCAACCGCTGGCGCTCGCTGCGCAACGTCCCGGCGCGCACACGCGAGTCCGACGCGTTGTCCGACGCGCTCAGGCAACGCGGTTTCCGATTCGTCGGATCGACGATCTGCTACGCCTTTATGCAGGCGACTGGCTTGGTCAACGATCACCTCGTGAGCTGTCACCGGTACCGAGAGGTGGTCCGTACTTAGAGGACGCGATCGGGTAACTGCTTCGACCCACACCAGTAGTTGGTGACGGTCCGCTATCGGGCATCCCAACCGGTCGCCGACTGCGGAACCTGATCGACACGAAACCCGCTAACGAGATCACGCGCAGCACAGCCTGGATTTCCATTTCGACCTTTCGATAGCGCCCAAGCTGGTAGCCCAGCCCGCTGCCCCGCTTCACCCGCCTGCTCGATCTCTTCGTCCAGTTCCGCGCCGCTTTCAACGACGCCGAGACCGCGGCAATCAGCGACTGGCCGACCGCGCTCCCGGGCTGGCTGGCCGGAAGAACGGTCATCACGGCGCGAAAGAGCCGGTGTCCGCCTGAGGCGGACCAGGGCGCGTCGCGACGCGGATCCGCTCAGCTCTTGTCTTGCGTTCCTTCTTCAACTCCTCGACCTGGTCAACGAGCTCGCTCACCCGTTCCGTCAGGCCGGCCAGCGAGCGGATGACCTCATCGAGGCGGGGGTCAGGCCGCGGGAACAGTCTAGCTAGGAGCCTGTCGGGCTTGCTCTCACGTATGCGTTGCTGGCCAAACGGCGATGAATGCAAGGCGCTCGGCGCAGCGAATAGCTCGAGCAGGCGGGTGAAGCGGGGCAGCGGGCTGGGCTACCAGCTTGGGCGCTATCGAAAGGTCGAAATGGAAATCCAGGCTGTGCTGCGCGTGATCTCGTTAGCG
>DASVPH010000196.1:0-27948 GCA_036382945.1 Casimicrobiaceae bacterium
GACGCTTTGGCTTCGATGAAGTAGACATCGGAACATCATGCCAAATTTCCCCATCCCTCAAGAAGGCGGGAATCCAGCATTCATGCGCCTTTCAGGCCGATCGACCCCAGGAATCGAACCACACTTTTCCGCGATGACCCAATGTACTAATTAGCGGTCCGCTTCGGGTCGGGCGCCTTCGAAATAATTGGCCCGCACCGCCGCGCCGATCAGGTTCACGATGAGACGCCCGGCCGTGATGCTGGTGATGCGGTTCACGTCGAGCGACGGGGTGATCTCGACGATGTCCATGCCGACCACTCGCCCCTTCTTGACCAAGCCGTGGATCAGCTTGCGCGCCTGCACAAAGGTGACACCCCCCGGCGCTGGGCCGTACACGGCCGGCATGATCGTGGGGTCGATGCCGTCAGCATCGATCGTGAGGTAGTAGTGACCGCCACTCGGAATGCGGTCGAGGACCGCCTCCATGCCGACGTCGTGGAGTTCGTACGCCGTGATGAGATGTGAACCGTAGGCGAGCGCCGCGGCGACCTCCTCCGCCCGCGCGCTGCCCTGTGCGCGCAGGCCGATCTGGAAGATCTGGTCGATGTGGGGCATCTCCGACGCCCGCCGGATCGGGCTCGAATACCCGTCTGTCACGCCGTTGACGTTGTCCCGCCAATCGAGGTGGGCATCGATGTGCACGAGCGTAATGGGTCCTCCTAGCCCCTCGTACGCCCGCAGCACGGGTATCGTCACGCCATGATCGCCGCCGATGATGATGGGCAGCGCACCGGCGCCGAGAATCTTGCGCACCGCCTGTTCGGCGCGGCGGTAGTGGCTCGTGAGATCGCGGGCATCGGCGGGAACGTCGCCGCAGTCGACAAACTTGATGTCCCGCCCGTCGAAGAGCGGGCCGCCGAGATCGAAATCCCAGCGCTCGGGCGAGCGAATGATACGGTCACTCGCTTGCCGCACGGCCGTCGGAGCCTTCGTCTGGTCGTTGGTCACCTCTTCGGCGGTGTAAGGCGACCCGAACGGGATGCCGAGCACCGCGATGTGCGCGTCAAGATGGTCGAGGTCGGTGGCGAGACGCGAGTACAGGAGCGTCGGGTGGCCGTGTTTCGGCGGGACGGTCAGGGGAAACGACATGGCGGGTGTTCTCCAGGCGGGGTTCGGTTTGTTGAAAGTCGGCTCAGCGAATGAACGGGGTATCGGGGCAGCGTCGGCAACGACCTGGACGCGTTCTCTGCAAGTTCAGAGCTGCCGTGTCGCCGGAATGATCGACACCATCTCGAAGACCAGCTGAGCGGCCAGATAGGTCGTCATGTGGCTGACGTCGTGCAGCGGCGAGACCTCGACCAGATCGAGTCCGACAATACCGTCGGCAATGACCGTCGCCGCCCGCAGCGCTTCCACGGCCTCGAAACTGTTCGGACCAAACGGCTCCGGGCTGCCGACGCCGGGAGCCGTCGCACCATCGACAAAATCGATGTCGAAAGTCACATAGACCTTGTGTCCCTTGAGTCGGGTCAGTCGCGCCGCGAGCTTCGACCGGATGTCCGCGCCCATCGCCTTGAGGTCGCGGGACGTGATGTGCTCGAAACCGTTGGCCCGTCCGAAATCCAGTTCGCCCTTGTGATAGTGCTTGCGAATTCCGATCTGAACCATCTTGCCCGGGGCAATGAGTTTTTCCTCGACCGCGCGGCGAAAGACGCTGCCGTAGTGATACGGCGATCCGAATTGGGTGTCGGAGACATCGCAGTGCGCGTCGAAATGCACGACGGCCAGTGGACCGTGCCGTGCATACATCGCCCGCAGCAGCGGCAGCGTGACCGAATGGTCACCGCCGACGGAGACGGGGATGATCCCTTTGTCCAGCAGCGACTTGAGAGCCCGTTCGATCGAGCGATAGGTATCCGTGATCGAAAACGGGGAAACGAGGATATCGCCACAGTCTACAATGCTATGCATCTCATGCGGGCGTACGTCGAGTTCCGCGTTGTAGCCACTCACCCGGAAGCTGATGTCGCGTACTCCGCGTGGACCGAACCGCGCTCCCGCGGTGCGCGAGCTGCCGCCGTCGAACGGAATGCCGACGATGCCAACCGTCGGATTGGCCACGTCGTTCAGTAACGGCGCCTTCAGGAAGGTCGCGATCCCGCAGATGCGCCGATAATCATCCGTTGCGATCAGATGCCCCTCGTCATAACCGCCGGCGGCACCGAGCACGCCGGTGACGTAGTTGGCGGGGATATCAATCTTCCTGTTCATGCGGTCGGTCTCGGGGTGGTTGGAGCGGGGACGCCCATCATGCCGCAAGCAACGGGCCCTGCCAATCGGCAACGACGTGTGACGTCCGGATATCCTACTGACGATGGACCTGCGCCACTCGACATCGCTGCGTTGCGCGCATTGTGGTCAGGGAGGTCCCTGCACCGCATCGGACGGCGAGAGTTTGGCCGCGCCAGCCGTGGAAGCCGGCAGCCGATAAACATAGAGACCACTGCCGAAAATGATGAGTGCACCGAGAATCGTCGAGAGGCCCGGCATATCGGAAAAGATGAGCCAGCCGAGGCCCGTTGCCCAGATCAGGTAGACATACATGAACGGCGAAAGCGTCGCCGCCGGCGCGATCTCGAATGCGCGAATCAGAAAAAAATGGCCTGCCGTCCCGAGTGTCCCGATTAGCAGGAGGCTGAGCAGCCCCGCCGCGGTCAACGGCGTCCAGAAGAAGGGCACGATGACCGACAGGCCGACGCCGGCAACCAACGCCGTGAAGTAGAGTGTGTTGGCGGGATCTTCGGTGCGCGCCAGAAGCGGCGTCGTAACGTGGTACAGCGCGGAGCAAACAGCCGCGAGCAGCGGTAGCACCGCCGTCCAGCCGAGCACCCCCGACGCCGGCCGGATGACCAGCAGCACGCCCGCGAATCCTGCTGCCACGGCGGCCCAGCGGCGCGCGCCGACCGCCTCACCCAGAAGCCATCCGGAAAACACCGTGATGAGCAGCGGCGATGAAAAGAAAACGGCATTCGCATCGGCCAGCGACATCGTCTTCAGCGCGGCGAAGAAGATGACGGTCGCGGCCAGCAGCAGGCACGCGCGGAACAGATGCAACGGCAGCCGTCGCGTTCGCAACCGGAGCATCGAGCGGTGAGGCGCGATCACCAGGAACAGGAGGATCGCCTGCGTCGTGTATCGCCCCCAGACGATCTGCAGCGTGCCGAACGACGTACTGAGCAGCTTGACCAGCGCGTCCATGATCGCGACCAGCGCCGTGCCTACCAGCAAGAACAGCAGCCCGCGCATCCGGTCGGAGTGTCGTGGCCGGGTCATCCGACGAGCGCCCCGGAAACCGGCGATTGGCGACCCGGAAGAACCGGCGGCACGGCTCTCAGTTCCGCGAGGGGAATGTGGCACGCAATGCGGTGGCCGGGTGCCGCATCGATCATCGGCGGGGTCGTGTCCTCGCAGATTCTCCCGAGCTTGCGCCCGCATCGGTTCTGGAAACAACATCCGCGCGTCGGTCGGTCCACGCCGGCGGCAGCGGCGTGCGGTCGTATCCGTGGGTGTTTAACTCCGGGGTCGGGCGACGGGATTGCCGACAACAGGATCTCGGTATACGGGTGATACGGCGGCGCGAGCACAGCGTCGGTCGGTCCCTCCTCGCACAGGACGCCCGCGTACATCACCGCAATGCGGTCGGCGATGTGCACGACGACGGCGAGATCGTGCGAGATGAACAGGTACGAGAGACCAAGCTCGTCGCGCAGGTCGGCCAGCAGGTTCAGCACCGTCGCCTGGACCGAGACGTCGAGCGCGGAGACCGGCTCATCGCAGACGATGAACTGCGGACCGGTGGCCAGCGCGCGCGCGATACCGACGCGCTGACGTTCGCCGCCGCTCAGCTGATGGGGATAGCGGTCGGCATAGCTTGCCGCGAGGCCCACCTGTTCGAGGATCTGATCGAGGCGCGCACGCGCGGCTTTGTGGGCGAGTCCGGAAAAATTCGCCAGCGAGCGACCGACGGCCGCCCCCACCGTCTTGCGCGGATTGAGCGACGACACCGGGTTCTGGAACACGATCTGCGCCAGACCGCGAAACGACCGCAATTGGCGCCGACCGTGATGACTGATGTCCTGTCCGCCGAAGACGATGGAGCCGCCCGACGGCTCGAGCAGGCGAACGATACAGCGGCCCAGCGTCGACTTGCCGCATCCGCTCTCGCCCACGAGCCCGAGCGTCTCGCCGGACCGGATCGACAACGACACCCCGTCAACGGCGGGCACTTTCGGTGTGTCGAGGCGAAACCAGGGGAGCGTCAACCGGGTCGCCGGAAAGGCAAGCCGCGACCGGGCGAGCCGGCTTGCGAGCGAATAGACCTTGGTCAGGTCGCTGACCTCGAGCAAGGCGCCGACCGGGTTTGCATGCGCCGCAGGCGCCTTTTCGTGCTGCCGGGCAATGGTGCCCGGTGCATCCGCGTCGGTGATCGATTGCCATTTCCAGCAGCGAACTTGACGCGCCGGGTCGACGTGGACGAGGGCCTGCGCGATCTCGCGGCATGCCGGCTCGGCATGGGCGCAGCGCGGATGAAAGATGCACCCGGCCGGAAGGTCAGTGAGATCCGGGAATTTTCCTGCGATCGGGTGCAGGCGCGCGTAACGGTGCGCCGGATCGAGCCGCGGCATCGACGAGAGCAGGCCCTTGGTATACGGATGCGCGGGCCGGCGCAACACGTCGGCGGTGGGACCGTATTCGAGCACGCTGCCGGCGTACAGCACGCACACCGAATCGCAGATCCGGTTGACGAGGCCCAGGTTGTGGGTGATGAACAGCAGGCTGAGACTGCGGCGCCGACGCAATTCGTCCAGCAGATCGAGAATCTCGGCTTCCACCGTCACATCTAGCGCGGTCGTCGGTTCATCGAGAATCACCAGCGCCGGGTCGCAGATGAGCGCCGTGGCGATGAGTGCGCGTTGTTGCATTCCGCCACTCAACTGATGCGGATAGGCGCGGGCAATCTCGCGGGGCTGCGGCAGGCCCACTTCCGCCAAGGCATCGACCGCTTTCTCGAGCGCGAGCGCTTGCGCCATGCCGCGATGAAAGATCAATGGCTCCGCGACCTGCAGCCCGATCGGCAGGCTCGGGTTAAGCGACGTGAACGGGTCCTGGAAAACGATGCTGTTCTGATCGCCCCGTAGTGCCTGGCGTTGCGCGCTCGTCAACTCCTGCAGATCGCGGCCCTTGAACAGAATGCTCCCGCCATGGACGGTTGCCTCCCGCGCAAGCAAGCCCATGATGGCGAGCGACATCGTGCTCTTGCCCGAACCCGACTCGCCAACCAGGGCCAGCGTCTCTCCGGCCGCGATCGAAAAACCGACATCGCGCAGCGCCGAGACACGCGCGCCGCGCGCCGCGTAGCTGACCGTCAGCGACCGGACCTCGAGGACGGGCGACGGCGCCAGCGTCGCGACACTCACCACGCTTTGGTCGTCCTCATTCGTGGATCGAGCACTTCGCGCAAGCCATCGCCCAGGAGGTTAATGCCGACCACGGTCACGGACATGGTGATGCCCGGCGCCAGCGTGATCCATGGCGCACGCTCGATGAACGCACGCGCCTCGCTGATCATCAGTCCCCAGTCGGCCGTCGGCGGCTGCGCGCCCATGCCGAGGAAGCTGAGTGCGGCGCCAAGCAGAATGGCGAAGGTGATCCGCAGGCTGCCCTCCACCGCGATCGGGGGCCAGGCGTTCGGCAGGATTTCGGCGATCAGGATGTACCGCGCGGTATCGCCGCGTGCCTGCGCCGCGAGGACGAACTCCTCCTGCGCGATGTCCAGCGTCACGCTGCGCGCGAGACGGACGATCGGCGGAATGTAAACCACGCCCACGGCGAGCATCGCTTTCCACAAAGCAGGCGTGGTTACGGCAAGCACTAGGAGACCGAGCAGGATCGGTGGAAATGACATCAGGACATCGGTGGCTCGCATGATGGCCTCGTCGATGCGGCCGCGCCGATAGCCGGCCACCAGTCCCAGCGGCACGCCGATCAACAGGCTGAAGGCCGTCGCTCCAAATCCCATGATCAGCGTTGGACGCGCGCCGACCAGCGTCCGGCTCAGGACGTCGCGTCCATATTCGTCGGTCCCGAACCAATGCGCGGTGCTGGGTGGCTTGAGTCGAACCAGGATGTTCATCTCGTCATACGGATACGGCGCGATGAACGCGGCCGCGGCAGCGAGGCCGACGATGACCGCGAGTATGATCGCGCCCCAGACGAGGGATGCCGGTACGCGGGTCCGACGGCGCTGCCGCGCGGCTGGCCGCAGCGCGGTATCAGCGAGCAGTTCCGCCATAACGAATCTTCGGATTGAAGTACGCGTAAAGGAGATCGGCCGCCAGATTGGCAAAACAGTAAATCGCCGCGACGACGAGCATGCTGGCCTGGATCAGCGGCAGATCACGCCGTTCGATGGCGAACAGCAGCAGGCGTCCCAACCCGGGAAACGAGAAGACGGTTTCGACGACCACGATGCCGCCGATCAGCCACCCGACATCGATCGCGAGCACGGTGATCGTGGGCAACAGCGCGTTGCGCAGCGCGTGCCGCATTAGCACGACCCGCTCGGGTAGGCCTTTGGCCCGGGCATAGAGGATATAGGGACTGCGCAGCGTCTCGAGCATGCTCGATCGGGTCATCCGCGAGACGTGCGCGATGAGCGCGAAGGTCAATGTTGCCGCCGGCAACACCAGGTGCGAAAGCCGGGCGCCGAATCCCTCAGACGGATCGCCGGCCCCGCCGGACGGCAACCAGCGCAGGTACCCGGCAAACACCAGGATCAACACGATGCCCCAGAAGAATTCGGGGACCGAGATGCCGAAGAACGTGATCACGGAAATGCCGTGGTCGATGGCGGTGTTGCGCTTGATAGCCGCGATGATGCCGAGGCCGATGCCGATGATCGTCACCAGCAGCAGCGATACCGCCGCCAGGACCGCTGAATGCGCCAGCGCGGCACGCAGCATCGGGCCGATCGGGCGCTGCATGATCAGCGATTGGCCGAGGTCCCCCGACAGAATTCCACTAGCCCAGCGCCAGTACTGCGTTACCAGCGGATCGTTGAGACCGAGCTTCAGTTCGATGGCGGCGATCACATCCGGTGTCGCGAACTGCCCGGCGATCATCCGCGCGACGTTGCCCGGCAGCGCCTGCGTGATCGCGAAGATCAGGATCGAGATGACGACCAGGATGACGCCGATCGCGACGACCCGTCGCGCGATGTAGAACGCCATTTCAAGCCGGCCGCGGCTACCCGCGGGCGCGGTGAAGGACCCGTCGTCCTGCGCGCGCCCGCGTATGCAATGCCCCCACCATGCCTATTCGATCGTGACCGTGCGCAGGTCGAGCCACATCATCGGGCTCGAATGAAAGCCCTTGACGTTCTTGCGATACGCATTCATGTGATTGATCACGTACGGGATGACGCCCGGTGGATCCTCCAGCGCGATCACCTGGAACTTGAGGTAGTTGGCCTTCTGCTCGGCCTCCGTGCGCGCCGCGCGGGCGGCATCGAGCGTCTTGTCCATCTCCGCGTTTTTATAATTCCACAGCGTGGTGTTCCACGATCCGGTGCTGTGGTACCAGGGGTAGATCGACGCGTCGATCGTTGGCCGGCTGTAGAAGCCGTCGACGTAGAACGCCTCCTTGCCCTCGACCTCGCTGATGAACTTGTCCCACGGAACCCGCTGGATATCCACCTTGATGTTGAGGGGCTTAAGCATCTCCCGCACCGCGAGCCCAATGCGCTCACGCGTGGGCCGGCCCACGGGCGTATACATCGTGACATCGAAGCCGTTCGGAAAGCCAGCTTCAGCGAGCAGCTTCTTCGCCTGGGCAATATCCGGTGGGCCGATCTTGAGGTCGTTGTTGTAGAACGGATGGCCAGGCGGAATCATCGTGTGCGTCGGCGTCCCGTAGCCGAAGAGCGCCAGCTCGACCATCGCCTTCTTGTCGATCGCGAGCGAAATCGCCCGGCGCACGCGCGTGTCGTCGAACGGCTTGCGCGCGCCGTTCATGATGATGCCGTCCCACGTCGACGTCGGCACCGAATCGATTACGATGTTTGGGTTCTTCTTGAATTGGTCGATCGCTTCGAGCGGCAGGTTCCACACGAGATCGATCTCACCGGTCTCCAGCGCCGCCGCCTGCGCCGCGCTTTCCGGCATGATTCGCATTACGACCGCATCGAGCTGCGGCACGCCGGGAACGTAGTAGTTCGGATTCTTCACGAGTTCGACTCGGTCTCCCGGTGTGAACGATTTCAGCATGAACGGCCCGGTGCCCGAGGGCGCGCGCGCCAGCGTGTCGAGCCGATCACGCGGCACGATGCGCGCCTGCCGATCGCTGAAGATGTCGGCGAGTCCGGCATACGGCGCCTTGAGCGTGAAGCGGACCGTGTACGAGTCGAGCGCCTCCATCTTGTCGATGAGTTCGAAGTTCACCCGCGTCACGGAACCCGTTGCCTTGTCCTGGATGCGCTGCACGGTCGTGATGACATCCTGCGCGTCGAGCTCGCGGCCGTGATGAAACTTGACGCCCTTGCGTAGGTAGAAAGTCCAGGTCTTGAGATCGGCGCTCGCGGTCCACCGTTCGGCGAGGTCCGGTATGGTCTTCCCGTTGCGGTCGATTTCGGTGAGCCCGCTGAACACGAGAAAATTCACGATGTACTCTTCGCCGATCTTGGTCTTCGCCGGATCCAGCGTGTTCAGGTTGGATGGCACCGCAACCTTTAGCGTACCCGCCGCCATCGATGGCTGGATCCAGCCGATCGAGGCAATCAGAAGCGCAACCACCAGGCCTATGACTCGTCGCATGTTTCCTCCTGCGCAATGAATATTGTTGGACATGCCGTTTCGACGAACACCCACCCACCCTTTTTTTGCGCTTACCGTGGTTGGTCGAAAATCGCGCCGAGGAATTCGGCAATCATCGTCGTTGTCAGCAGCGATGTCTGGCCGTGGTGGTCGAGGAAAGGATTGACTTCGACCACGTCGAACCCGACGACGCGCCCTTTCGTCGCGATGCCCTGTAGCAACGCGCGGACCTCGTGGTACAACAGGCCGTCGACCGTCGGCGAGCCGGTTCCGGGCGCAATGGATGGATCGAGTCCATCGATGTCGATCGAGACGTAGATGTTGTTCATTGCCGGCATCGCTTCGACGATCGCCTGCGTGCCCCGCTCTCGGATCACCTGCCGCGTGAAGATCTGCGCGCCGAACTTCAAGGCGTCGTTGTAGTCGCCCTCGCGTGACCGCAGATCGCGGATGCCCAAGTGCGTCATGTGCCGGATGAACGGCAGCTCGCTGATCCGCCGAAAGGGGCTGCCGTTGGCAAACTTGATGCCCTCGACGTGGTCGATCCAGTCGAGATGCGCATCGAAATGGACGATATCAAGCGGGCCGAAACGCTCGAAGGCACGGACGATGGGAAAGGTCACCGAGTGGTCACCTCCCAAGAGAATCGGTAGCGCTTTGCGGTCGAGTATCGCGCCTACGCTCTGAGTGATCAGCCGCATGTTGCGCTCGATGTCATAGTAGGCGACGTCGACGTCGCCGCAGTCGACGATGCGCGTCTGCGTGAGCTTGCGCTTCTTGCTGTTAATGTCCCAGTAGCCGGCGGTCCTCCAGGATCCCCAGGTGCTGTAGCGCACCGAATAATTCCGGATCTCGCGCGGTCCGAACCGCGTGCCGGGGCGAAAGCCGATGCCGGCGTCGTACGGAATGCCAAGGACCGCGACGTCGGCGTCGATCCTGGAGAAATCCTCGCAGATCGGCGACTTCATGAAGCTCACCAAGCCGACGCTCGGAAGGTTCGCCTCATATCGCTGCATCGTCATCTCGAAACCCTTGCCAACAAGACACGCGCGACGACCCTTGCGGCTGGAACCGAACTTACCGGCTTGAACCCAAGGCGCGCGGCCGTGATTGTACCGCAGGCGCAGGCGTGTTCAGGCGTTGTGCAAATGAATGCAGTCCGATAGCTCTCAGCCGGGCCAACCCGGCGACTGGCACCGACTCGGAGCGTTGCCCCTTGGCAACCTGCGACTTGGCGCAATTGTTCGGTCAGGAATGCGTTCAGCGCGCCACGGTCGAGCCATACTGTATGGGTTCTGGAAGGATCTCCGAGGAGGCGATGCGGAGTCTGGCGAGAGTTGAAGTGTAGGCATGAAATTAATCGTACACGGAAAAGCCGTGTTCCATAGCGAATCGTTTGCCGAAGGCGCTACGGTGAAACTTCGTATCACGTAAGCGGTTGCGCCGGTTCGGTTGAACATCTCACAGCGCAACATCAGGGGTCTCTCCTCGAACCCTCACCCCAATTGAAGTTCGTCACATCTGCCCCACGGACCGCAGCCACTCCACGACCTGCTTCTCGCCCCTGACGTCGGCGAGCTTGGCATCGATATCGAACAGATTCGCCTCATGGACTCCCGGGTCGCGGTCACCCACCGCCTCCCGAATCACGATGCCGCGCAAGCCGTGCAGCAGGCAATCCATCGCAGTTGCGCGAATGCAACCGCTCGTCGTCAGTCCCAGGATCAGCAGCGTGTCCACGCCTGGCGCCGACAAGCGCTCGGCGAATCCTGTGCCGTGGAACGCGCTCGGAAAGCGCTTGACGATAACCTGGCCCTGCGCCCCTGAAAGCGCGGGATGCAGCTCTGCAAGCCCGGATCCGGGGCGCAGGAGCTTCAACGCGGGCACCTTCCGCACGTAGACGCCGCGGTCATCCGGCTCGTCGAAGATCTGCCGGGTGAGGTAGACCGGTGCCCTCGCGGCGTGCGCGGCGGCCACGACTCGAAGGCAGGCTTCGAGCACGTCCTCCACCCCCGCGTACATGGGCGACGAGCGGTCGAAGTAAGCCCTCATGAGATCGACCACCACCACGGCCGGGCGCACGCCAAAGCCCAGCTCGCCTCCGAACCCGGCTGCGCCATAGTCCGCTGCGCGGGAAATCGCCATCGCGTCACCCCTCACTTGAGGCGATATACGCGCCGCTCGATCACCATCAGCAGCGAGTTCGATACCGCCGCGAACACCACCAGCATGAGCGCCAGCGACATGATGAGCTGCACGTTGTTGACGCCCAGAGCGTTCATCAGCAGGAACCCGAGTCCGCGCTTGGACCCGAACATCTCGCTCAACACGGTTCCGAGCAGCGTAACCGAGAAGCCGATTCGCAGCCCCGTGAAGATCTCGGGAAACGCGGCCGGCAGCAGCACCGTCCGCATGAGCGTCCACGTGGACAATCGCAGCACCCGGCCGGTCCTGATGAACACCGGCTTGATGTTGCGCACTGCGTTCATCGTGAATACCATCACCGGCACAATGCCGTGCAGGGTGCCGAACGCGATCTCCGCAGGAAGCCCGAGCCCGAACACCAGCAGGATGATCGGGTACAGGATGACCTTCGGGATGGAGTACATGGCCACGAGCATGGGCTCCGCCACCTCACCCGCAAGCCGGTGAAAGCCCAGCAGCATTCCAATCGCCGAACCGGCCGTGATGGCGATGAGGAGCGCTGCCGTGAACGCCTTCGCAGTCGTGCGCGCATGAGGCCAGAAATCGGCCGACGCAAGGAGCTTCGCGGTATAGCGAACCGTTTGTGCGGGCGTCGTCATGGCGACGTCCCCGGCCACATGGTGCATGAGCTGCCACGCCGCGAGCAGCAACGCGATCAGCGCCGCGAGCTCCCCCGCGCGCTCCAGTGCCGGGCGCAGCCGGGCCGCCTCGGTCCTCATCGCCCGCCTCGCCGCTCCACGAGCACGCGCTCCCATGCGTACAGGCCCGTGTTGATCAGAACGACCACGACGAGCACGAACAGGATCAGGCCGTACATCACATCGCTCTGGAAATTGTTGTACGAAAACGAGATCCGGTAGCCCAGCCCGCCGCTCGACAGGATGAATTCGGAGCCTATGACGCCGATGAACGAGTACATGACGGCCAGCTTGGCGCCGGTGAACAGATACGGACCGGCGCAGGGCAGGATCAGGTGCGCCGCGGTGTCCCAGCGTCCCAGGTGATACACCTTCGCCGTCTTCCAGAAGACGGCCGGCACCCGGTCGAGGCCGTTCAGCGTGTTGATGATCATCGCCACAAACGCGTACAGGAACCCGATCACGGTCTTGGGGATGGCGTTGAGCCCGAACAGCACGATGAAAAGGGGGTAGAAGACGAACACCGGAACGGCATAGTAGGTGGCGAGCAGGGGGTCGGCGATGCGCCGCGCGCGCGGCACGGCGTACAGGAACGCGCCTGCCAGGAACCCGACGAGAAGCGCCGCGACGAGCGACACGCCTACCGCCGTCAGCGTCTGCCCGATGTCGGAGACCACCTCCGGGCTGCGGAAGAGGTTCACGAGGCTTTGCGCCATCTCGGAGGGCGGAATCATCGTGAAGCGGCGGATCAAGCCGGCCCTGCACGCCGCCTCCAGGACACTGATCGCCGCGAGGATCACCCCCAGCCTGATCGCGGTCGCCTTACGCAGACGCATATAGCTCCACGATTACACCGTTTCGACCAGCGACTTCATCGATTGCGCCCGGAGGAGGCTCCAGAGGTGGCTCGTGATCTCCCCGAACTCCGGCCTCGTGACGATCGTGCTGTCACGGTCTCGCGGCCAATTCGTCGTGACGATCTCGAGGAACGTTCCCGGCCGGGCCGACATGACGCCGACCCGGTCCGAAAGCATCGCGGCCTCGTCCAGGGCATGGGTGATGAGCAGGATCGTTGCGCCGGTCTCCCGCCACAAGCGCAGCAGCTCGTCGCCCATGAGCAGCCGGGTCTGCTGATCGAGGGCGCCGAACGGCTCGTCGAGCAGGATCAGCCGCGGCTCGAGCACCAGCGTGCGGGCGATGCACACGCGCTGGCGCATCCCGCCGGACAACTGAGCCGGATAGGCGTCAGCGAACTGGCGCAGCCCAGTGAGTTGAAGCGCCTCATCGACTTTCCGCCGAATCGTAGGGGCATCCTTGCGCTCGCGCTTCAGGCCGAACGCGATGTTCTCGCGCACGGTGAGCCAGGGAAAGCTCGCGTCGTCCTGGAAGATCACGCCGATTCCCTGCGGCACGGAATCGCGCACCGGGCTTCCGTTGAAGAGCACCTCACCGCGCGTGGGCGGTGACAGGCCGGCGATGACCTCCAGCAGCGTGGACTTGCCGCAGCCTGAAGGCCCCACGACCGCGAAGAACTCTCCCGAGGGCAACGACAGGTCGATGGGACCGAGCGCATGCACGTCGGGCATTCCAGCCGATGACTGGAATACACGGGAGACGCCCCGCACGGTGACAAGCGTCTCCTCGTCCACGCCAACCGACCCCGGCCCGACTATTTCCCGGATTTCAGATCGTCCGGCAGGAAGCTCTCGTCGACAATCTTCGACCAGTCGACGTCGCCCTTGACCGCACCGACCAGCTTTTGCGCGCGGATCATGTTGTCCAGGCCCCGGTAGTTGATCCTGCCCGGCCCCCAGTACGACACGCCGTCAACCGTAACACCGGTGTTCTTGATCGCCTTCTCGATGACCGCGGGCTCCATCTTGTACACCTTGGCGATGATGTCGGCGGCTTCCTTGGGATACGCGCTCATGAATTCCACACCCCTGCGGCGCGCGCGGATGATTCCACGCAGGGTTTCCGGCTGCTCCCTGATCGCCTTCGCGGTGGTGATTCCCACGACGTTGTTCATCGGCGGGAACAGATCCTTGCCCCATCCGATGACCCGGTACTTGCTGCCGTACTTCGACGTCAACGGGTCGGTGAGCGCCATCACGTCCACACCGCCATTCTCGAGGGCGGTCAGCCCGGGACCGAAGCCGCCCGTCGCGATCATCGTAACATCGCCGGGCTTGAGCCCTACCTTTTCCAGCAGGAGCAGCGTAAGCGCCTGCGTGGTCGAGCCGGGATTCGTGAATCCCAGCCGCTTGCCTCTGATGTCGTTGATCGTCTTGACCGGCGACCCGGGCATTGTGACGAAGGATATGTCCGTGACCAGGCTCGCATCCTCGCTGATGATCTTGATGTCCGCTCCGCCCTGGATCGCCGAGACCACGGCGGCAAGCGACGATTCGCCGAAGGGCAGGTTTCCCGCGATCACATTGCGAATCGTCGTTCCACCGCCCGAATCGGTCATGATCCCGGTGATGTTCCCGGCGCCTTCCTCCTTGAAATAACCCTTGCTCATGGCGATGACAAAGGGCAGGCCGTTCATCGCGATGCCGTAATTGGCGATGTCGATGTCTTGCGCGAGCGCGACACGGGGAACCAGCCCGAATGCGACCGCCAGCGTAAGCAGAAACCAACCGATGCGAGCGAACACGTTCATTTCATCCTCCTCGTTGAGCGCGCCATCGGCGCGGCATATCCTGATCCAGCACGTCCCGTTGCGCCGTGGCGGGCGCCGTCGAGCGTCAGTTCATGCGTCGGTCCGCTCCGCGCGGACCTCGATTTCCCGCCACGCCGCGACGTCGAGCGCTGCGTCGAGTGCCGCCCGGTTGTTGCTGCCGTCCGCCGCGGGTGTCATTGGTTCGACCCCGTCGGCATGCCGGCGCAATGTAGTCAGTGCCTGCTCCATCACGCCGACGATGCGAAAGATGAGCGACGTGGGGAAGGAAACGTGATAGTAGCCCAGCGCGCCGAGCGCGGCGGGCGTCAGCCAAGGCGTATCCACGCCCTCGAACATCGCGGCGGACAGCATGGCGCCCTTCAGTTCGCGGCCGACGCGCTCGTATTCTTCCCCTGTCCTGAGGCCGGCCACGAACACGCCGTCGACACCGAGCGCAAGGTACTTCTCCGCCCGGCCGATCGCCGCGTCCAGCCCGAGCGCGCCGTACGCGTCGGTGCGCCCGATGATCAACGTCTGCGCCTCACGCCGCGCGTCCATGGCCGCGCGAAGCTTGGCCGCGATCTCGGCGAGATCGACCACGCCACTCGCACGCTCGGCGCGCGGCTGCTTGCGCTCGCGTCGCTGGTCCTCGAGCAGGATCGCACCGACCCCGAGCCGCTCGTAGCTTGCGACCGTGCGCGCGACGCTCTTCACGTCGCCGTAGCCGTCGTCGCCATCGGCGAAGAACGGCAGGCTCGTCACCGCCGCGATGTCGCGGATGCCGTCGGTCATCTCGCCGAGCGCGGCGAGCCCGATGTCGGGCAGCGCGAAGCGCGCCGCGAGCATCGCCGATCCGCCGATCGCAAAGGCGCGGAAGCCGGCGCGCTCGATGAGGCGTGCCGACAGCGCGTCATGCGCAAGCGGGGTGACCAGCGGCCGCTCGACGGCCATGGCCGAGCGCAGCGAGGCGCGGCTCACTCGTGGCCTCCGCCGCGTTCGATGGCATAGAGCCAGGGCTTGTCGCGCCGGTGACGCTCCCGGAACCTGCGGATCTGATCACGTGCCGCCAGCGTCACGCCGATCTCGTCGGCGCCCGACAGCAGGCTCGCCTGTCGACGCGCGTCCAGCTCGAACGGGAGCGACTCGCCGGCCGGTAGCAGCAACTGCCTGCCCGCCACGTCGACAGTCATGGTCAGCGTTGCGGCCGTGGCTGCCGCGGCGAGGCGCGCGTGGCTGCTCACGGGCAGCGCAACGGGCAGCAGGCCGTTTCGCAACGCGTTCTCGCGAAAGATGTCGCTGAAGCCCAGCGCGACCACGCAGCGGATGCCGAAGCGCGCCAGCGCCCACACCGCGTTCTCGCGCGAGCTGCCGCAGCCGAAGTTCCGCCCGGCGAGCAGGATGCGCGCGTCGCGAAAGCGCGGGTCGTTGAGCACGAAGCCCGGGCTCTCCGAACCGTCCGCGCGATAGCGCCAGCGCGCGAACAGGCCGGTGCCCGGGTCGGTGGCGAGCGAGCGCATGTAGGCGGCAGGAATGATCGCGTCGGTGTCGACGTTGTCGCGCAGCAGCGGTGCGACGACACCGGTGAGTCTGACCAGGGGCTCCATCGCGCTTCAGGCGAGCTTCGCAGGGTCGGCGATGCAGCCGGTGAGCGCGCTCGCCGCAGCGGTGAGCGGGCTGGCGAGATGCGTGCGCGCGCCGGGTCCCTGACGGCCCTCGAAATTGCGATTGGAGGTCGACACGCAGCGTGCCCCGGGTGGCACGACGTCGTCGTTGAGGGCGAGGCACATCGAGCAGCCGGCTTCGCGCCACTCGAAGCCCGCGTCGCGGAACACCCGATCGAGGCCCTCGCGCTGCGCCGCGGCGCGCACGGCCGTGGATCCCGGCACGACAAGTGCGCGCACGCCGCGCGCCACGCGGCGGCCACGCAGCAGCGCGGCGGCGGCGCGCAGGTCCGACAACCGGCCGTTGGTGCACGAGCCGATGAACACCACGTCGACGGCCATGCCTTCGAGCGGCCGCCCCGGACGCAGGCCCATGTACGCCAGCGCGGCGTCGTAGCCTGCGCGGCGCGCTGCCGGCAGGCTCGCCGCCTCCGGCACCGGCTGATCGATGGCGACCACGTCGCCCGGCGTCGTGCCCCAGGTCACCTGCGGCCTCAACCTCGCCACATCGAGCGCGAGGCTGCGGTCGAACGGCGCGTCGTCGTCGGTGCACAGCGTGCGCCAGTGCACCATCGCACGATCCCAGTCGGCGCCTTGCGGCGCATACGGCCGGCCATGCAGGTATTCGAACGTGGTGTCGTCCGGCGCAACCAGGCCGAAGCGCGCGCCAAGCTCGATCGACATGTTGCAGATCGTCATGCGGCCTTCCATCGGCAGGGCGCCCATCGCCAATCCTCGATACTCCACCGCGTAACCCACGCCGGCGGCAACGCCATGGCGTCCCAGAATGGCGAGGATCACGTCCTTCGCCACCACGTGCGGCGGCAGCGTGCCCTCGAGCCGGATCTCCATCGACCGCGGCTTGCGCTGCGCCAGCGTCTGCGTGGCAAGCACGTGCGCGACCTCCGACGTGCCCACACCCCACGCCAGCGCACCCAGGGCACCGAGCGTGGCGGTGTGGCTGTCGCCGCACACGACGGTGCTCCCCGGCAGCGCGAGACCGAGCTCGGCGGCGACGACGTGCACGATGCCCTGGCGCGGATCGCCGACATCGAACAGCTCGATGCCGTGGCGCGCGCAATTGTCCCGCAGGAAGCGCACGTACTCAATGCCGCCTGCGTAGGTGGCGTCGTCGCGCCCGGGGCGGGTCGACACGATGTGGTCCTGCGTGGCGAACGTCTGGGCGGGGCTGTCCACGGTGCGGCCGGCGCGCTCGAGCTGGCGGAACGCCTCGGCGCTGCTCACCTCGTGCACGACGTGCCGGTCGACCTGCAGGAGCGTGGTGTGCTCGTCCAGATCGACGATCGCGTGGTCGTCCCAGAGCTTGGCGAACAAGGTATGGGGCTTCGTCATGGCACCGGCGCGCGCACCTCGTGCAGGGCAGGCGGGACGCGTCAAGCGCAGATCGTAGCCATGTGGCATTGATCCGCAATGCCCGTTTGCTCATACTTGGCATGAGAGAAGATCATGGCTCGCCGGCTTCCGCCTCTCAACGCCCTGCGCGCCTTCGAGGCCGCGTCGCGGCACGCCAGCTTCACGCGCGCGGCGGAGGAGCTCTATGTGTCGCAGGGCGCGATCAGCCGGCACGTCGCGGCGCTCGAGCACTGGCTGAAGGTGCAGCTCTTCACGCGGCACGCGCGCGGTATCGAGCTCACGCCCAAGGGCGCGGTGTTCTTCCGTGCGGTGCGCGGTGCGCTCGACCAGCTCGAGCACGGGACCCGTCAGCTCCAGCAGAAGCCCGACGACAAGACGCTACGGCTGAAGGTGCCGCCGACGTTCGCGATCCGCTGGCTGGTGCCGCGCCTTGCGCGCTTTCACGCGCTGAAGCCCGACATCGACGTGCAGCTCACCACGTCGCACCAGCCGGTCAACTTCAACCGCGAGGACGTCGACGCCTGCATCCATTCGGACACGCAGCCGCTGCCCGACGCGCAATGCCGCCGCCTGTTCGGCGAGCTGCTGCTGCCGGTGTGCAGCCCGGGGCTGCTCGAGCGCGGACGCGCCCTACGCTCGCCGCGCGACCTCGGCAGGCAGGTTCTGGTGTGCTCGCTGCATCGCCCGCGCGACTGGCCGACGTGGCTCTCCGCCGCCGGCGTGCACGACGTCGACGGCAACAACGGCATCAAGGTGGAGAATTCCGCGCTCGCCTACCAGGCGGCCATCGACGGGCTGGGCGTGGTGATCGCGCAGCGCAGCTTCGTCGAGGACGACCTGAAGGCGCGCCGACTCGTCGCGCCGTTCGCGCTGCAGGTTCCCGGCGACGGGACCTACTATCTCGGCTACCCGGGTGAGCGGCCGAAGAGCGAGGGCGTCGCGGCGTTCGAGACGTGGATCCTGCGCGAGGCCGCGATCACCGATGCAGA
Organism: Casimicrobiaceae bacterium; assembly: GCA_036382945.1. Classification (GTDB taxonomy): domain Bacteria; phylum Pseudomonadota; class Gammaproteobacteria; order Burkholderiales; family Casimicrobiaceae; genus PALSA-1003. Next base: position 18,385 of record DASVPH010000196.1, read on the forward strand.
ACTCCTCCGCTGAGCCCCGATGAGGCGCGCCGGGCGGCGGGTCGGCGAGATCGTATAGAAGGCGGGACCTTGCCGCCCGCGCGGACGGCACGGCGCTGAGGATCTGAGACGGGGCCCCGTTCGTCTATCGGACACTCGCGTGATTGAGCGTCGGCGCCGCGCTTACCCTGGGGATGGCAGCACCCTGGAAGTCGCCGACGGGGCCGCCAATGACCGCGCCTTTGGTCGCCCGGGCGCCAGTCGCGGCGAGAGCGCCTTTCCGCGACTGCGGTTCGTGTCGCTGGTCGAGAACGGCACTCAGGTGCTGTTTGGCACCCGGCAGGGACCGTATGCAACGGGCGAGATCAGGTTGGCCAAAACGGTACTGAGCGCCTTGCGCCAGGGGATGCTGTGTTTGGCCGATCGGAATTTCTTCGGCTTCGAGCTGTGGGTACAGGCCCGGGACAGCGGCGCCGATCTGCTGTGGCGGATCAAGATCAATGCCCGCTTGCCACGCCAACAGCCGTTGGCCGATGGCTCCTATTCGAGCCGCATCTACCGCTCGGAAAGCGATCGGCGGCACCAGCGCAACGGCGTGAGCGTGCGCCTCATCGAGTACCGCTTGCAAGGTGTGACCGACGCCGAGCCGATCTATCGTCTGGTGACCAGCCTGCTTGATCCGGCGCAGGCGCCAGCCGCCGAACTCGCCGCGCTCTATCACGAGCGCTGGGAGATCGAAAACGCCCTGGCCGAACTGAAGACCCATTTGCGTGGTGCGAAGCTCATCCTGCGCAGCAAAACCCCCGACCTGCTCCGGCAGGAGTTCTACGGCCTGATGATGGCGCACTTTGCGGTGCGCGGCTTGATGCGGCTGCGCGAGCTCGGTCCCGAACGCTTGCTCTATGAGGGCGCCAAGCCCGGTCCTGGCGGGAACGGCCCACTGCTCCTGACGCCGCTGGAACTGCTCGACCACCTCGCCGCCCTGGTGCCGCCTCCGCGCATCCACCGCCACCGCTACTTCGGCGTGCTGGCGCCCGACGCACCCCTCCGCGCCGCGGTCACCGCCCTCGCGCCGACCGCCACGACGACACTGCCTGCACCCGCCTCGGACCCGCAACCCGCCGCCGAACCTGGTCATCGTCGTGCCGCCCGCTACGCCTGGGCGCTGTTGCTCGCCCGCATCTACGAAGCATTCCCGCTCTTGTGTCCGACGTGCGGGGGCGAGATGCGCATCATCGCCTTCATCCATCACCGACGCCCCCACCGTGCGCGACATCCTCGCCCACCTCGGCGAGCCGACAGCACCACCCCGGATCGCGCCCGCCCGCGGCCCGCCACCGTGGGAGCAGGCCGACGCCGAGGACCACCCCAGCCCCGATCCCACGCTCGCGCCCACCCCGGCCTACGAGTACGACCAGCGCATCACGTGGTAGCCACCCACCTTCCTCGCCGGTGCGCCACGCGGGACTCACTCGCGCCTGCGGCCGCCACGTCCCTGGCGCCCGCCCGCGCACGCGCACCACCCGCACACAGCGCAACAACGGCCCTGCGGTAAGGCCCCCACCACCCTGTCTCGCCTTCAGCCCGCTCGCGTCGACCCGTAATAACCCGCTCGGCGGCTGCTTAGTGGGCTTGGATTTCCTATTCGTACGATGGTTTTGTAGTCGACAGATTGACGCGCCGATCGGCAGGCCTTAGACTTTATTCGCGCGCTCGTCGGCGCGGTTCCGGTCGGCCGGGCGTTTGGCGTGTGTCCAGCTTGGAAACGATCGAAGGAACAGAGACGATGCAACGTGTTTCAAGCAGCACAGCACGCAGGTTTGTCGCAGTGATCGGCATCGCGTTCGTGGCGCTCGCAGGTTCGAGCGTCGACGCGAAGACAACGCATTCGAATCCAGCGGGACACACAGCGATTGAGACGCTTTCGACCCGCGCCGATTACGTGAGCGGCGGAGACGTTCTTGTTCGCGTCGCGCTGCCGAACAACGTCGACCCGGCAGGCGTGCAGGTGATCGCCGCCGGCTACGACGTGAGCGCGGCGTTCAAGCCGGAGGACCACTCGTTGGTCGGCCTCGTCACCGGGCTGCCGTTCGGCAAGAGCACGATCGCGGTAAACGGCGGCAAGTGGGGCAATGCGGATGCCTCGATCGAGGTCACCAACTATCCGATCACCGGACCGATCTTCTCCGGTAACCACGTCCAGCCGTTCATCTGCCAGACGCAGGACTTCCTGATGCCCGACGGGTCGACGCTCGGGCCGGCGCTGGACGCTGACTGCTCGATCGCGCCACGGGTCGACTACGTCTACCGCGCGAGTGACAACACGTGGAAGCCGCTGGCCGACACAACGAGCTTGCCCGCGGACGTCGTCTACACGACGACGACGACCGGCGTCACCGTTCCCTTCGTCGTGCGTCTGGATACGCGCACGGTCAACCGCGGCATCTACCAGAGCGCGATCCTGTTCGATCCGACCAGCGAGCCGGCCCCTTCGCCGACCGATCCGCCGAAGGGCTGGAACCACCGGCTGATCGCGATCGAAGGCTTCGGCTGCCCCGGCGGCTGGTACATCCAGGGGAAGGCGCAGGGCAGCCTTGCACCCTGGCTGTTGCTCGACCCGATCCGGCTTGGCCAGGGCTATGCGACATGGGCGAACACCTTGCAGCATCCGGCGAATAGTTGCAACGGACAGCTCGGCGCCGAGACGGCGATGATGAGCAAGGAGCAGTTCATCGAATCGTACGGTGCGCCCGATTTCACGATCAGCCACGGCTGCTCCGGCGGCTCGTACACCAGCACGCGATATACCGACATCGTTCCCGGGCTGTTCGACGGCATCCTGATCGCCTGCACGTTCCCGGACCCGCTGTCGATCGCGCTGAATGGCCTCGATGGGCATCTGCTGACCTATTATTTCATCCTTAACTATCCGGGCATGTTCACCGATGACCAGATCGTCGCGGTGACCGGTTTCAAGAGCGTCACGGCGTTCATCGCCCTTGCGAACCAGGCACAGCGTACCGATCCGGTTCCCGGCCGCGCAGACATCGCCGGCTACAATTCGGCGGTATGGAATCCGGCGGTGCCGATGGCGCTTCGCTACGATCCCGTCACCAATCCGGACGGCGCGCGCCCGACGGTCTTCGACTGGGAGCGCAACGTCAACGGCGTCGATCCGGCCACCGGGTTCGCACTGCGTCCCTACGACAACGTCGGCGTGCAGTACGGGCTGCGCGCGCTCAACGGAGGCGAGATCACCAAGGAGCAGTTCCTCCACCTTAACGCCAACATCGGCGGCTACGACCAGGACGCGAACTACGTCGCCCTGCGCAGCGTCGGCAACCTCGGGTCGATCAAGCGGCTGTACGAGTCGGGCGTGCAGATGAGCGGCGCAGGCGGCCTCGCGTCGATCCCGATCATGGACGTGAGCGGCATCTACAACGACGACAGCGGCTACCACTATCAGGTGTTCCATTTCGCCGCGCGCGCCCGACTCGCCGAGGCGAACGGCAATGCCGACAACTACGTGATGTGGCGAGGGAGCTCGGTGCCCTACGAGGAGGCCTGGGACACGCTGATCCAGTGGGTCACGAACTATCTGTCGGATCCGTCGAACGCGCCGCAGCGGCTCAAGGTGATCCGCGACAAGCCCGCGATGGCCGTCGATGGCTGCTTCGCGCCGACCGGCGAGTTCGTCGCCGAGCCCCAGACGCTGAGCTCGCAGCCGAACTCGACCTGCAATGCGCTTTATCCGAGCTGGGAGCTCGCGCGGATCGTCGCAGGAGGTCCGCAATCGCTGAGCATCATCAAGTGCCAGCTCAAGCCGATCGACCCGAACGACTACGCGGTGACGTTCACGCCTGCCGAGATGGCGCAGTTGCACGCCATCTTCCCGGACGGCGTGTGCGATTGGACCAGGAAGGGCGTCAATCAGGTGCCGATCATTCCGCTCGCATCCGAGGGACCGGCGCCGCAGAACCGCATCGACCAGCCGTAGAAGAACGACTGCCCGCCCCGCGCGCTCTGCGGGGCGGGCGGCGGCTCCCGCTTCGTCGAGATAGGCAACGACGGCTCCATGCTCACCGTTGTGGACCGGAGCGCCGACATTCTGTGTAGCGAAGGCCACATCGCGCAGGAGACTGGTGAGGCCCTGAAGGAAGAGGCGCGCAGGCGTTTGCGGGCAGGACGCTTCTTCGGGCACATTGCATATGCCGGTCTCGTTGCACGGAAGCCATGACCCGCGCCGGGTACCTCCACGTTGATATGGCCGGGCTCGCTCGTGCCGCCTTATGCATCCGGTGAACCGCCGGGCTGGGTGGTGATTCGCACCACCCGGTTCTACCTCACTGCAAGACTTCGCTTGCCTCGGCGGCATTGACAAAGGCGTCGGCGCCGTCCTCGAGCAGGAAGCGCTCGAGGACCAGTTGCTGCGCGGCCTGGCGCACGGCGCGGACGAATCCTTCGTGATTCTTGTACCGTTCCTCGAGAGAAAGCCGTGGATCGCCGCTGGCCAATCGTTCCCCCTTGACTTGCGCATATTGTTGTATACAATGTGTACGGAACTACCAGGGGAGGTGCCATTGATTGAGCTCGCTGTCTATAGGAGGAATAGATGTCACATCCACTGCGCGTGCTCGCGCTCGTCCTGCTCTTCGTGCCGCTCGTTGCACTGGGCGCCGGCGGCAAACCCGGATACGTCGACCGGCTCGAAATAACCGCCACCTACGATGCCTACGGCGGAGCGTCCTTTGGCGATGCCGGGCCGTACCAGGTGATTACCGGCATCGCTCACGGCAAGCTCGATCCGTCCCACGCGGCCAATGCGGGCATCGTCGACATCACGCTCGCGCCCCGCGACGCGAAGGGGCTCGTCGATTACAGCGAAGACTTCGTGATCCTGCGGCCGAAGAGCGCCGCCAACGCGAAGCGGGTGCTGTTCTACGACGTCGTGAACCGCGGCAACAAGATCGCGCTCGGCACGTTCAACGGTGCCGGTTCCACGTTCGCCGCCGGCCAGCAGGGCAACGCGTTGTTGCTGCGCCAGGGCTATACGCTGGTCTGGAGCGGGTGGCAGGGCAACGTCGCTCAGACGGGACGAGGCGATACCTCGCGCATCGGAACGAACTTTCCGATCGCGAAGAACCCGGACGGATCCTCGATGACCGGGCGCAGCCGCGACGAAATCATCCCCGATTACACGGGCGTTTCGCCTGACGCGAACGGCAACGTGCTCGTCGACCTGAGCTATCCGGCCGCGAGCCTCGACCCGTCGCAGGTGTCCTTCGACTGGCGCCCGACTTGGAAGACGCCCGCCGGAATGACCTTCAACTCGCCCTCGACGCCAATCGCATCGTCGGACTGGTCGTTCGTGAACAACGGTACGCAGATCCAGTTCACGATGCCGCCCGGATCCGATCTGGGCTCGATTTTCACCTTCGTGTACGAGGCGAAGGACCCGGTGGTGATGGGCATCGGCTTCGCCGCCGTGCGGGACTTCATCACATTCCTCAAGTACGACCAGCACGACCGCGCCGGTAATCCGAACCCCCTGAACGACTTCCAGCGCGCACCGTGCATCGGAAGCGGGAGGCAATGCCAGGGCGGCGGCAACTCGAATTTCGAGGTCGCCGTCATGGAGGGGGTCTCGCAGTCGGGCCGCTTCACGCGCGACTTTCTGTGGCAGGGATTCAACGACGACGCGCGCGGCCACGCGGTGTTCAACGGCATGTTCCCGATCATTCCCGGCTCCCGCAAGACGTATACGAACTTCCGCTTCGCGCAACCGGGGCGCTGGTCGAAGGAGCACGAGGATCACTGGCAGCCCGGCGACCAGTTCCCGTTTGCCTATAACGTGATCCGCGATCCGGTGTCCGGCGTAACGGACGGCATCATGAAGAAATGCCTCGAAACGAAGACGTGCCCGAACATCATCCAGCTCGACGGCGGCTTCGAGACGTTCGGCGCACGCAATTCGCTCGTGTCGACTGACGGCGCGGGGCATGACCTGACGGTCCCCGAAAAGGTTCGCCTCTACGTTGTCCCGGGGGCCAATCACGGGGGCGGCAACGGCGTCGCTTCGATCTCCAAATCGCCGGTGTGCCAATACCCCGGCAGCGCGGTCGTCGAACGCACGATCGACCGTGCCCTCGCCCCGGTGCTGGTCGACTGGATCGCGAAGGGAACGCCGCCACCCGCGTCGCGGTGGCCCTCCGTCACGGCGGGCACGTTTGCGCCGCCCGCCGACCAGGCCGCGGTGGGTTTTCCGGATCTTTCCTCCGTCGGCGTACCGTACCGCGGCGATCTCTACAACGAAATATCGGTGACCGATTACACGAACGCCGTTCCCGTAGCCGACCTGTCGCGCCAGTACAAGGTCCTCGTGTCGAAGACCGATGCGGACGGCAACGAAATCGCGGGCGTGCGCGTGCCCGAGGTCGTCGTACCGCTCGCGACTTACACGAGCTGGAACGTGCGCACGACAGGCCACACGCCCGGCGAAGCGTGCATTTCCTCGGGCTCGACGCTGCCTTTTGCGGCCACGCTCGCCGCGCGGCGGGCGAGCGGCGATCCACGGCTTTCGCTGCAAGAGCGCTATAGCAGCAAGGCCGAGTACGTGAGCAAGGTGCAGGCCGCCGCGCAGGCGCTTGTCGGCGAGCGGCTGTTGCTGCAGGAGGATGTGGCAGCGTATGTCGAGGCGGCACAGGCGCAAACGATATTGCAGTAGCGCCGCGCGCGAGTCACGCGGGTTGTTCTTTGGCAATAATACGTTGCCATATTCATCGAAGTTGGGTAAGCAACCAGAACTTCTAAGTTCTCTGTAGGCGAAGCAATCATGTTGCCCGCGTCAATGCTGACTGCACGAGCATTGGCGCGGGCTACGGGAGCGCAGGTGGTCGTGGGGCGTCTGCGCAGTGTTGCAAGAGTAGCGTGTAGCGAGGAGGAAGCGATATGAAACGGTTCAAAACGGCAACCTTTGTTGGAGCCGCGATCGCGGTCCTGGCGCTTCCCGCCTTCGATGCTGTGGGAGCTGCCAATCAGGTCGCACCCGCGTCCTTGGTAAGTGCTCGCCAGCACTTCTTTGGAGCGGAGAACGTCGATCCGGTCACAGGGGACGTGCGCAAGGACGAGGTCATCTTCTCGTGGATGACTAATGCAAGTCTCGCCGTCTCGTTGAAAGGGCGGGTATTCTTACTCAATTCCTACATCAATCGGTTGGAAACAACGCGGGGACGAACGCCGTTGTTGATTCAAGATGTGCTGGACTTGCGGCCGGAAGCGATCCTTCTCGGCCACGGGCACGGCGATCATGCGAACAACGCCGCTTTCATCGCGGGAAGTCTGAACATTCCGATATATACGTCGCCAGAAACGTGTGACTCCATGCAGTTGGACGCGGCGCGCATTTTCGGCGCCGGCCGAACGGTGGACTGCATTCCAGTCGTGCCGCGGGATCCTAGCGGAACGGGTGTAGGTGACATCGGCCAGCACATTGCTCAACTGGACTTCCTCGAGCCTTTGGCTTGCGTAACGGTGTTCAAACAGCTGCACTCGGCGATCGTGCCTCCTGACCCGACTATCCCGTTCGTCATGGTCAATAACATAGGTGACCCGCGTGATCCTGCAATGTATCCGCCTGGGGTTCCGGTGACCGGCCTACAGACCACGTCTGGCATAGGGGGTTCGGTCAGCTTGTTCTACCAGTTCGTGCTTCGTGGAAAACCAAATTTCACGTTTGTTTGGCACGATACCGTGGGACCGTTGCCGGAAAGGGCGCCTCAGGTGATCGATATCCTAGATGCGCTGCCCAAGACGGATGTCGAATTCGGCTCCATGGTGACCCTTGGCAATCCGCCTCCGAACGGCGTTCGGGATCCGGTCATCTATCAACGACACATAAAGCCGAAAATCTACACGCCGATGCATTTGACGGACGTGGCCCAGCTCGGATCCTCGCCCGAATGGAGGCTCGCCTACCTGCAAGAGCTGGATGCCATGAACGTGCCACAAAGCGAGCGACCCGAAGCTCGATGGTTGGTCGATCCGCTCGACTATCTGCGACCCATGGTGTATGACCCCAAAGATAAGCGTTGGGAGGATTCGAGCCGGCCAAGTAATTTCTGCCGGGATCGATCGTAGACGTTCCGCCACTGAGCCGCGCGGGGCGGTGCGCGACCGCCGCCCCGCTACGGAGATCCCGGTTCCGACCGGTTGCGGCACACCCGCGCTGGCGCGCGAGCATTGTCAGCTTGCGCGGATCCAATAGTCCGGCCTGCTCCATACGCGCTTGGGGTGCTCGACGAAAAAGCGCACCTTCGCCGACCCGTGCCGCTGCTGCGGCCACACCGCTAGACTAGGATGTCGTAGACCAGCAGCGCGTACTCGTCGAGCACGGTGACGAAGCTCGCCGCGCGCTAGCTGGCCCTGGATCTTCCAGGTCGACGCCAGCCGAGGCCCAGCCCCTCCCTCGTCCAACGGTGCAGCAGCTCGCCGTCGTTGCAGTGGAGGTGCCCTGCACGCAGCGCGTCAACGCAGTGCTCAAGGATGCTTAGCATCAGATCATTCAATCCGAGAAACTGGCTTCGATCGGCCAGATCGCCGCGGGCGTCGCCCACGAAATCAACAATCCGGTCGCGTTCGTGCTTTCGAACTGCATACGCTCGAATCCTATCTCTCGAGCCTGTTCGAACTGCTCGCGCAGCCTGTCGAGGCCGGACGTGCGCCAACTCCGAGCCCTCGTTCGGCGCAGTCAGGCCTCGACGTCTCTTTCCTGCGCGACGATGGGTTCGCTCTGCTCCGCGAATCGCGGGAGGGGTTACTTCGTGTCAAGCGTATCGTCGAGGATCTGAAGGATTTCTCACGAGGTGGCCCCGACGAGACCTGGGATACAGTCGATTTGCACCAGGTTCTCGACAGCACGCTCAACATGGTTCGCAACAAAGTCAAATACAAGGCGCGTGTCGAAACCCGCTACGGCGACCTGCCGCGCGTGGAATGCCTGCCGTCCAGGATCAATCAAGTGTTCCTCAACCTGCTGGTCAATGCGGGCCAGGCGATCGACTCCAAGGGAACGATTACGATTTCTTCAGGTGTCGACGGACAAGAGGTCTGGCTTCGTTTCGAAGATACCGGGTGCGGAATACATGAGGAGCATCTGAACCGGATCTTCGAGCCGTTGTTCACCGCCAAGCCGGTGGCCCAGGGGACGGGCCTCGGCCTGCGGGTTTCCTACCCCATCGTGCGCAAGCACGGCGGTCGGATCGAGGTCGACAGCGAAATAGGGCGAGGCACCCGATTCACCTCCGCCTGCCCGTGCATCAGCCCCTGCCGGCCACGCTTCCGCATCGGACCCTGCGGTAGCCGTAAATGCGGCGTAGTAACGTCGCCGCGAATACCGGTAGACGCTTTCGCGGCTGACGCCGTGGGCTACGGCGCTCCCCTGCGCGCGCGGAGCGCTCCGGTCGCGGCCTCGTCGACGGTCGGCGGCGTGCCCGCGATCACCACCGCATACGCGTCGCGTGCATGCCCTATCGACATCTTCTGCTCGACGACGTCGGCCAGCACCGCCGCGGGATCGCGCTCGAGCGG
>DASVPH010000197.1:0-40846 GCA_036382945.1 Casimicrobiaceae bacterium
CTGCGGCAAAATGCGGCGCCTGCTTCGCCGCCCTCCTCGGTAATAGGATGAACTATTACCCTTCGTCGGGCGTCTCGCATTCATCCGCATTTTGCTCGCAGCGCAATCCACGTGGGGGTATTTCAGAGGTTCCTTAGATCCCACGGAAGAATGTTATGAGCCGCTGCGGCAGCCAATCCGGACGCCCGGACGGACGCCGGTGCGGAAATCCGCCGTGACCGCCGGCGTCGGGTTGCTCGAGCGTGATCGCCGCGCTCGTTTCGGAACGCGTGGGCAGCGATGCGGCGGGAATGAACGGGTCGTTGCGGGCGTTGAGCACCAGCGTGGGCACCGCCACCGCCTTGAGCCAGGGCTTGCTGCTCGCCCGCCGCCAGTAATCGTCCGCATCGCCGAAGCCATGCAAGGGCGCGGTGACGATATCGTCGAAATCGTGCATCGTCCGGGCACGCGCGATCGCCGCCGGGTCGAGCGTTCCCGGAAACCGCCGGGCGATTCCGAGCGCCTTCGGGATCAGCGTTCCGAGGAAGTGGCGCGAATAGATGCGGTTGAGCCCCTGCCCGATCGCGACGCCGGCGGCGGCGAGATCGAGCGGCGTCGACACCGCGGCTGCGGCGCTCACGAGCTCCCGAGCGCGATGCTCTTCGCGGCCGAGCCAGTTCAAGAGCGCGCTGCCGCCGAGCGAGACGCCCACCGCGAACAATGGAACGCTCGGGGAGAGCTTCCGGATCGTGTGCAGCATCCAGCCCACTTCGATGTAGTCGCCGGAATGGTAGGCGCGCGGGCGCCGATTGGGCTCGCCGCTGCAGCCGCGAAAATGCGGCACGACGCCGCGCCAGCCGAGCGTGGCGAGATGCGTCATCAGCGCGAGCGCGTAATGCGATCGCGAGTTGCCTTCGAGGCCGTGGAAGAGCACGACGAGAGGCGCATGATCCTGCGCTGCCGCGCTTTCGAGCCAGTCGAAATCGACGAAGTCGCCGTCGGGCGTATCGAGGCGCTGGCGCCGATAGGCGAGCCGCGGCCGCCGCACGAGAAACGGATAGATCGTCTGTGCGTGTCCCCCGGGCAGCCAGCCGGGCGCGACGTAGGCGCCGTTCGCGTGCATCATGCGTCGAGCGCCTGCTTGAGGCGATCGCCGATCGTGTTCAGCACCTTGATCCGGGCGAAATACTTGTCCTCGGCCTCGACTAGGGTCCACGGCGCGATCTCGGTGCTAGTGCGATCGACCATGTCGGACACCGCGCGCTCGTAGGCGTTCCATTTCTTGCGGTTGCGCCAGTCCTCGGGCGTGATCTTGAAGCGCTTGAACGGGGTGTGCTCGCGCGCCCTGAAGCGCGCGAGCTGCTCGGCCCGGCTGATCTGCAGCCAGAACTTGACGAGGACCGCGCCACCTTCGACGAGCTGCTCCTCGAACTGGTTGATCTCGCTGTAGGCGCGCATCCAATCGCTGACGCTGCAATACCCCTCCACGCGCTCGACCAGCAAGCGGCCGTACCATGAGCGGTCGAAGATCGTGATCCCGCCCAGCGGCGGGACGTTCTTCCAGAATCGCCACAGGTACGGATGCGCACGCTCCTCGTCGGTGGGCGCGGCGATCGGCACGGTCACGTACTGCCGGGCATCGAGCGCACCCGTGACCCGGCGGATGGCCCCACCCTTGCCGGCGGCGTCGACACCCTCGAAGACCAGCACCAGAGAGTGCTTGCCGAAGCGCTTGTGCCGGGTGAGCCGTGCCAGTCGGCCCTGCTGTTTCTCGAGCCCGCGCGCGTAGTCCTTGGCGGAGACGCGCTGCGACAGGTCGAGATCGCGGATCAGCTTCACGTTGTCGATCACCGACGGCGCGGTCGGCGTGATCGCGCGCTGGGCCGGCGTGCGCTTGGATGCGAGCATGCCCTGCATGGCGTCGAGCAGGATCTTGCCGACGGTGAGGTAGCGGTAGCGCTCGTCGGCGCCTTCGACCACGTACCACGGCGCATAGCCGGTCGAGGTCTCGCGCAACAGGTGCTCCCACAAATCGTGGCGTTGGGTGTAGACGCGGTAGGCGTCCCAGTCGGCGCGCGTGACGCGCCAGGTCGTGCGCGGATCGCGATCGAGCGCGCGCAAGCGCGCCTTCTGCGCCGCCTTCGACAGGTGGACCCAGAACTTGAGCAGCAGCGCGCCTTCGTCGGTCAGCATCTGCTCGTGCTCGCGGATCGCCTGCAGGCGCGCGTGCAGTGCTTCGTCGCTGATATCGCCGCGCGCGCGGGCGAGCGCCGAGTCGTCGTACCAGGCGTTGAGGAAGATCGAGAGCTTGCCCCGCGGCGGCAGCGCGCGCCAGTAGCGCCACGCCGCCGGCCGCGTGGCCTCTTCGGGCGTGCGCTCGCCGAAGGCGACCACGCGGATATGCCGCGGGTCCATCCATTCGGTGAGCTTGTTGGCGGTCTCCCCGCGGCCGCCGGCCTCGACGCCGGAAATGATCAACAGCACCGGGCCGCGGGCGGATTGCGAGAGATCGAACTGCGCGTTGAGCAGCGCCTCGCGCAGCTTCGGTTCTTCGCGACTGTAGACTTGCCTGGAGACGCGATGTCCGATTTCGGCCGATTCGAGCACGCTTGGTCTCCTCACGTCTCCCAGTACGGCGTGCACTTGCGAAAGGCGCGCTGCGCATCGCGCAGGCGCTTGAGGTCGGGCGCGAGCGAGGCGGCGAGCCAGCCGCGCACCACGCCGCCGGCGTGTGCGGCGGCGGGGTCGACGCCGTCCTTCGGCGCGAGCTCGTCCACGAGCGTCTTCGCGACCTCGAGATCGTTGAGCCGCCCGAGCGCGGATTGCAGCTTGGAGAGCGCCGCGACATAGGCGTGCGTACGCTTGCCCGGAAAGAGCGGGGCGAAGAACTCCGCGGCGTAGCGCAGCTTCTTGGCCGCGATGCGGGCCCGGTGCCGCTCGGCCGCGCCGACGCGGTGGGCGTGCCTGGCGCGCTTGCGCAGCTTCCGATGCCGGACGTCGAGTACCGGACGGATCCAATCGCGAGCGAGCGCCTGCGTCGCCGCGTCGGCGGGGCTACGCGCCAGCGAGGCGAAGAACGCTCCCAGCGCGAGGAGCGAGCGCTGGAACTGCGGGCTCGCAAGCGCTTCGCGCGCAAGCTTGGACGCGCGTCGCCGCCGCGCCGCCGCGCGCAGGCGCAGCCGCACGATCTCGCGGTCGCCTCGAAATTGCGCCGCGACTTTCGGCAGCGTCTCCAGCGCGAATACGTCGGCGTCGCGCGCGGGCCCGAGCGCCGCACCGAGCGCGCGCAACTGCTGCTCGAGCGGATCGATCCGCTCGGCCGGAACGATGAGCCGGGCGAGCTTGAGGAGCGAGCGCGTGCGCCGCCAGCCGACGCGCACCTGATGCAGATATTCCGGATCGCGGGTGGCGGCGAGCACCCCGGCGGCGTTGGTCTCGATCTGGGCGATGCAGTCGGCAGCGATCGCAGCAAGCGCGGCTTGCGGGGTCGCATCGGGCGCGAGCGCGGTCTCGCGCGCGCGGCGCGGCGCGGGAGCCTCTTGCGTAGCGAGCGCGTAGCCGCGCTCGGCCTTGCTCGCGTGGCAGACGCGAACCGGCAGATCGGCGGCGAGCGCCGAGGCAAGCTCGAACAAGCGCGACGGGTCGCCGGCCTGAAGCTCGACCTCGATCTCGGAGACCGGAGCGCGCCGCTTGCCGGCGCGGATCTCGCCTACGTCGAGGCACAGCGTGGCGCGCGTGCCGTCGGCGAACGCGAGCGGCTGCTCCGAACGCTCGACATCGGTCGCGAACACGCGCCGGTACGCCCCGTTGCGCGCGAAGAGCTCGCGCCAGGGCGTGCGGGCAAGCTTCTCCGGGTCGATCCTGGGTGCCGCGAGCGGCCATTCGAATTCGGCTCGGGCGTGCAACCCCGCGGCCGCATTGCCGGCCCCCTTGACCGTCTGCAGCCAACGACCACCGGCACGGCGCAGCCGCAGCGCGACCCCGGCGGCGGCGAGATCGCGCCCCGGCGTGTCGTAATAGGTGCTGACCATGCGGGTGGTCTTCGCGCGGCCGCGCGCGACGGCGGCCACCGCCGGATGCGCACGCACCTCGGGTAGCACCTCGGCGGAGGTGGTGAGCTTGAGCTCGATTTCCTCGGCCACCGGAGCGCTCTCCAGGACCTCGCGGCTTCAGGTCGCGTCGGTCAGAAGCACTCGGCGATGCCGTACCGCGTCGGCAAATTCGCGCAACACCCCTACCGTCACATCCCAGCCGATGCACGCGTCGGTGATGCTGACCCCGTAGGCCAGCGGCTGACCCGGAACGAGATCCTGCCGTCCCGGATTGATATGGCTCTCGACCATGGCGCCGATGATGCGATCGTCGCCTCGCGCGATCTGTCCCGCGACCTCGCGAGCGACGTCGATCTGGCGCTCGTAATGCTTCTGGCTGTTGGCGTGCGAGCAATCGATCATGACCCGCGCCGCGACGCCCGCGCGGCCGAGCTCGGCGCAGACCTTGTCGACGCTCGCCGCGTCGTAGTTCGGCACCGTGCCGCCGCGCAGGATGACGTGGCAGTCTTCGTTGCCCGCAGTGCTCACGATCGCCGAATGACCGCCCTTGGTGACCGAGAGAAAGTGGTGCGGCGCGGAGGCAGCCTTGATCGCATCGACCGCGATCCTCACCCCGCCGTCGGTGCCGTTCTTGAATCCCACCGGGCACGACAGCCCCGACGCGAGCTGGCGGTGCACCTGGCTTTCGGTGGTGCGCGCGCCGATCGCGCCCCAGGCGATGAGGTCGGCAATGTATTGCGGGGTGATCATGTCGAGATATTCGGTGGCTGCGGGCAGCTCGAGCTCGTTGATCTCGAGCAGGATCCGCCGCGCCAGGCGCAGCCCTTCGTTGATGCGGAAGCTGTCGTCGAGCCGCGGGTCGTTGATCAACCCCTTCCAACCGACGGTCGTGCGCGGCTTCTCGAAGTAGACCCGCATGACGACGATCAGTTCGTCGTTGAGCTCGCGTTTGAGCGCGGCGAGCCGCGTCGCGTAATCGATCGCGGCGTCGTAATCGTGGATCGAGCACGGACCCACGACGACCAGCAACCGGTCGTCCGCCCCGTGCAGCACGCGGTGGATCGCCGCGCGTGCCTCAAAGGTGGTCGCCGCCGCGACGTCGGAGGCCGGGAACTCGCGTAGCAGATGCGCGGGTGGCGCGAGCTCCATGATGTCGCGGATGCGCGTATCGTCGATCGGCAGCTTGGCGCCGGCGCCGGGTGCAGGCGGCTTGGGACGGTGCGTGGCGGAAGTGGACACGGGTGTTTCGTTGGGGAGCCGGCGCGCGTTTTCAATGCAAAAACATCATTTTACGACCAAGGCGCAGCGCCGGCCACATTTTGCCACAGCCGATGCTGCGCTGCACCGACGGGTTTTTCCCACAGCGATTCGCGGATGAAGCGGCAAAACCGTTGCCCACGGCGTTGCGCATGCCTTAGACTCGCCCCGAGCCGTTTTTTCTTCCGCTCATACTCTCTCTGGAGGCCTCGATGAAAAAGATGTTTACGCTGGTGCTGATCGGGCTGCTCGCCTCGGTCAGCGCATACGCCGCCGAAACGAAGATGAACGAAAAGAAGACCGACGCGATGAAGACAGACGCAATGAATTCGCAGCAGGGCAGGATGAAAGCCTGTAACGAGCAGGCGGGCGACAAGAAGGGCGACGAGCGCAAGGCGTTCATGAAATCGTGTCTCTCCGCCAAACCGGCGAAGGCCAAGAGCAAGATGGCGTTGTGCAACGAGAAGACCAAGGGCATGAGCAAGGCCGAAGCCGCCAAGGCGCGGTCGGAATGCATGAAAAGTTGATTTGGAGCACGCGGGGTCTCCGAACACGGCCGGCCGATTTCCTGTCCAGCCGGCCGCACTGACGAGGCGGCGCCGGAGCGATCCGGTCGCCGCCTTGTCTTGTCGAGCGCCCGCCCAGGGCCTGCGTTGGCGCCAAGGAACTGCCGGGTCCTATCGATCAAACGAAACCGGGCTCGAGGTCAGTCCCTCGGGCTCGCGCTCGTATCCCAGCAGCGCGCCGGTTTCGCCGCACAGATTCCAGATGACTTCCGTGCGCGGGTCACGCGGATCCCAGCCGCCGCTCCTCGCCGGGTCTACGGGCACGGACGGTTCCGCCCGCGAGTCGGCGCAGCCCAAGAGCGATCGCACGAGGCCCACCACGCGAGACGGCTCGGCACACAGATCCTCGTACCTGATCTCGAGGTAACGATCGTGGTCGAGCCACTCACGGGCAAAGCGTGCGACGCGCGTCACCTGGAAATTCCACGAGCAGGCGTTGTGCATGTAAGGCTCATCGGTCGCGATTCGCGCGACGTCGCGCTGTGCATAGCGATAGGCAGCGGGCAGGGCGACTCGGCCCACCACGTTGTTCACTCTCGAGGTCATGTGCGTGCGCCGCAAGGACGACGCAATGGGATGGCGCGTCAAATGCACGACCTTAGCCCTGGGCATGGCGTCGAGCAACAGCGGCAGCACGAGCATCGCCTCGGGAAGCTTGAGCCCCCACAGCGGCCGCTCGCGCGGTAGAGCGCAGTCCAGGATCTGTGCCGCCTTCGCTCGAATCTCTTGCCGATACCGAGATCCGGACGGGAGGTCGTGACTGCCTCCGGCTTGCGAGGCCATGCGGTAGATCAGCTCGACCCACTCCAGGGAGTCGCCCGACTTGTTGACGCGGTTGCCGATGAAGACCCCTGCGGACTTCGCGATCTCGGAGAGCAGCCGCGTCCCGGATCCGCCGCGACCCGTGAACAACACCGGCGCGTCGATATCAGCGGAAAGCATGGCCAGCCCTGGCTCCAGACGTCTGGGCGATGTCGTACAGTAGCATCCTCCATCGGCGTTTCGAACGAGCAGCACCTGAGGGCAGAGCAAGGCAATGATCTACGTTCTCACCGTGCATTGGCGGTTCGACTTCTGGGTCGACGCGCAGCTTTCGCGCCTGCGGAAGTACATTCGCGATCCCTGCAAGGTATACGCCTGTTGCGACCGGACGCGGCACGATCAGTCGGCCAAGTTCGACTACTGTTCTCCGGAGACGGGCGTCGCGGACCATGCCAGCAAATTGAACGCGCTCGCCAACCTCGTATGCCAGACGGCGCGCGATGACGACGTGTTGATCTTCTGCGACAGCGACGCGTTTCCCATCCGCGACATCACGGACTATATTCGGTCTGCGTTGGCGATGTGGCCCTTGGTCGCGGTGCAACGATTGGAGAATGCCGGCGACATTCAGCCGCACCCGTGCTTCGGCATGACGACCGCCGGATTTTGGCGGCGAATCGGAGGCGATTGGCGCTCGGGACCGACGTGGCGGAACTCCTTCGGAGAGATCGTCACCGACGTTGGAGCGGTCCTTTTGCGATCGCTCACGCTGAAGGGCATCGAATGGGGCAAACTCCATCGCTCCAACCGGGTCAACCTGCACCCGCTATTCTTCGCGGTCTACGGCGGAATCGTCTACCACCATGGCGCCGGGTCGCGGCCTTCGGTCGGAGGGCGGGCGGTTAGGCACGGCGAGCTCTCGCATCTCGATCCCGAGGAGGCCCGTCGCCGCGAGTCGCAGATTCGGGAGGGAACGGCAAAAGTAATGCATCAGGTCCTGGACATCGTGTCGCGAGGACGCGATGACGAGCTGCTCTCGCTCCTGTGTTGAATTTGAATACGGGGTCGGCGTGGACGGAAGCTCCAACCCGGGCCGCATTGAGGCGTGCCGGCGTTGAAGCCTCGGCCATCGGCCTCATCCATTCGTCTGACGCGCTTGATGGCCTGCACGACGTTAATACGCGTGTGGCTGCAGACGCTTGCCGTCCTGGCCGCATTGGACCGAAATCAACCATCAAGGAGATCGCCATGAAGACACTGTATGCCCTGACCCTCGCCGCGCTCGTCGCCCTCGTCGTCCCCGTCGCGTCCGCGGACGAGACTTCTGCCGTGAAGCCGCGCGCCGCCAAGATTCAGACGACCGCGGTCAACGCCGACGCGGCCGCGAAGCCCAAGGTGTCGCAGCAGGAGAAGATGCGCCAATGCGCCAAGCAGGCGACGGGCAAGAAGGGCGCTGAGCGCAAGGCGTTCATGAAGGGCTGTCTGTCGAAGAAGAAGAGCTGACAGCGTAGCCCGGGCTGAGGCGTTGGCGCAGCGACTTCTCGCGCCCGGGCTTGAGCGTGACGCGCGTCAGGATGGCGAGGCGCCGAAGAGCTTGCCGATGCCGAAGGTCACCGCTGCCGCGAGAGCGCCGAGGAGCAGCATCCGCGCACCCGAGGCGACCGCGGCGCGGCCGGTGAACAGCGACAGCGTGGCGCCGACCAAGAACAAGGAGAGCGCGGTCGATGCGGCGGCGATGGGCAGCGCCAGCGCGCCGGCGCGCAGCGCGAACGGGACCAGCGGAATCGCCGCGCCGAGCGCGAAGGAGAAAAATGACGCCAGCGCCGCTCCCCACGGCGAGCCCAGCTCGTCGGGGTTGAGGCCCAGCTCCTCGCGGGCGAGCGTGTCGAGCGCGTGCTCGGGATCGGAGACGAGCTTCTTCGCCACGCGCTGCGCTTCGCTGCCCGACAATCCCTTCGCCTTGTAGATCAGCGCCAGCTCCTGCGCCTCGGCGTCGGGGTACTCCTTCAACTCCGCGCGCTCGAGCCCGATCTGGTACTCGAAGAGCTCGCGCTGCGAGCGCACCGACACGAATTCGCCGGTGGCCATCGCGAACGCGCCGGCGACGAGTCCGGCAACACCGGTCAACAGCACCACACCGGCGTCGGCGCTGGCGCCGGTCACCCCGAAGATGAGGCTCGCGTTCGACACCAGACCGTCGTTGATGCCGAACACCGCCGCGCGCAGATTGCCGCCGCCGCCCAATCCGCGGTGCCGATGCTCGATGCTGCCCGCGACCGGCGCGCTGTGCCCTCCGGGCTCGCGCCGGCTGTAGATCGCCATTCCGCGCACCTTCATCGCGGCGAGCACCGGGCGCATCCGGCGCGGGCCGAAGCGACGCACCAGCTCGGCGACCAGCCGCGTGCGCAGGTCCGGCACGAACGGGGGCGGCGCGGGCTTGCCGCTGGCAGTGAGCTGGGCGCGCCAGATCGCAGCCTGTGCTTCCGCCTCGCCGGCGAGCCGTGCGAACAGGTCCGCCCGGGCGCTGCCGGCTTCCGCATCGGCGCAGGCGCGATAGAGGTAGGCGGAGCGCTGCTCCTCGCTCCAACTTTCGAACGGATTGCTCATGAGTCGGCGCAAGCCGGGTTGGCGAACACGGTTTCGATCCGCGACACGACCTCCGGGGTAAGCTTGGGCGCGACGTCGAGCGCCTTCATGTTTTCGGCGACCTGCTCGGGCCGGCTCGCGCCGGTGATCACCGTGCTCACGTGCGGGTTTTTCACGCACCACGCGAGCGCGAGCTGTCCGGGCGTGCAGCCCAGCTCCTTCGCGACCGGCACGAGCTCACGCACCCTGGCGATCTTCGCCGGATCGACGATGCGCTCGGCAAGCCACTCGTAGCCCTTGAGCGTCGCGCGCGAGCCGGCCGGCACCCCGGTATTGTATTTCCCCGTGAGCAGGCCGGAAGCGAGCGGGCTCCATGTGGTCAGCCCGAGCCCGAGCTCCTCGTACAGGCGCGCGTACTCGACCTCCACGCGCTCGCGGTGGAACAGGTTGTACTGCGGCTGCTCTGTCACCGGCTTGGTCAGGTGCGCGCGCTCGGCGATCTGCCACGCGGCGACGATCTCCGCGGCGCCCCATTCCGACGTGCCCCAGTAGTGCGCCTTGCCGGCGCGGATGATGTCGTGCATCGCCCACACCGTCTCCTCGATCGGCGTCTCGGGATCGGGACGGTGGCAGAACACGAGATCGACATAGTCGAGCCCCAAGCGTTTGAGCGAGCCGTCGATCGCGGCCATGAGGTATTTGCGGTTGAGCGTGTTCTTCTCGTTGGGCCCATCGTTGAGGCCCCAGAAGAACTTGGTCGAGACGATGTACGACTCGCGTCGCCAGCCGAGCTGCTTGAGCGCCTCGCCCATGATCGCCTCGGATTGCCCGCGGGCGTACACCTCGGCGTTGTCGAAAAAGTTGACGCCGGCATCGTGCGCCGCGGCCATGCAATCGCGCGCGAGCTCTGCGCCCATCTGGTTGCCGTAGCTGATCCACGAGCCGAAGGAGAGCTCGCTCACCTTCAGTCCCGACCGGCCGAGCCGCCGGTACTTCATCGCGATCCCATCGTCATTGCCAGTGAATCGACGTGCAACGCGAACAAGAGCTGACCGCGCGCCGAGCTTTGCTCCGCGCGCTCGGGTTCACCGCTTCGCGCAGACACGATCAACGGAAGCGCTCATCTTACCGCATTGCAGCAGCTTTTCGGTCACCGAAGCGGCTACAATTCGCGCTTTTGCGCGGCGCCGGTGCCGCGACAGCAACAAGCCTTAGACCCGCTCATGCCTCGAACCCGCCACCCACTAAGCGTCGAAGACCTGTGGTCGATCAAACGCATCGGCTCGCCGACGCTCGCTCCCGACGGTCGCACCGCGTGCGCTGCGGTCGCCTCCTACGACATGGAGAAGAACGAAGGCCGCACCGAGCTGTGGCTCTTTCCCACCGAGGGCGGCAAGGCGCGCCGGCTGACCGCGGGCGACAAGGACAGCGAGCCCGCCTGGTCGCCCGACGGCAAGTGGATCGCATTCGCCGCCAAGCGCAAGGACGACGAGGAAGCGCAGGTGTACCTGATCGCCACCGACGGCGGCGAGGCGCGTCGACTGACTTCGGTCTCGACCGGCGCGCTCGGGTTGCGCTGGTTCGCCGACAGCAAACGCATCGCCTTCATCTCCTGGGTGTGGCCGGACCTCGATGGCGACCGCTTGCAGGCCAAGCGCCTCAAGGAGCGCAAGGAAGCCAAGGTCAAGGCGCATCTCTCGGAGCGCAGCGAGTACCGCTTCTGGGATCACTGGCTGACCGACGGTCGCGAGCCGCACGTCCTCGTCGCCGACATCGCGACCGGCCGCACGCGCGACCTCTTGGCGGGCACGGGGCTCGCGCTCCCGCCCTGGGAGCCGTCGGCGGAGCGCTACGACATCTCGCCGGACGGGCGCGAGCTGGCGCTCACCGCGGATCTCGCGCCCGAGCCGAAGATGATCAACGAGACCGACATCGTGGTGGTGAGCATCGCGAGCGGCAGGCATCGAACATTGACCGCGGACAGCGGCCTGTCCGATGCGCACCCGCGCTATTCCCCCGACGGACGGCATATCGCCTGGAATTCCTACAACGTCAAGCGCGCGTTCAACGATCAAGGCCGGCTGACGCTTTTCGATCGCCGCCGCGGCAGCACCCGCCGTCTGGCTCCCGGTCTCGACCGGGCCACCACGCATCACGACTGGGCGCCAGACGGCACGGCGCTCTACCTGCTCATTGAGGAACGCGGCCGGACCGCATTGCATCGGCTGGGCCTGCGTGATCCGGCGCCGACCCGGGTCGCGCCCGGCGGCACCATCGGCGGCTTCTCGCTCTCGCGCGACGGCTCGCGGATCGCCTTCGACCGCGCCACGCTGTCGCACCCGCCGGCGCTGTTCGCGATCCAGGCCGACGGCCGCGGCGAGCGGCCGATCGAGTCGCTCAATCGGGCGCTGCTCGCGCACGCCCGCCTGGGGGCGTCGCGCGAGTTCACGGTCAAAGGCTGGCGCGGCGAGCCGGTGCAGGTCTGGGTGACGTATCCCCCGAATTTCGATCCGAAGAGAAAATGGCCGCTGCTGCACTCGATCCACGGCGGGCCGCACGCGGCGAACGCCGACGGCTGGCATTTCCGCTGGAACGCCCAGGTGTTCGCCGGCCACGGCTACGTCGTCGTCGGCGTCAACTATCACGGGTCGTCGGGCTTCGGCCAACGCTTCATCGAGACGATCACCGGCGATTACGGCACCCGGGAATTGGCCGACGTCGAGGCCGCGACCGATTTCATGCTGCGCCAGCGCTACATCGACGGCAGGCGGCTGGTCGCGAGCGGCGGCAGCTATGGCGGCTACCTGGTCGCCTACATGAACGGCCATACCGATCGCTACAAGAGCTTCGTTTGTCACGCCGGCTGCTACGACTGGGTGAGCATGATGGCGACCGACGGGTACCTGTTCTTCAACAAGGAGTTCGGCGCCTTCCACTGGGACAACCCGGCGCGGGTCATGAAGCAGTCGCCGCATCACTATGCGCGTCGGTTCAAGACACCTACCCTGGTAATCCACGGCGAGCTCGACTACCGCGTTCCGGCGACCCAGGCGCTGCAGTACTACAATACGCTGCGCGCGCGGGGGATCGCCGCCCGGCTGGTCTACTTTCCCGACGAGAACCACTGGATCCTGAAACCGCAGAACTCGCGGCTGTGGTACCGCGAATTCTTCGCCTGGATCAAACGCTACGCGCCGGGCGGAGCGGCGCGAGCAGCGAGCGGGGACCCGCGCGCGCAGCGCGTGGGGGTCGAGCGTTAAGCGAGTCGCTGCTGGCGGCCGACGGGTGACGCCTCACATCCGCGCGATCGGCCCAAGGAGGCCGCGGCGCGGTGAAAAGGCGCTCCTAGCGGCGGTGCGCGCAGGCTATAGCGAGTGCCCGAGCCGTCCGGAGCGGCCCTCGAGCTTCGCTTGGCAGGCGATGCAGCGCTGCGCAATGGGCTGCGCGTTCAGCCGCGGCCAACCGATCGGCTCGCCGCAATCGCTGCACGTGCCATAGCTGCCGTCGGCGATGCGGACCAGCGCCGCCTCGACCTCGGAAAGCTCCGCCACATCGCGCGTCACCGTCGCGATGTCGAGATCGGCGAGGATGTCGGCGAGCACCCAATCCTCGGTCGCTGCGAGCTGGTTCATGAATCCCGTGACCCGCGGATCGTCGCTGTTGGCGAGCTCGCGCTGCACCTCGGCGCGCAACGCTTGCCGCCGGTTCGCCAGGCGTTCCTTGAGCTCATCTCGCTGGCGGTCGGAAAGTGGGGTCATCGGCGGTCTCCAGGCATGCTCGCGTCGGCCCGGCTCGAAGGGAGCCGGGCCGGATGGACGAGGATCAGCGGGTGCTTGCGGACGCCGCGGCCTTCAAGCCCGCGCAGGCAAACCCCTCGGGCCGGCCAAGGCTCGAGGTCTGCTGCTCGGCGCGAATCGGGTGCCGCATAGCGAACATGATAACTCCATGCGGGAATTCAAGTGCAGGCAGGATCGATATCCCGGGTTGCGATCGCGGCAATCGGCGATCGGGTCGGCAGCGGCGCGGAGAGCCGATCCCATGCGAGGCGCCACGCCCGGATCGGCTGCGACGGCGCTAGCGCACCCGCTTGGCGGGATATTCCTCGTCGATGTTGTCGCGGAAGAAGCTCCACGGCGACGACGCGCCGGCGAAGCGGCGCCAGGCGTCCGGCGTGACGCCGGCATACTCGAATGTCCCGCTGGTCAGCTCGACCCGCAGCACGCGATTGCGCTCGTCGTAGCCGGCGGCACGCAAGTTGCCGCCCGAGAGTTTCTTCATCTCCATCATGCGGCTGCCAGGTGACTGGGACGGTATGACTTACGGCAAGACACCGAGGCGCTGAGAAGATTCCTGCTACCTTGCCATTTTCTCTGTGGGTTTTGTGTCTCCCTGTTCCCGACCCGCCGCCGCAGTCCGGCGGCGCCGGGGGACCTCAGCGCTTCTTGGTCTTCTTCGGCTTGTGCGGCCGCTTCTTGCCGTAGCTGCCATTGAAGATCTTGCCGCGGCGGCTGCGGACGTCGCCTTTGCCCATGGTCGTTGCCTCGATGATCGGGTCGCGATGCTACGATTATAGCGCCGCCCTCGGTCGAGGACGGCAAGAGTAAACCGCCCTGGGGATTCACCTGCGCTTCGCTGCCGGCTTCGCTGCCACCGTTCTCTGCTTGAGCTTCGCCGCGGACGCGGCGGATCCCGGCAAGGTCCTGCGCACCGCCTTCTCGCTCGCCGAGTCGAGCTTCGATCCGATCCTCGCCTGGGACGCTGCGTCGAACTCGGTGGTCGAGGAGATCTCCGAGCCGATGCTCGAGTACGAGTATCTGGCGCGGCCGGTGAAGCTCGCGCCGCTGACCCTCGAGCGCCTGCCCGAGGTCTCGGATGACGGGGCAACGTATTTGTGCCGTTTGCGCAAGGGGATCTTCTTCTCCCCGGATCCCGCGTTCAAGGGGAAGCCGCGCGAGCTCACGGCAGCGGACTACGCGTACTCGTTCAAACGACTCCTCGACCCGGCGCTGCGCTCGCCCTGGACGTGGATCCTCGAAGGCAAGCTCATCGGCGGCGACGAGCTGCGGGCGGCGGCGAAGAAGACCGGCAAGTTCGACTACGACGCGCCCATCGCCGGGCTCGAGGTCGTCGATCGCTACACGCTGCGCATCCGGCTCAAGGCGACCGACTACACCTTCCGGTACGTGCTGGCGATGCCGGCCACCGCGGCGGTGGCGCGCGAAGTGGTCGAGGCGTACGGCAACGACTACGGCGCGCACCCGGTGGGGACCGGCCCGTATCTGCTGCGCGAATACCAGCGCAGCAACCGTATCGTGCTCGAAGCCTACCCGGGCTTTCGCAAGGCCATCTTCGACGAGTCGGTCCCGTCGGACCGCGACGATGCGGCGATCGCGCGTGTCCTCCGAGGCAAGCAGCTCCCCGCGATCGGCCGCATCGAGATCTCGATCATCGAGGAGCAGCAGCCGCGCTGGCTCGCGTTCCTGAGGCGCGAGGTCGATTACCTGCAGCCGTTTCCGCTCGACTTCGTGGGCGAGCTGCTCGACAACGGCAAGCTCAAGCCCGAGCTCGCGGCGAAGGGCATTCGGCATTACTTGTTACTGCGCCCGAACACCTGGTGGGCCTACTTCAACATGGAAGACCCGGTCGTCGGCGGCTACACGCCGGAGAAGATCGCGCTGCGGCGCGCGATCGGCATGGGCTTCAACGTCGACGAGTTCATCCGGGTGCTGCTCCGCGGTCGCGCCGTTCCCGCGCAAGGACCCATTCCGCCGGACATCGCGGGCTACGATCCCGGGCAAAAGACGCAGGCGCAGCTCTACGACCCGGCCGCGGCCAAGGCGCTTCTCGACCGCTTCGGCTACAAGGATCGCGACGGCGACGGCTACCGGGAGCTGCCCGACGGCAAGCCGCTCGTGATCGAGCGCTGGTCGACGCCGACCTCCAGAGACCGGCAGATCGACGAGCTGTGGAAGAAGAACATGGACGCGATCGGGATTCGCATGGTGTTCAAGAAGGACAAGCTCCCCGAGCTGCGCAAGATGGCCCGTGCCGGCAAGATCCAGATGCGCAACGACGGCTGGAACGCGGACTATCCCGATGCCGATAACTTCATGCAGCTCCTCTACGGCCCCAACATCGGGCAGTCCAACGATTCGCGCTTTCGCCTCCCGGAATTCGACCGGCTCTACGAAAAGACGCGCAAGCTTCCCGATTCGCCCGAGCGCACGCGACTCTACGACCGCATGACCGAGCTCGTGGTCGCTTACGCGCCCTGGCGGCTGACGCACCATCTGCTGGAGGATCATGTGGTTCAGCCCTGGGTGGTCGGTTACAAGCCGCACCCCATACGCGCCGACATCTGGAAGTACCTCGACATCGACGAAAGCAAGCGGCCGCGGTAGCATGGTCGCTCGCCAGTCCTTTCCGCCGACCACGAGGCCATCCATGAGGAAGCGAGCGTGGCAGGGCGTCTACCCGGCGCTCACGACCAAGTTCAAACCCGACTATCGCCTTGATGTCGCGGCGATGGAGAAGCATTTCGCCTGGCAGCTCGAGTGCGGTGTGGACGGGCTCATCGTTTGCGGCTCGCTCGGAGAAAATTCCGTCCTCTCGGTCGAGGAAAAGCTGGAAGTGCTGCGGCTGGCGGTGCGCGTGGCGGACGGGGGAGCGCCCGTGCTCATGACCATCGCCGAAGGCAGCACGGCCGAAGCGATCACGCTCGCCGAGCGCTCCGCGAAGGAAGGCGCCGATGGGCTCATGGTGCTGCCCGGCATGCGCTATGTGGCGGATCGCCGGGAGACGATCGCGCACTACCGCGCGATCGCCAGGGCGAGCCCGCGGCCGATCATGGTCTACAACAACCCGGTCGCCTACGGCGTGGACGTGACGCCCGACATGTTCGAGGAGCTCGCCGACGAAGCCACGATCGCGGCCATCAAGGAATCCTCCGACGACGTGCGGCGGGTGACCGACATCATCCGGCGCACGGGCGAGCGCTACGCGATCTTCTGCGGCGTGGACGATCTGGCGATGGAAGCGATGGTCATGGGGGCGTGCGGCTGGGTCGCGGGCCTGGTCAACGCCTTCCCGGCGGAAACAGTGGCGATCCAGCGGCTCATCGCCGGCGGCAGGCTGGACGAAGCGCGGACGATCTATCGCTGGTTCTCGCCGCTGCTGCATCTGGACGTATCGCGGAAGCTCGTACAGAACATCAAGCTGGTCGAGGCGATCGTCGGCGTGGGCACGGAAACCGTGCGCCCGCCGCGGCTGCCGCTATTTGGCGCCGAGCGCGAGGCGGTTATCGCGCTCGCCCGGCAGGCGCTCGCCGCGCGCCCGGTGCTGCCTGCGGTCGAATTCGGTTGAGCCGAACCGGCCCGCGCCTCCGAGCATGGGAGCTACCCGTCGCATCGCGATTCTCGATTCGCACACGGGGGGCGAGCCGACCCGGCTCGTCCTCGAGGGCGGGCCCGATCTCGGCAAGGGGCCGATCGCCGAGCGGCGCGAGATCTTTCGCGAGCAGTACGACCGCTGGCGCTGTGCGATCGTCAACGAGCCGAGAGGCTCCGACGCGCTGGTCGGTGCGCTGCTTTGCGAGCCAGCCGATTCCACCTGCGATGTCGGGGTCATCTTCTTCAACAACGTCGGCGTGATCGGGATGTGCGGTCACGGCACCATCGGACTGGTGGCTTCGCTGGCGTACCTGGGTCGGATCCGCCCGGGGGTGGTCCGCGTCGAAACGCCCGTCGGCGTCGTGGCGGCCGAGCTTTTGGAGTCGGGCGACGTGGTGGTCGCCAACGTGCCGAGCTACCGCACGCGCAAGGATGTGGCGCTCGACGTTCCCGGTATCGGGCCGGTACGTGGCGATGTCGCCTGGGGCGGGAACTGGTTCTTCCTGGTCGAGCAACACGGCCTCGACATCCGGCTCTCGAACCTGGAGGCCCTCACCGGTTACGCGAGTCGCGTGCGACGCGCGCTGGCCGCGGCGGGCGTCGAGGGCGACCGAGGCGAAGAGATCGATCACATCGAGCTGTTCTCGCCCGCCGATCCGGCGCGCGCCGACGCGCGCAATTTCGTCCTGTGCCCGGGCAACGCCTACGATCGCTCGCCGTGCGGAACCGGCACCAGCGCCAAGCTCGCCTGCCTGTTCGAAGACGGCAAACTGCGCGAAGGCGCGCAGTGGCGCCAGGAAGGGATCCTCGGCAGCGTGTTTCGCGGACATGTCGCCGTGCGAGACGGCCGCATCTTTCCGTTCATTCGCGGCGCGGCCCACGTCACCGCCGAGGGCTCGCTCGTCATCGACGACAACGATCCTTTCGCCTGGGGCATCCGCTAGGGGCCCGACAGGCTCCTCATATGCTCCTATGACAACGCCGACCTACGACGTCGCCGTCGTGGGCGCAGGCATCGTCGGCGCGGCTTGCGCGTTCACGCTCCGCCGCGACGGCGCGCGGGTCGTCCTGATCGATCGCGGCGAGCCGCGGCGGGCCGCGTCTTGGGGCAACGCGGGACACTTCGCCTACGAGCAGGTTCTTCCGCTGGCCACACCGGATCTTTGGCGATCGTTGCCGCGCCTGCTCTTCGCGCGCGAGAGCCCGCTGCGCATTCCGCCGCGGAACCTTTGGCCGCTCGCGCCGTGGCTGGCGCGCTTCGCCTGGAACACGCGTGCGCCGCAAGTGCGGCGCGCGACCGCGGCGCTCGCGGCACTGCTTTGTGTGGCGCCGGAGGCGTGGCGACGGCTCGCGAGCGCGGCGGGACTGGAGGCGCTGATCCGCGGCGGCCCGATGCTCGTGGTTGCGCGCGATGCGGCGGCGCTCGCTGCGAAGCGCCCCGTGATCGAGGCCTTCCGGCGGCACGGAACGCAGGTCGAAGAGATCGGGGCGTTGGAAGCGCGAGCGATCGAACCGATGCTTCGCCACGATATCGCCGGCGCATTCGTCTACCCTCGCGCGCAACACACGGTCGATCCGGCGAAGCTTACCGCCAACTTGACCGCGGCTTATCGCGCTACCGGCGGGATCGTGGCGAACGACAGCGTCAGCTCGGTTCGCATTGCATCGGACGGGACGGCAAGTGTGGTCGGGTCCGCGAGCTCATGGGTCGCGCGCCGGTGCGTGGTTGCTGCAGGCCTCGGCTCGCGAGACATTCTGCACGGCCTGGGAATCGAGGTCCCGCTCGCGGCCGAGCGCGGCTACCACCTGATGATTCCGTATGTGGAAGGTCGACCGACCATGCACATACCGCTCATCGGCGCGAGGCCCGAATTCGTCATCACCCCGATGGCGGAGGGCGTGCGGCTCGCGGGAACGGTCGAGCTCGCGCGCTCGGAGTCGCATCCCGATTGGTCGCGGGCGACGATGCTGAGGAAGCTCGCCGAGCAGATCGTCCAACCGCTCGGCGCGGGCAGCGACGGCGCAGTCTGGATGGGCTGTCGGCCGTCGTTGCCGGATTCGCTGCCGATCATCGGACCGATACCGGCCGCGCCCGCCATCGTCGGCGCCTTCGGTCATCAGCACCTCGGGCTGACGCTCGCGGCGATCACTGCGGAGGCGGTCTGCGCGATCGTGCGGCACAGGCCCCCCCCGATCGATATCGCGGCCTACTCGGCCGCTCGGTTCTAGAGCCGTCTATTGCGGCTTGGGCGGCGTATACGGCGCGCATTGCGTCAGGGGGACCTCGGTGCCGGCCGTCGCATCGAGCAACGTGAGCTCGATACCCTTGCCGCGCAGCTCCAGGTTGCCGTTGGAGAAGCGAACGCCCGACGCGACAGGGATCTGGTAGAGATCGATGCGCTCTCCCGTGGGCATGAGCATGCGCGCCATGCCCATGTCAAAGCGGATGACCAGCCGCTCGCCCTCGAGCAGGCATACGTAGGTGTTCTTTGCCGCCTCCTTTTCTTCCCTGCTCGCCTGGTCGGCGCAGCCGGCGAGAACGGCGGCGATCGCGATCGCGTAACCCAAGCGCATCCTCTGTCCTCCTGAAACATTCCTGGGATTGTGCGCCCGGAGGATAACACTCCCGGTCGGCAGCGGTGGGCTCGCGCGAAAGCCGCTGCGGCAGGGATGTTCAGCGCACTTCGTCGCACAGCCGCGCGAGCGCTTCGCGGCCGCCGGTCTGGGGCTTGAGCATGAAGGCGCAGCGGTCGTAACCCTCGTTGGCCAGAACCGCGGCCACCGCGCGCAACGACGCCGAGTCGAGCGCCGGCTCGCGCGCGATGACGCGTCCGTAGCGCAACGACGCATCGCCGATCACCAGCCATCGATTTCCGGCGCCCGCTGCGATGACGGTCTGGTTGCGGCCGAATGGATACCACCAGATGCCGAGCTGGTGGATGAACGTTACCTTGAGCACGGCGGGAACGTTGGGGTCGAGCGCCCGCGCGCGGCCCTCGGTCTGCAGCACGCTGCCATCGGGGCGCCGACAACGGTTGCGGACGACGAGCGCACCGCCCGCCTCCGGTGTGTACTCGACCTGGACGTCGCGCTGGCATTGGTTGCTGAAGAACCCGGGGATGGCGCCGATCTCGTACCAGCGGCCCTGATAGCGGGCCACCTCGAACTCGGCGAGCGGGGTGAGCGCGAGCGCCGGCAGGATGGTCACCGCGGCCAGCAGCGGGATCGAGACCCAGCGCATCGCTTCTCCTTTCGGCTTGTCGCCCGGCCCGGTGGCAATCTCGTCGGTATTCTGGCAGCGATCCGGTCTGGGCTGTTTTTCAGCAGTCGACCACGTTCACCGCCAGCCCGCCGAGCGAGGTCTCCTTGTACTTCGCCATCATGTCGCGGCCGGTGTCGTACATTGTCTTGATGACGGTGTCGAGCGCGACCCGATGCGTGCCGTCGCCGCGCAGTGCGAGCGAGGCGGCGTTGATCGCCTTCACCGCGCCCATCGCATTGCGCTCGATACAGGGAATCTGCACCAGACCGCCGACCGGATCGCAGCTCATGCCGAGGTGATGCTCGATGCCGATCTCCGCCGCGTTCTCGATCTGCGCGTTGCTGCCGCCGAGCGCGGCGGTGAGGCCGGCGGCCGCCATCGAGCATGCGACGCCGACCTCGCCTTGGCAACCGACCTCGGCGCCCGAAAGCGACGCATTGCGCTTGCACAGGCCGCCCACCGCCGCGGCGGTGAGCAGGAAGGTGACGATGCCCTCGTCGTTGCTCTCGGGGTAGAACTCGCGGTAGTAACGGATCACCGCCGGAATGATTCCCGCCGCGCCGTTGGTCGGCGCGGTGACCACGCGGCCGCCGGCGGCGTTCTCCTCGTTGACCGCGATCGCGTAGGCGCTCACCCAGTCGATCGACTCGGTCGGGCTCTTCTCCGCACGTGCCCGCCGCGCCCGCAGCGACTCGGAGAGTCCCGGTGCGCGCCTGCGCACGTTGAGTCCGCCCGGCAGCACGCCCTCGTGGCGCATCCCGCGCTCGATGCTGTCGTTCATCACCGTCCAGCGCTGGAGCAACCCGGAGCGCATCTCGTCGGGGCTGCGCAGCGTCAGCTCGTTCACGCGCATGATCTCCGGGATGCGCTTCTTCGACGCGATGCCGCGCTCCAGGAGCTCGGCGGCGCTGGCGAAAGGGTAGGGGACGCTCGGGCCCTTGGGCGCCTCGGTGACGTGCTGCGCTTGCGCCGCGTCGACGACGAACCCGCCGCCGACCGAGAAGTAGATCTTGCGTAGCAGGATGGCGCCTGCCGCATCGTACGCGGTGAAGCGCATCCCGTTGCTGTGAAACGCCAGGGTCTTGTCGATGCGGAAGCGCAGATCTTCCGGAGCGCGAAAGCGGATCTCGCGTCGGTCGTCGAGCCGCAGCACTTGCCGCTCGCGGATGCGCTGCACCTTGGGCTCGACCTGGTCGGGGTCGATGCGGTCCGGCGCTTCGCCGCTCAACCCGAGCAGCACCGCGCGGTCGGTGCCGTGCCCGCGCCCGGTGAGCGCCAGCGAGCCGTACAGATCGACGCCGACGCGCTCGGTGGCACCGAGCTTGCCTGCGCCATCAAGCTCGTGCACGAAGCGCAGCGCCGCGCGCATCGGCCCGACGGTGTGCGAGCTTGACGGTCCCAGACCGATTTTGAACAGATCGAAAGCGCTGACGAACATTTCGGCGGTGGTAGACTGGGTGCGAAATGATACTCGGAAGGCGAATGAGCCGGTGGCGCCGTCTGGCGGTCGCTGCATTCGGGTTGGCGGCTGCCAGCGTGACGCTCGCCGCCGCGCCCGATCCCGGCTGGGAGGCGTATCGGCGCGGCGATTACGGGCAGGCCCTCGCGGCATACGAGAGCGCGGCGCGCCAAGGCGATCGGCTGGCGCAGTTCAACCTGGCGATGATGCTGCTGCGCGGCGAGGGTCGAAGCGCCGACGTCGCGGCGGCGGTCGAGTGGCTCACCAGGTCCGCCGACGCAGGCATGGCGCAGGCGCAGTACAGCATGGGGCTGCTCTCCGAGAGCGGCGTGGGCATGCCGCGCTCGCTCACCGCGGCGACTGCGTGGTGGCAGAAAGCGGCGGAGCAGGGGCATACCGAGGCGCAGGTCGAGCTCGCGACCCAGTACTTTCTCGGCCGCGGCGCACCCAAGGATTGGAAGCTCGCGGCGAAGTGGTACCAGGCCGCCGCCGAAGGCGGCCATGCGGGCGCGCAATACATCATCGGCAGCTTCTACGAGCACGGCGACGGCGTGGCGCAGGACCTCGAGCGCGCGCTCGACTGGTACACGCTCGCGGCGCGGCAAGGCGACGTCGGCGCCGCCGTGCAGGCGAAGGACGTCGCGCGGCGTCTGGCGGAAGCGAGCAAAGCTCCCTGAGAGCCTGGGCGCAGCGCCAAGAAGAAGCCTCGCCGCAAAGACGCAAAGAGCGCCGAGAAGGACAAGAAGCTTCGGCCTTGCTTTGCACCCTTTGCGTCCTTTGCTGTGAAGCTTTGGTGTTTCCCGATCAGCGCGACGGGCTCGGAGCACCAAAACGAATGCGCTCCGGATACGACAGCACCTCGGGCAGCGCGCCCCCGCTCAAGGATGCCTGCACGCCCTGCCACCACGCGGCGTCGAGCAGCTCCGCGTGGTGGGCGAGGAAAGCCTCGCGCACCGCGGGATCGGTGAGCAGGAACGTCGCGAATTCCTCGGGGAAGATGTCGTTCGGCCCGACCGGATACCACACCTCGCCCGACATCTCATCGTACCCGGGCGGCGGCGAGGGAATCCGTCGGAAGCGGCAGTCGGTTACGTATTCGATCTCGTCGTAGTCGTAGAACACGATCCGGCCGAAGCGGGTGACCCCGAAGTTCTTGAACAGCAGGTCGCCGGCGAAGATGTTCACCGCGGCGAGCTGCCGCAGCGCGTCGCCGTAGTCGCGCATCGCGCGATCGCGCTGGCCCGGTGTGGCCTTCTTCAGGAACAGGTTGAGCGGCGTCATGCGGCGCTCGATGTAAAGGTGCTTGACAACGATCGCCTCGCCGTCCTCCTCGATCGCGGAGGGGGCCATCGCCCGGAGCTCGGCGACGAGCTCGGGTGCGAAGCGCGCCCGCGGGAACGCGACGTCGGAGTACTCGAGCGTGTCCGCCATGCGCCCCACCCGGTCATGGTGCTTCACGAGGTAGTACTTCTCCTTCACCCTTTGCGGCGTGGTGTCCTTCGACGGCGCGATGTCGTCGCGGATCACCTTGAACACGTACGGATACGAGGGCAGCGTGAACACCGCCATCACCAGTCCTCTGATGCCGGGCGCCGGGATGAACTGGTCGGTCGAGTGCTTGAGGTGATGCAGGAAGTCGCGGAAGAACAGCGTCTTGCCCTGCTTCTGCAGTCCGACCATGGTATAGAGCTCGGCCTCGGTGCGCACCGGCACCATGCCGTGCAGGAACTTGACGTACGCGGAGGGCACCTCCATGTCGACCAGGAAATAGGCGCGGTTGGCCGAGAACAGCAGCGCGATATCGTCGAGGTCGAGGAGCAGCGCATCGAAGTAGAGCCGGCCCTCGGCGTCGTGCTTGATCGGAACCACGAACGGCCAGACGTGATAGCCGGTGATGACGCGGCCGACGATGTACGCCGTCCGGTTGCGGAAGAAGAGCGAGGACAGGACCTGGATCTGATGATTCGCCTCGAGCCGCAGCGGGCGAGGGAACCGGGTGCGGAAGGCGCGCACGACGTTGCGCACGTCGCGGCGGAAGTCCGCGAAGCGCGCATCGAGACGAAAGTCGAGGACGATGTCGACCAGCGCCTGGCGCAGGCCGTATTGGCGCGGGTAGTACGAGCGGTACGACGGCGGGTCGGCGTCGATGTGCTCGGTCGATGCGGCCGGCCGGACGAACAGGCACCGGTTGTGGAAGTAGCTCCGGTGAAGGATCTTGCACGACACCGAGTTGAAGAACGTCTCCGCGCACTCGGGCTGCTTGTGGTCGATCAGGAGCCCGATGTAATGGCGCTTGACGGCTTCCCAGCGCGCCTCGTCGATCCGGTCGCAGCCGAACTCGCGCTCGAGCCGTGCGACGGTCTCGGCCACGCGCCGGTCGTAGAAGTCGATGCGATCCTGCGAGGTGTGGGCGATCGCGAGCCAGTTGCCGGCCTCGAAGTGGCTCTTGGCCGCCCGCGCGCAGTCGCGGAAGAGCGCATAGTGGCGGTTGAACCCCTCGAGGGTCGCCTGCGCGATCGCCGCCGGCTCGGCGGCCGCGGACACCTCGACCGGGCGCGGACGAGCGGGGGCGTGGAGCGGGGTCGGTGTCGCCATAAAGCACCGGCTTTGAGTGTACGTCAGCCCCGGCCGAAGCGCGACCAACGCGTGACGCTGCGCTCGCTCCGGGGTAGAGTGACAATGTCATGAGCTCGTTCCGATCGGCAGGCCGTGCGCCGGCGTGGATCTCGCTCGCGGGTACCCTCTCGCTGCTCGCGCCGCTGCTGGCGCCGGCGGCTCCCGCCGCGCCGGAGATCTTCAAGTGCACGGACGCCTCGGGCAACGTCACCTACCAGAACGAGCCGTGTCCGAAGAACACGAAAGCGGGCCGCGTCGATATCTTCGAGAACACTTGGACGGCCGACCGCTTGGAGAAAGAAGCGCAATGGCAGCGCAACGCCGCCGAGCATCGCGTCGTCACCGGCATGCCGGGGCGCTGGGTGCGCGAGGCGCTCGGGGAGCCGACCGAAGTGCGCGACACGGCCACCGCAGGCGCGTCCGAAGTATGGGTGTACAACCGTCCCGACCGCAGCGTTCAGGTCGGAATGCTCGAAGACCGGGTGCTTTGGTTCCGCGAGGCGCCGGTGCCGGCGTCGCCGGCGCGCGCTGCGTCCGAAGCCGAGCGCGTGCCCGATAAGACCGAGCCTCAGGCGACGCGGAGCGCACCCACCGAGCCGCAGGTGGCGCGAAGCGCCCCGGCTCCCGATCGGCCGCCGGAGCTCCCCGTGGCGCGCCTCGCCCCGCCGACCGCCGAAGGTGCAGCACGCGACGCATCACGCAACCGGGTGACCGCGGCAGCCGAGCCTGCGCAAGCGGCGTCGTCCGGCCCGAATGCCGTTGCGCCAGCGCGCGCCGTCGCACGCGGCCAGGATTGCAAGGAGGCGATCGCCAAGCTCGGTCCGCCGGACCGGCGGCGCGAAATCTCCGCCGCCGACGGCGGCAGCGATCCGGCGACCGAATACTTCTATGAGCCTTCGGGGAGCGCGGGCTCGGAGCGCGTGCGCGTGGTTTGCTCGAAAGGCAAGGTCGAGGGCGTCGATCGCACGATCGTGCGCTGACGACGGCGCGCTGTTCCAGCAAGCCTCGGCGCCGCCTGCTCCGACGTTTGTTAGGACTATTGCTTATCCGCCTCGATCTTCTCTTTGATGTCGGCGGTGTACTTGTTGTATTCGTCGATCGCCTTGTTGCTTGCGTCGACGAGCTCTCTTATCCACATCTTGGTGTCCTCGACGTATTTCCTGATGCACTCGCCGTACGCTTTGTTGTCGCGGTTGAACGCCTCGACGGCACGGTTGTAGGCGTCGGTGCGAAGCTGCATCAGGTTCTCCTTGCTCGGGTACTTGGGCGCAACGCAACCGTGTGGCGGGATCGCGAGCGTTTGCGTCGGCGGCTGCGCCGGGGGCGAAGTTTGCGCCAGCACGGGTAGCGCGAGCGTCGCGAGGAGGCAGGTCAGCAAAGGGCGCGGGATCATCGTCGAGCCTCGGGTGGGAAACAAAGCACGCATTCTAGCAGGCTACCCCGGCCCGTTCCGATGGAGGAGACGCTAACGGATCAGCAGCGCGGCGACCGCCGAAAGCCCCACCATCACGAGGTCGCCTACGCGATGAGGCGCGCCCGTGTCGGCGGGCGGCGGCGTCAGTAGCGCGGCCGCCAGACGATCGACGTCGACGGTGCCCTGCCGGGCATGTGCGGTCTGGAGTGCGTTGACCGTCTTGGCGGCCGCGTCGGGATCGAGGATCGAGATCGGCGAGCCGCAGTACCGGCACGCCGAGTCGCGCTCGAGATCGACCGGCGCCCCGCAGTTGGAGCATTCGATCTGCCGCACCTTGGCCTTGAGGTCGGCGAGCTCCGCGCCCGTGACCGGCCGGACGAAGTTTTTCTCGAGCAGGAATTGGAAGAACGGGGTCAACCGCCCGTGGCCAAATTCGCAGCGGAAATACGTGAAGTGCGTCGCATGCTGCAAGTCGCGGGTGAGCGCGAGCCGCGCGTGGCAGCGCGGGCAGGCGAGCAGCCCCGGAAGCGCGTTGCGCGTCGGCGCGCGCTGCTCGTGCAGCACCCTGAAAACCTGGAGGATCCCGCCGGGTGCAAGCCGCAGGCTCTCGAAGCTGTCGAACCAAATGACTTGGCAAGGGAAGCAGAAGTCGAGGGCGACCATCCCGACAGGCAGACGCTCGAACTCGAGCGTCCGCATTCCAGCCTCACAGCCGGGGCATTTCACCCGTTCAACCTGGACCACCGGTCAGGATCTGCCGCGCCGCGATACGACCACGCAGGAGCGCCAGTCAGGACTTGCGCGCGTCGGGCCTGACCTGCGGGCAATTCACCCAATACCTCTGCGTCACGGGCGGTTGCCACATGCTGTCGATGCGCTCCATCAGCGCGTAGTCGCACTGCGTCGTGCGCTCGACTTTCTGTACCGGCACCGCCGCGCAGCCCACCATGAGCACCGTGCCGCATAAAGTAACGATCGAATTCATCGGGGCTCCTCCTTGAGGCCGCTTCGACTATAGGCGCGATCGGCGCCGGCTTCAAGACCGCGTTTCGTCCGGGTTCTTAGGGAACCTCTGAAATACCTCCGCGCGGTTGCGACGGCCGTGTTTCGGGATGGGATACCTCGTTGGCCAATGAAGCAGCGAGCGACGTGTACCGGGCGTACACGAGCGAAGCTGCGACAAAGTAGACCGCCCGAAACGCGGCCGTCCCTCCGGGCTGCGGCAAAATGCGGCGCCTGCTTCGCCGCCCTCCTCGGTAATAGGAGGATGAACTATTACCCTTCGTCGGTCGTCTCGCATTCATCCGCATTTTGCTCGCAGCGCAATCCACGTGGGGGTATTTCAGAGGTTCCTTAGTGAGGCAACAGGGACCGATCGGCGTTGACAACGCCGCCGCGCCAATGCGGCCGCCATCCCTGCTGCCTCCCTCGGTTCGCGGCATTCTACCGCCGTGCCCTCAACCCAGCTCGTCGATCGAGCGCGGCCAGCTCGACTTGAGCAGGCGCGACAACGAGCGGTCGGCGAGGATCTTCCCGCCCGTCTGGCAGCGCGAGCAGTAGTGGGTCTCGTTTTCCGCATAGACGATCCTTTGCACCGGCGCGCCGCAAACGGGGCAGGGCTGGCCGAACTTGCCGTGGACGGCCATCTCCGGGCGGAACGCGGTGACCACGGCGGGAAAGTCGGCGCCCGCTTGCGCGCGCAGGCGCGCGGTCCACTCGGCGAGCACTTCGCGCGCGGCATCGTGCAGTCGGGCGATCTCCTCCGGCGCGAGCTTCCCCGTCAGCGCGATCGGCGACAGGCGGGCGCGGTGCAGGATCTCGTCGGAATAGGCGTTGCCGATGCCGCTGAAGAGCCGCGGGTCGGTCAGCGCCCGCTTGAGCGCGTGGTTCTCGCCGAGCAAGCGCTCGCGGAACGCGTCGATGCCGGCGTTCGCGACTTCCAGGCCGCCCTGGTCGAACGCGGCGAGCGCCGCTTCGCCCTGGACGAGGTGCAGCGAGGCGCGCTTCTTCGTCCCCGCCTCGGTGAAGGCGAGCGCTCCCGGCGTGAATTCCAGCAGCGCCAGCGTAATGCGCCCCGGCGGCTTGTCGCCGCGCTCCAACCAGCGCAGCCTTCCGGCGATCATGAGATGCAGGACGAGAAAGAGCTCGTCCTCGAGCGCGACGACGATCCGCTTGCCCAGGCGGCGTACCGCTTTCACCCGCCGCCCTTCCGCCGCCGCCAGCGGCGGCGCCGCCGTGCGCAGAACGAACGGGCTCAGCAGTCGCACGCGCTCCAGGCGGTGGCCGACGATGCGCCGGGCGAGGCTTTCCGCATAGACGACGACATCGGGCAGCTCCGGCATCTCGCCGCCGCGCTCGCGGTATCTGCTAGACCCAACCCAGCGCGCCGAAGACCGCGGCCACGCCCAGCAGCCACAGCGGATGCAGCCGGGTCGCGAGCGAGAGCACGAGCGTGGCCCCGGTGATCGCGTAGGCGCTCCATGAGTGATCCGCCGTGCGCGTGAGCACGTAGCCCGAGGCCAGGATCAGACCGACGGTGACCGGCGCGAGCGCGCGCTGGATCGCGATCCGCCACGGCACGTCGCGAAAGCGCTCCCAGGCGTGCGCGACCGCGTAGGTGAGCAGCGACGACGGTCCCGACATCGCGAGCATTGCCACCACGCCACCCAGCACGCCGGCGACTTTCCAGCCGACCAGGCTCACGATGAGCACGTTCGGACCGGGTGCGGCCTGCGACAGCGCGAAGAGCTGCGCGAAGTCGCTGTCGGTCATCCAGTGCTCGGTCTCGACGACGCGCAACTGGATTTCAGGGATCACCGCGTTGGCGCCGCCGATCGACAGCAGCGACAGCACGAAGAACTGCGTGGAAAGCTCCCACAGCAGCGGAGAGATCACGGCCGAGTCCACCAGGCGATCGCGATCGACAACGGACACAGGGCCGCGAGCATCCACAGGAGCGGCACGCGGAAGAGCGCGATGCCGATGAAGGCGACCGCGCACACGCCGAGCTGCCACGTCGAGCTTCGGATCGGGCGGGCGAGCTTGAGCGCGGTGGCGACGACGAGCCCCGAGGCCGACGCCGACACGGCGGTGGTTGCACCGCGCACCACGTCGACCTGCGCGAACTGGGCGTAGAGCGAGGCGAGCGCGAGCACGATGACGAGCGGCATCAGCATCAGCCCGCCGCTCGCGGCAAGGGCGCCGGCCGCGCCGTGGGAGCGGCGGCCGATGATGATCGAGACGTTCACGATGTTGGGTCCGGGCAGGAATTGCGAGAGCGAGAGCACGTCGAGGAACTCGGCCTCGGTGAGCCAGCGCCGCTGCTCGACGATCATGCGGCGAGCGAACGGCATGACCCCGCCGAAGCCCGAGAGCCCGATCTTGAGGAAACCCATGAAAAGCGCGGGAACGCTGATGGAAGCGACGGCGGGCGTTGCGGTAGAGTCGCTCATCGCCGTGATGATAGGCGATGTGCTTGTGCCCGTGTAGCCCGGGGTGGGTGCGAAGCGCGGACCGGGGACGCAGCGGGATTCGTTTGCAGCTTCGTCGCGGGCGGCCCGCCGCTCGCGCCGCGGCCTCCTTGCATCGTCAAGCGCAGGTGCTTCGTCGCGCGTCGGCCGCCAGCGGCGACTCACGGACGCTCGACCCCCACGCGCTACGCGCGTGGGTCCCCTCTCGCTGCTCGCGCCGCTACTTCCGCAGCAGCCAAAGGATCAGGCTGATCAGCGCCGACACGATCAATCCCGAGGTGAGCGGGAAGTAGAAGGTGAAGCCGTCGCGCTCGAAGCGGAAGTCGCCCGGCAGCCGTCCGAAGCCGAGCTTCGCGGCCCACGGCCAGACGAGGCCGACCAGAACCAGGATCACGCCGAGCGTGATCAGAAATCGCGGCATAGGGCTTCGAGCACGGCGCTTTTGCTTGGACCGCGGGTCCGAGCTAAACGTTGCGCGCCGCGAGCAGCACGCGTCGGCGCTGCAGGCTTTCCTTCGGCCAATAGCGCTCGCGGTCGTAGTATTCGGGCACCGCCGGGATCTCGGGCGGCAGCACGACCCACGGCTGCTTCGACGCGGTGAAGATGTGGATGTCGGGCGGCAAGCGATCGGGGTCCTCGAGCGTTCCGACCCGAACGAAGCGTATCGCATCGCCCGCCCCCGCGTAATTGCTCCACACGGCGATGCGGCAAGCGGGGCAGCGGGTGATCTTCTGCCCCTTGCCGCTTTCCGACGGTGTGTTGACGACCTCCGGCTCGCCTTCGAGCAGCACCACGCGATCGGCCTCGATCATCGCGTTGAGCGCGAACGACGCGCCGGTCTCGCGCTGGCACCAGAGACAGTGGCAGCAGTGCACGAACAGCGGCCGGCTCGTCAGGCGATAGCGCACCGCGCCGCAGGTGCATCTGCCTTCGAGCGAAAACGTGTCGTCGGAATTCATGGGAGAGAGCGCCATGCTTTGGGCTCGAACCCGGCCACGAAGAGCACGGCCCAGCCGATGACAAATGGCCTGTTCATGACGCCTCCTTGATTTTGGCG
Source organism: Casimicrobiaceae bacterium (assembly GCA_036382945.1). Lineage (GTDB taxonomy): Bacteria > Pseudomonadota > Gammaproteobacteria > Burkholderiales > Casimicrobiaceae > PALSA-1003. The sequence goes on from DASVPH010000197.1 coordinate 29,869, forward strand.
ACGACCGCCGGCGCTGGCGCCTCATTGACGATCAACTTGAACACGTCCGGGCGGCTGTAGTGGCCAGCAACGTCGAAATCGAACTTGCCGCGGCCGATATCGTTGAGATCGAGCGTGGCGGTGAGGATCGTTTCGCCGTCGAAGTGCGGGCCGGCGAGCACCTTCCCCAAGGGGCTCACGATCGCACTCCCGCCGCGCATCAACACCGCGTCCGGCGAGTCGCCGAGCGTTACACGCACGGTCGGCGGGAAATCGCGCTTGCGAAGGAACTGACACGCGGTCAGGACGAAGCAGCGACCCTCGAGCGCGACGTGCCGCATCGAAGGCAGCCAGGTGTCGCGGTCATCCGCCGTGGGCGCGCAGTAGAGCGCGACGTTCTTCGCATACATCGCCATGCGCAGCATCGGCATGTAGTTTTCCCAGCAGATGACCGAGCCGATGCGACCGTAAGGGCTGTCCACCGCAGTGAGCGTCGACCCGTCGCCGAAGCCCCAGATCATGCGCTCGAGCGCAGTGGGCATGAGCTTGCGGTGCTTGCCGAGCAGGCAGCCATCCGGCGCGAAGAAGAGCACGGTGCAATAGCACGTCCCCAGCTCGCGCTCGATGACGCCGATGACCACATAGCAGGCGTGCGCCGCCGCGGCCTCGCCGAGCCGCAGCGTCTGCGGGCCGGGCACCTCGATCGCCGCATCGAGGTAGAGCCGGAACTCCTCGCGTCCCGCCGCATCGCGAGCTCCGACGACGAGGCCATAGTTGAGCCCCTTCGGGTAGCCGACGATGAAAGCTTCCGGGAACAGGATCACCTTGGCGCCCCGCGCCGCGGCCTCGGCGATCAGGCGCACGGCCTTGTCGACGCACGCTTCGGCATCGAAGGGGACCGACCCGGCCTGCACCACCGCCACCTGCACCTCCGTCTCTCGTCCAGCCGAAGCCATGCGCGCCTCCCTTGGCGATGGATGCCTTAGCCTATTCGTCGCGGAACGATCCGCGGCCCTCGGGCAACTGCTTCTCCCATTCGCGGCCGTTGAACGGTTCCACCTCGATCGCCTCGACAGTCCCCGGATCGAGGCAGCGCGCGTTGACGCTGTAACCGTCCGGATGCGAGCGCGGCACGTAGAAGGACTTGACGCCGCACGTCGCGCAGAAAAGGTGCTTCGCCGTGCCGGTGTTGAACGTGTAAGTCGTCAGCGCTTCCGCGCCTTGCAGCAGCCGAAACCGCGACTTCGGCACGATAAGATGCAGGTATCCCGACTTGGAGCAGATCGAGCAATTGCACTCGGCCACCCGGAGGCGGGCCGGGGCGAGGACCTCGAAGCGAACGCGGCCGCAATGACAACCGCCGGTGTGCAGGACCATGGCTCGGCTCGTTGCTTGATGAACGTGACCTCGCTAGGGACGCCGCTCGACGATCGCTGGTTGCTAGCCGCGCTGGCGTTCGATTCTATCCGGCCCTGCTCGGGATGTCAGCGGCAGCCGGAACACGCGGTCATGGGGCTCGACCTCGCCGTGCGGATAACGTACCGGCGCTACCTCGTCGAAACCCAGCCGCAGCAGCAGTCGGATCGAGCGAGCGTTGTTCGGGTCGACCGTTGCGAAAAGCTCGGACAGCGCAAGCTCGCGCGCGAGATACGCTATCGCCGCCCGACACGCTTCGGAGGCGATGCCGTGACCCCAGTGCTCAGGCGCCAGAACGAAGGCGAAATCTCCCGTACGCCCCGGGTAGATCGTGGCCTGCACGAACCCGACACATCGTCCGGAGGCGAGCCGGATGATCCAGTTCAGCCATTGCTGGCGGCCATCGGCGGATGTGCCTTTTTCGAGCTTCGCGTAGCGCTCGCGCAGGGCGGCCACCGACGCGGGGGGTGCGCCCGGCGTGTAGTCGTACAGGGCAGGCGCTGACAGCGGCCCGAACATCTCCTCGGCGTGCGCGACGGTCAGCGGCTCGAGGCGGAGCGTTTTCGTTTCGATCGGTTGCATCGTGACGTTTGGCGGGTAACGCCCCGGGAGGTTAGCCGACAAGTCGACCGTTACGCCAGCGCCGGGGGCTGTCAAGGCCCACTCGGGCGCCGGCGCGATCCCCAGCCACATTCGAGCCGGGCTTGATCGGGGTCAACTTCCCGCAAGAGTGCCTGGGGTAACGTTTCTCGGGGACGCGGGCTCAATCATCGAAGCCCCCCGTGCGAGGAGCCGGCGAGACGATTCGGCCGGGCTCGGTGATCCTTCAGGGACAACACTAACGGAGTGCCATGTTCGACCTACCGGTCAGAAGCGTGATGCGGCGGCGAAAGCTTCTCAAGGCCCCACCCGAGACCCTCGTCAGCAAAGCCGCCAAGCTGATGGCCAAGAAGAATGTCGGCGCCGTCCTGGTCGTTCAGGACGCGCGCCTGGTCGGAATCTTCACCGAGCGCGACGTCGTCTTCCGCGTCGTCGCCCAGGGGCTCGACGCGCGCACGATACGGCTTGCCGATGTGATGACTCCTGCGCCGAAGACGGTCGATGCGCATAAACCTCTCGGGTACGCGTTGCTGATCATGCACGAAAGGGGTTTCAGGCATCTGCCGGTCGTGGAGGAGGGCAAGCTGATCGGGATCGTTTCCGCGCGCAGCGCGATGGATCCAGACCTGGAAGAGTTCGTGTCCGAAGCGCACCGCAGAAGGCACTATCTCAAGCAAGGTTGAAGCCTTGACGCGCCCGGCGCCGAAGCTAACAATCGCCGCTGACGCGAGCCGTCACGACGGTTCGGATCCCGAGGAAGCTCACGATGTCGCTGACCACCCCGGCTGCCCGCCGCGATCAGTCCTTCCACCTCCATCCGGCGACCAACCTGCGCACGGTGCAAAAGGAGGGACCGCTCGTTATCACCCGCGGCGAAGGCGTGTACGTGTACGACGACGAGGGTCGGCGCTATCTCGAAGGCATGTCGGGGCTGTGGTGCGCCTCGCTCGGGTTCTCCGAGCGGCGGCTCGCCGAAGCCGCATACCGGCAGATGTGCGAGCTGCCTTTCTATCACAGCTTCGCGGGCAAGGTCCCGGCGATCGCTACCGAGCTCGCCGAGCGGCTCATCGGCATCGCGCCGGCGGGCATGGGCAAGGTGCTGTTCGCAAACTCGGGCTCCGAGGCCAACGACACCGCGATCAAGCTCGCCTGGTACGTCAACAACGCGCTCGGCCGGCCGCAAAAGAAGAAAATCATCTCCCGGCAGCGCGCCTACCACGGCGTGACCATCGCCAGCGGGAGCCTGACCGGGCTCGCTTTCGCACACGAGGATTTCGATCTGCCGATCGCGCGGATTCTGCACGCCGACTGTCCGCACTACTACCGGGGCGCACGAGCAGGCGAAAGCGAGGAAGCGTTCGCGGCGCGGCTCGCCGGCAACCTCGAGCAGCTCATCCTGCGCGAAGGACCCGACACCGTCGCCGCTTTCTTCGCCGAGCCGGTGATGGGAGCGGGCGGCGTCATCGTGCCGCCCGCCACCTACTTCGATCGTGTCCAGCCGATCCTCAGGAAATACGACATTTTCTTCGTCGTCGACGAGGTGATCTGCGGCTTCGGCCGCACCGGCAACATGTTCGGCACGCAGACGTTCGATCTGCAGCCCGACATCATGACGCTGGCGAAGGCGCTCTCCGCCGGCTACCAGCCGATTTCTGCCAACCTCGTGACCAATGCGCTCTACGACGTGCTGCTCGCGCAAAGCGACAAGCTCGGCATCTTCGGCCACGGCTACACCTACTCCTCGCATCCGGTGCCGGCGGCGGTCGCGCTCGAGACGCTCACGATCTACGAAGAGCGCGACATCGTCGGTGCGGTGCGCCGGGTCGGGCCGCGGATGCAGGCGGGGATCCGCAGCTTTGCCGATCATCCGCTCGTCGGCGAGGCGCGCGGCATCGGTCTCATCGGCGCGGTCGAGCTCGTCCGCGACAAGGCGGGCAAGCAGAGCTTCGACCCGAAGGCCGGCGTCGCCGCGTACCTCGTGCGCCGCGCCCAGCATCACGGCGCGATCCTGCGCAACATGCCCGGCGACGTCGTCGCCTTCAGCCCGCCGCTGATCATCGACGAGGCCGAGATCGACGAAATGCTGGCCTGCTTCGGTCGGGCGCTCGACGACACCTGGGCGATGGTGAAGGAGAAGGGATTGGTATGAGCGCTGTCGGCCCGCGCACGAATTACGCAAGCGTGGGGGCACACCCATGAGCGCCCCGCCGATCGTCCGCTTCGTGGGCATCGGCAAGACCTACGACGGCGTGCTGCGCGTGGTCGAAGGGCTCGATCTGGACATCGCGCGCGGGGAATTCCTGACGCTCCTCGGGCCGTCGGGGTCGGGCAAGACCACCACGCTGATGCTGCTGGCCGGCTTCGAGACGCCGACCGCCGGTGAAATCCTGCTCGAGGGCAAGCCGCTGTCGCGCGTGCCGCCGTACCAGCGCAACATCGGCATGGTGTTCCAGAATTACGCGCTGTTTCCGCACATGACCATCGCCGAGAACATCGGCTTCCCGCTGTCGGTGCGCGGTGTGCCCGCGGCGCAGATCGCCACCCGGGTCGAGCGCGCGTTGGGGATGGTGCAGCTCAGCAGCCTCGGAGGGCGCAGGCCGGCACAACTCTCCGGCGGCCAGCAGCAGCGCGTTGCGGTGGCGCGGGCGCTGGTCTTCGAGCCCAAGCTGATCCTGATGGACGAGCCGCTGGGCGCGCTCGACAAGCAACTGCGCGAGCAGATGCAGCTCGAGATCCGGCAACTGCACCAGCGCCTCGGCGTGACCATGGTCTACGTCACCCACGACCAGTCCGAGGCGCTCACGCTGTCGGATCGGATCGCGGTGTTTCATCGCGGCAAGATCCAGCAGCTCGACACTCCCGAGCAGATGTACGAATACCCGAAGAACGCCTTCGTCGCACGCTTCATCGGCGAGAACAACCGGCTCCAGGGCAGGTTGGAGAAGGGTGCCGACGGCCGGTGCACGATCCGCGTCGCGGTGGGCGACGCCGCGATCGAGGGCACGCTGGTCGAGCCGGTGCCGAACGGCAGCGCGGTCACCGTTTCGCTTCGCCCGGAGCGGGTGCAAATCCGCGCCGCCGAGCATACAATCGACGGGCATCCCGGCTGCCGACTGCCCGGCTCGCTGCGCGAGGTCATCTATCTCGGCGACCACGTCCGCGCCCGGGTGGCGCTCGCCGGGAACGGGGAGTTCATGGTGACGCGTCCGATTTCCGAGGCGCACAGCTTGCCGCCGATCGGTGCGGCGGTCGAGCTCACGTGGACGCCCGAGCATTGCCGCGCGTTCGCGCAGGAAACTTGATCGGCTCGCGGAATTGACGTCTTAGCGGAGGAGGCTCTAATGCAAAGCAAAGGTATCGGCATGGTCGCGCTTGCGGCGCTGACGCTCGTGCTGTCGGCTGCGGCGCCGGCGCGCGAGCTCACCGTCGTATCTTGGGGCGGTGCGTATCAGGACGCGCAGCGCGAAGTCTATTTCAAGCCGTTCATGGAGAAGACCAAGATCAAGCTGGCCGAGGAGAACTGGGACGGCGGCGTGGGCACGCTGCGGGCGAAAATTCAGGGCGGCAACAACAACTGGGACGTGGTCCAGGTCGAGTCCGAAGAGCTGCTGATCGGCTGCGAGGAAGGCCTCTACGAAAAGCTCGACTGGGCCAAGCTCGGCGGCAAGGACAAGTACCTTCCCGGCGCGGTCAACGACTGCGGCGTGGGCGCGATCGTCTACAGCTTCATCCTGGCCTACGACGGCGACAAGATCAAGGGCGGCGCTCCCAAGTCCTGGGCGGACTTCTGGAACGTGCAGAAGTGGCCCGGCAAGCGCGCGTTGCGCAAGGGGCCGAAGACCACGCTTGAGATCGCGCTCATGGCCGACGGTGTGGCGCCCAAAGACGTCTACAAGACGCTCGGCACCGCCGCGGGCGTGGAGCGCGCGTTCAAGAAGCTCGATCAGCTCAAGTCGAATCTGGTGTGGTGGGAGAAGGGCTCGCAACCGCCGCAGCTGCTCGCCTCCGGCGAGGTCGCGATGACCGACGCCTACAATGGCCGGATCGCCGCCGCCAACGACAACGACAAGAAGAACTTCAAGATCGTGTGGACCAATAACCTCTATACGATCGACTCGTGGGTCATCATGAAAGGCTCGCCCAACAAAGCGCAGGCCGAAACGTATCTGCAGTTCGTCAACGATCCGCAGAACCAGAAGAACCTGCCGCCGAAGATCCCGTACGGTCCGACGGTCAAGGCGGCGACCCCGCTCGTCGACAAGAACGTGCTGCCGAACCTCGCTACCGCGCCTCAGAACATCGCCACGGCGCTCCCCATCAACGACAAGTTCTGGCTGGAGAACTTGGACAAGTTGAACCAGCGCTTCAACGCCTGGGTCGCCAAATAGACGACCGAGAGTCGGATTCGGGGGAGCGATGCTACGCGGCGCGGCGGCGTCGCTCCACGCGGCGCTGGCGAGCGTCGACGCCGACGCCGCCACGCTTCGCCGCGCGCTGAAAAGGAGCCGCCGCCGCGAGCAGTGGCGCGCGGCGGCGCTGGTCGCGCCGCTGTTCGTCTTCCTCACGGCGTCCTTCGTGGTGCCGATCGGCGCGATGCTCTCGCGCGGGGTGATCGACACCGACGTCGCGCGCATCCTGCCCGACGTCACCGCGGCGCTCAAGACCTGGGACGGACGCGACCTTCCGCCGGAATCCGCCTACGCCGCGCTGATCGCCGACGTTCGCGCCGCGCGCGAAGCGGGGACGCTCGCCAGCGCGGCCACGCGGCTCAACTATGACGTTCCGGGATTTCGCACGCTGCTCTTCACCGCGGGCCGGCAGTTGCCTGCCGAGCTGACGGGCACCGCTCGCGACACGCTCGCCGGCATCGATCCGAGGTGGGGCGAGCGCAAGACCTGGGCGGCGATCCGCCGCGCCGGCGGGCCGGTTACCGACTTCTATCTGCTGGGGGCGCTCGACCTGCGGCGCAACGCCGACAACGCGATCACCGGCGCGCCGCCCGAAGAGCGGGTGTTTCGCGACGTGCTGGGGCGCACGCTGTGGATCTCGGCGATGGTGACGCTCATCTGTCTCACGCTCGGCTACCCGGTCGCCTACGTCATCGCCGCGCAGCCGCCGGGGCGCGCGGGCACGCTCCTGTTCCTGGTGTTGCTGCCGTTCTGGACCTCGCTTCTGGTGCGCACCGCCGCCTGGGTGGTGCTGCTGCAGAGGGAGGGTGTGCTCAACAGCCTATTCCTGTCGCTCGGGCTCGTGCGCGAGCCGCTGAAGATGATCTTCAACCGCTTCGCGGTGTACGTGGCGATGGTGCACGTGCTGCTGCCGTTCATGGTGTTGCCGCTCTACAGCGTGATGCGCGGCATTCCGGCGTCGTACGTGCGCGCGGCCTCCTCGCTCGGCGCGCGGCCGTTCACCGCGTTTCGGCGCGTCTATCTGCCGCAGACGCTGCCGGGGATCGGCGCCGGCTGCCTGATGGTGTTCATCCAGGCGCTCGGCTATTACATCACGCCGGCGCTGGTCGGCGGCGCCGACGATCAGATGATCAGCTACTTCATCGCCTTCTACGCCAGCAAGACCGTCAACTGGGGCATGGCTGCCGCGCTGTCGATCATGCTGCTCGCCGCCACGCTGGCGCTCTACGCGGTGTACAACCGCATGGTCGGTGTGGAGCGGATGCGCCTCGGATGACCACCGCCACCGCAACGCTGGGAGAGCGCCTCACCGGGATCGGCCTCAAGGTGCTGACCGGCGCGGTGCTGATATTTCTGGTCGCGCCGATCCTCACCATCGTGCCGCTGTCGTTTTCGTCGGGCTCGTTCTTCTACTATCCGCTGCCCGGCTTCAGCCTGCGCTGGTACCAGGATTTCTTCAGCTCGGCGTTCTGGCTCGCCTCGCTCGAGAACAGCCTCATCGTCGGCGTCTCCGCGACGGTGCTGGCCACGGTGCTGGGCACGCTCGCCGCACTCGGCATCTGGCGGGCGCGCTTTCCCGCGCAGGCGCTGGTGCTGGCGATACTCATCTCGCCGATGGTCGTGCCGGTGGTGATCGTCGCGGTCGGCGCGTATTTCGCGTTCGCGCCGCTCGGGCTCACCGACGGTTACGCGGGGCTCATCCTCGCGCACGCGACGCTGGGCGTGCCGTTCGTGGTCATCACCGTGCTCGCCACACTTTCGGGCTTCGACCGCACGCTGATCCGCGCCGCGGAAAGCCTGGGCGCATCGCAGATCACGACCTTCCGCCGCGTGACGCTGCCGCTGATCCTGCCCGGCGTGGCCTCCGGCGCCGTGTTCGCGTTCGCGGCGTCGTTCGACGAGGTCGTCGTCGTGCTGCTGATGGCGGGACCTGGGCAGCGCACGCTGCCGCGTCAGATGTTCGCCGGCATCAACGACAACATCAGCCTGACCATCACCGCCGCGGCGACCATGCTGATCGCGATCTCGCTCCTGCTGATGATTGCGGTCGGCTGGCTGCAGCGGCGCAGCGCGCGGATGCGGCAGGGCGGCGGATGAGCATGATGAGTCACCCCGCGGGTTCGGGGCATGTCGGTCTTGCCAATAGCCAGCTCGGATCTCCATCCAATCGACGTTCGAATGAGAGTCCGGCGTTGGTCAATGCCTCGTCGACCGCTGCCTGGGTCAGCGGCTCGGTCGCAAACCTTTGCGTCCAAGTGCCGCTCGCGGCTTCGAAGCGCAATGTCAGGCGGACGAAGCCGTCGTCGTGCACTACTTCGTCGACGAAGGTCTTGATACCGTCCCGCTCACCCATGAAGCCTATCGCGGCGCTCGACGGCCAATCGTCACGGTAAGTTTGAACCAGCACGACGCCGGATGGCTTTACGTGCCGCCGGCAAGCGTTCAGGAGCTTGGCGCGACTCCCCGGCGCGGGCGCGTGGAGCAGGAACGAGCCGAGCACGACCGCGTCGAACGACGTCTCGAGCGCCAGGTCTTCGATGTCCGACAGGATCGTCGTAGCCCCGTGGATTTGCGCCAACATCTCGGCCGAGTTATCGACGGCGATGACCGTGTAGCCCAACTCGAGCAGCGGATGGGTGATACGCCCGACGCCGGCCCCGAGCTCGAGAATCGATCCTCCCCGCGGGACGGTGGAGGCGATCAGCGCGGGCTCGTCGCCGGCGCGAAGCAGTTTCCACAGCTCGACCGAGCAGCCGTCGAGCGTTCGAGCTCCCGGCCCGGACCCCTCAAACCGAATGGCCGTTGTCATCGACTGGCTCGCCAGGAATGGGCTGCTTGCAGTGCCGATGGGACTTGGTATCCGCTGGTCGAGCGGCAAATCATACGCGATCGCGGGAAACTTCACGCGGCTGCGGGCAGCCGAAGCGGCTCGCAGTCCTTTGCAGCGACTCGCTTACTGCATGCCGAACACGTCCCCACCGCGGCGAACGATGCCCTTAAGCGCAAAGGGCAGTCGTGCCCGGATGTGCCGCAACTGCCTCGGAGACGCAGATTCGCTCAGATTTCCTGGACGACGTGGCGAATCGATCTCGCTCAGATTTCTGATGAGGCAATTCGACGGCTTGAAGCGGGGCCCGTGCGGCTCTAGAATGCCGCAATGCGGGGAAAGGTTCAGCATATGAAAAGAAAGGAAACGGCTAAATGCGATTTGCACGCCGGCCGCTTGCCGCGCAAGGCGCTCGGCGAGACCCTGGTGTGCGCCCATTGCGGCGGAAGGATTCCGGCGAGCGCGGCCGTGTCCTTCGAAGGATCCGACTATGTCCGGTATTTCTGCGGCAGCGACTGCCTCGCCGACTGGTGCGCAAGGACTGAAAGGCTGCAACGTTGAGGCCGAGCGCATCCGCTTACTGCTTGAGCGCGACGGGCTCGACGCCACGCGCGCATGGGTGAAGCGCACCTTGGCGATCTACCGGCACGCGGTGCTCGACCCAGCACATTTCGCGAGCTCCCCCGCCTATCGGCGGCTGTATCTGCTGTCATGCGCGGATTTCCGGCGCTGGCTGGCGCGATGCAAATGACCCAGCGGGAAAAGCTGGAGCAAGCCCGGAAGGAAGCCTTTCCGACGAGTGAGGCGTTCTCGGTCGCGCCGGAGGACGCGCGGCTCGGCAGCCCCAACGAACAACAGAGCGCGAGGCCATGCAGCGGGCCGATCGACCGGTCTTCCTGAACCTCGCGCGCATCCGCTATCCGGTCGGCGCGCTCGCATCGATCGGGCACAGGATCTCGGGCCTCGTGCTCGTTCTCGTGCTGCCGTTCGCCGTGCTCGCGCTCGAGCGCTCGCTCTCGGACGAAGCTGCATTTTTCTTCGCGATCGAGGCGATTCGATCGCCGCTGGGTCGCGCGGCCATCGTGCTCATCGCCTGGGCCGGGGCGCACCATCTTCTCGCCGGCATCCGCCATCTGCTCTCGGACGTCGGTGTAGGCGCGTCGCTCGCGACATCGCGCCGCAGCGCCTACGCCGTATTGATCGCCGGCGCGCTCGTCGCGGGCGCGGCGCTGGTCGCATGAGGCTTTTCTCGGGCCAGCGCGCGTTCGTGGCACAGCGGCTGACCGCGCTCGTGCTGCTCGCCTACGTCGCCGCCGCCGCGCTGCGGCTCGCGTTCGGCGCTCCCGTCAGCTTCGAGCGCTGGCAGGCGTGGAGCGCGCAACCGCTCGGCGCGGCCGTGCTGATCCTGCTCGCAGGCGCTCTCATCGTGCACGCCTGGGTCGGACTGCGCGACGTGGTGCTCGACTACGTGCACCCGCTCGGCTTGCGTCTCGCGCTGCTTGGCGCCGCGGCAATCGGCCTCGCCGGGCTCGCCGGCTGGACTCTCCTCATCCTCGTCCGCCATGCGGTTTCGCATCCTGCGCTTTGATCCCGAGCGGGATGCGCGGCCGGCGTTCAAGGATTACGACGTCGCGCTGGAGTCCTCGGATCGCAAGGTGCTCGACGCGCTCGAGCGCCTGAAGAGCCAGGACGACTCGCTCGCCTACCGGCGCTCCTGCCGCGAGGGCGTGTGCGGATCGGACGCCAT
>DASVPH010000198.1:0-5127 GCA_036382945.1 Casimicrobiaceae bacterium
AGCACACGTCGCTCGCCGCTTCGCGCATCCCATCCCGCAAAGCCGCTGCGCGGCCACGACGGGTTATGCATCAGCCTGCTAGCTACCGCTCGAGCCCGATGGTGGCCAAGCGGCCGCTGCGGGAGCGCCTGCGCACCTGGAAGCGCTCGCTGCGCGATCCCCTGCGCGGCGGCAAGGCGGCGACGCATTGGCTCGCCGTGCTGCCCGCGGGCGATCCGCTGGAGCTGCAGCGCGAGGTGCTCGAGCTCGTCTCTTCGTTCCCGGGCACACGGCGGCGGCTGGGCCCCGGACAGGTCGAAGCGCTGCTGCAGATCGATGCGCGCTGCGAGCCCATCGTCGCCCAGTTGACGACGCAGTACACGGAGAACTACCAGCGCTCCAGCGGCGTCGAGACCCGGCTGTGGCACGGGGTGTTCGATCTGGTCAAGGCGTTCACCGCCGCGTATCAGGCGACCCTCAAGGCCGGTTACGCGGCCGGAGAGCAGAAGCGCTGGAAAGAAGTCCTGCCGCGGGTGCTGGTGCGGCTTGCGCACTACAAAGGCCTCGACGGGAAGTTTCGCCTGTTCCGCTACGGGCACTGGATCCCCGCGCAATGGCGCGAGCTGCACGAGCTGTACGAATTCGCGCGCATGCGCGGCTGGCAGCGCGAAGCGCTCGCTTTCGGCGCCGGCGCGTTCAGCCAGCCCGGCCGCTCGCTCGAGCAGGAGTACGTCCGTGCGCTCCTCCTGATGCGCCTGGACAGCGGCAACTTCACCCCCGATCAGGTCGAGTGGGTGGCGCGCTCGCTCGACGAATGGACGCAATCGGTGACGCTCGTGCCGCCGCCGGGAACGGGCGCGAACTTCTTCGTCGACCTGTCCGGCACGCAAGGCCTCAAGCGCCAGGATCGCGATCGGCCGCATCCGGGCGGGAGGTTGATGTTTCTCGACGCCACACCGGTCTATTCGCGCGTGGTCGAGCAGATGCGCCAGCTTCCGGAGCAGGAGACCGATCCGCATCTGCCGGGCTCGCTGCCTTCGCGCGAGCAGAAGCTCTTACTGATGCGGCTCGCCGCGCTCTACGGCCCGGACGCGCTCGCGTTCTCGCCGCGCGCACCGCGCAAGTCGAGCGAGACGGAAGTGCGCGTCGTGGTCGGCCTGCAGGCGCTCACGCGCGCGGTCGCGGAGGTCGAGCATCTCGCGCCGGAAGCGAAGGCGGCAGGCGCGACACACAGCTACGACGAGATCACCCAGCTCGTCAATCCGAACACCAACCCGGACTCGATCGCACGGCGAGTTCGCGGCTCGCAGTGGAAAGTGGTCAACCGCAGCGAGAGCGGCTGCCGGATGATCGCGCCGGCGAACGATGCGCCGACGAAGCTCGGCGAGATCATCGCCATCCAGGACGGCGATCGCTGGGAGCTCGCGATCGTGCGGCGGATGCAGCGCCAGCAGGCCGAGGAGGTGATCTGCGGGGTCGAGGTCATCGCCCGGCGCATGGTGCGCGTGCTGCTGCGCAGTTGGGTCGCGCCGCTCGACGCCCATCGCACCGGCGTGGATCGGCCTTTCTTCGGGATCTACTTGCCCGGGCATGCCGACAATCGGCAGTCGGCGCAGCGCAGCCTCATCGGTCCCGACGACCGGTTCCTGCCCGGCGGCATGGTCGAGCTCGATACGGGCAACGCCCGCTACCTCATCCGCTTCACCCAGACGCTGGAGCGGCAGGTCGGCTGGGCGTGGTCGTTGTTCAACGCGGTACGCAAGCTCTCCGGGTGAGCGCTGGCGGCTCGGGCGGTAATTCGGGTTAGAATCCCCGCGCTACGTCCGGCAGCAGGCTGACGACCGTCGCGCCGGTGGAGGGTTTGACCGAGTCACCTTTGATGATCAATGGAGGGCAGACAAATGCAACGGCGTTCATTTCTGAAGAAGGCGGGCGTGGGCTTGGCGGCCGGGGTGGTCGCCGCGCCGGCGATCGGCCAGGGCACGCAGCCCGAGGTCAAATGGCGTCTGGCCGCGAGCTGGCCGAAGAGCCTGGATACCCTCTTCGGCGGGCCCGAGCTGATTTCCAAGCGTGTGGCCGCCGCAACGAACGGCAAGTTCCAGATCCAGGTATTCGCGGCCGGTGAAATCGTACCCGCCCTCCAGGTCCTCGATGCCGTGCAGAACGCGACGGTGCAGTGCGCGCACACAGCGGCGTACTACTTCTTCGGCAAGGATCCGACGTTCGCCTTCTCCTGCGCTATCCCCTTCGGTTTGAACGCGCGCCAGCAAAACGCCTGGATGTATCACGGCGGCGGGCTCGAGCTCATGCGCGAGTTCATGAAGGACTACAACGTCTACAACATTCCGGCCGGCAACACCGGCGCGCAGATGGGCGGGTTCTTCCGCAAGGAATTGAAGAGCGTCGCCGACATGAAGGGCTTGAAGATGCGCATCGGGGGCTCGGCCGGCGTGGTGATGCAGAAGCTGGGCCTCGTCCCCCAGCAGATCGCGGGCGGCGATATCTATCCCGCGCTGGAAAAGGGCACCATCGATGCCGCGGAATGGGTCGGTCCGTACGACGACGAGAAGCTCGGCCTGTACAAGGTCGCCAAGTACTACTACTACCCCGGCTGGTGGGAAGGCGGTCCCGAGCTCGACCTCTTCGTCAACCTCAAAGCGTGGTCCGAGCTTCCGAAGGACTACCAGGCGATCCTGGAGGCGGCCTGCGCCGAGGCGAACGTCGACATGGTCGCGAAGTACGACGCCCAGAATCCCGCGGCGCTGCGCCGGCTGGTCGCGGCCGGGGTGCAGTTGCGACCGTTCCCGCGCGAGATCATGCTGGCCTCCTACAAGGCGGCCACCGAGGTCTACGACGGATTCGCCGCCACCAACCCGAAGTTCAAGAAGGTCTACGAGCCGTGGAAGAAGTTCCGCGAGGAAGACATCCTCTGGTTCCGCGTGGCCGAGGAGCCCTTCGACCAGTTCATGGCGACGGCGAGCCAGCAGCCACGGGCGAAGAAGGGGTGACAAGGCAGAAGGTTGACCGCCCCGGCGGAGGCCGGGGCCAATCTCATCCTCATGAAACATAGATCCCGGCCTTCGCCGGGATGACAACGAAACTTAGATCCCGGCCTTCGCCGGGATGACAACCAAACAAAAAACCCCGCGCGTGCAAGGCTTGTCTTGCGCGTGTAGTTCTGGCGCTATTTCTTCGCCGGCGGTGGTCCGGCCGGCGGCGCCTTGAACGCGTTCTCCAGGGACTGGGCCTGCTCCTCTTCCTGCTTCAGTTCCTGCTGTTCCGTCGGCGCGGGCCCGGGCGCTTCCTCCGCCGGCGGCAACTGGATCTGGATCGTCGCCGGATTGACCTTGCTCTCCTTGGCCTTGTAGACCGTGACCATCTGCGGGAGCGCGATCACCAGGCCGATCATGAGGATCTGGATCAGCACGAACGGCACCGCGCCCCAGTAGATCTGCCCGGTGGTCACCCCCGGCGTGACTTTCCTGGTCACTTTGTCGAGATAGTCCTTGGCCGGCGCGACGCTGCGCAGATAGAACAGCGCGAAGCCGAACGGCGGATGCATGAAGGAGGTCTGCATGTTGACACCGAGGAGCACGCCGAACCAGATGAGATCGATCCCGAGCTTGTCGGCGACCGGACCGACCAGCGGGATGACGATGAATGACAATTCGAAGAAGTCGAGGAAAAACGCCAGAAAGAAGATCAGGACGTTGACGACGATCAGGAACCCGAGCTGCCCGCCGGGCAGCCCGGAGAGGAGCTGCTCGACCCAGACGTGACCATTGACGGCGTAGAACGTCAGGCTGAACACGCGCGCCCCGACCAGGATGAACACGACGAAGGTGGAGAGCTTCGCGGTCGTGTCCATCGCCTGCTTGAGAAGCTTCCATGACAGCCTGCGCCGCGCGACCGCCATGATCAGCGCGCCGGTCGCGCCCATCGCGCCCCCTTCGGTCGGCGTCGCGACACCGAGAAAGATCGTGCCCAGCACCAGGAAAACCAGCGCCAGGGGCGGAATCAGCACGAACGTAACGCGCTCGGCCAACCGTGAGAGCAGCCCGAACTTCAGCAGGCGATTGATGACGGCGGCAAAGAAGGCCACCGCGGTGCCGGCCGCGGTGGCGATGACGAGCATCTCGTCGGTCGGCGTCTCGGCCGGAAGGTACCACTTGGCGAACGCGACTGCGGAGAGCACCGAAACGATCGCGAGCAAAGCGAGCGAGCGCGTGCCGTGCGAGCCACCGGGCTCCTTGAGCGTGCGCGCTTCCTCGGGGAGCGCCGGCACCCATTTCGGTTTGAACGCGCTCACACCCAGGGTGTAAACGGCGTAGAGCCCGGCCAGCGTGATGCCGGGGATGAACGCTCCCGCGTACATGTCGCCCACCGACTTGCCGAGCTGGTCGGCCAAGATGATGAGCACCAGCGACGGCGGGATGATCTGCGCCAGCGTTCCCGATGCGGCGATGACGCCGGAGGCGAGGCGCCGGTCGTAGCCGTAGCGCAGCATGATCGGCAGCGAGATGAGCCCCATCGAGATCACGGAGGCGGCGACCACGCCCGTGGTGGCCGCAAGCAGCGCGCCGACGAAGACCACGGCGTAGGCGAGGCCTCCGCGCACCGGCCCGAAGAGCTGCCCGATGGTGTCGAGCAGATCCTCGGCCATGCCGCTGCGCTCCAGGATGAGTCCCATGAAGGTGAAGAACGGGACGGCGAGCAGCGTGTCGTTGGACATGATGCCCCACAGCCGCTCGGGCAACGCCTGGATCAGCTCCGGCGGCAGCAGGCCAAGCTGGATGCCGAGGATCGCGTACGCGACCCCGACCGCCGCGAGCGAGAAGGCGACCGGATAGCCCAGCAGCAACACGACCACCAGCGAGGCGAACATCAGCGGGGCGATGTTCTCGATCAAGAACGCGGTCATTGGACCCCCACGCTTGCGGCCTCATGGGCCAATTCGGCCGCTGCGCTGCCCCCAAAAGCGGGGGCCGAGTGCCGCGGCTCCATGCCGGCCTGCGCCGGCATGGACGGCACGAGGCGGCGTTGCGTCTCGCAACGCCGCGGCCTGCAAGGCCGGTTCGCGCCTTGGGTCGGCCCGGCGGCGCTCACTGCTTGTCTCCGCGCATCTTCAACATGTCCTCGGCGACTACC
>DASVPH010000199.1:0-6295 GCA_036382945.1 Casimicrobiaceae bacterium
GCCGCCACTACGCGGACGTCGTGCCGCTCGGCGGCTCGGTGCAGCCGCTCCGTGGCACCGACTCCATCATGTGGACGATCAAGTTCCGCAACGGGACGATCAAGCGCTTCAAATTCCCCACGCGGACCACGGAGGAGGGATCCATCAATCCCTATGGCGGCAAGCCGATGCCCAAGCTGGCGGACATCGATAAGCCCGGTTTCTTCCTGCGCACCAACGGGTATCGCGAAGGCCGCCCGGGCGAGCTGCTGCGCGTGAAATAACAGACGAACCACTCACCATAGGTGATCATCAATAGCTTCCAGGACTCAAACGATGGCGCAAGGAACCTTTGGCAATCCCGAAATCGTCCAGGAGGACGTGGACATTCTGCTGATCGGCGGCGGCATGGCGTGCTGCGGCGCATCCGTGGAGCTGATGCGCTGGGCCGAGGCGGTGAAAGCCGAAACGGGCGTGGAGCTCAAGATCCGGCTCGTCGACAAAGCGGCGATGGATCGCTCCGGAGCGGTGGCGCAGGGGCTCTCCGCGATCAACACCTACATCGGCACCGAGCAGGACCCGGCGGACTATGCGCGCATGGTGTCGAACGACTTGATGGGCATCACCCGCGACGACCTCGCCTACGACCTGGGCCGTCACGTCGACGAATCGGTGCACATGTTCGAGGAGTGGGGGCTGCCGATCTGGAAGACCGATCCCGACGGCGTGCGCCACGACGGCGCCGACGCGATCAAGCAGGGGCTGCAGGCGCTCAAGGACGGCGGCAAGCCGGTGCGCTCCGGCAAGTGGCAGATCATGATCAACGGCGAATCCTACAAGTGGATCGTCGCCGAGGCAGCGAAGAAGGCGCTGGGCCTGTCGCGCATCCAGGAGCGCGTGTTCATCGTCAAGCTCGTCAACGACAAGAACGACCCGAGCCGCATTGCCGGCGCGGTCGGCTTCTCGGTGCGCGAGCACAAGATCTACGTTTATCGCGCCAAGGCGATCCTGCTCGCCGCGGGCGGCTGCGTGAACCTGTTCCGGCCGCGCTCGGTGGGCGAAGGCACCGGTCGCGCCTGGTATCCGGTGTGGAACGCGGGCTCGACCTACGCGATGGCTGCGGAAGCTGGCGCCGAGCTCACCATGATGGAGAACCGCTTCGTGCCGGCGCGCTTCAAGGACGGCTACGGCCCGGTCGGCGCGTGGTTCCTGCTGTTCAAGGCCAAGGCGGTCAACGCCTACGGCGAAGACTACATGGTGAAGAACAAGGCGCTGCTCGACCAGTACCCGCCGTACGGGCAGGCCGCGGTGCCCGCCTCGTGCCTGCGCAATCACCTGATGCTCAAGGAGATGAAGGAAGGGCGCGGCCCGATCTACATGGACACGGTCACCGCGCTCGCGAAGCTGCGCGAGACGCTCACGCCCAAGGAAGTGAAGCACCTCGAAGCCGAGGCCTGGGAAGACTTCCTCGACATGTGCATCGGCCAGTGCGGCATCTGGGTCGGCGAGAACATCGAGCCCGAGAAGCGCAACTCCGAGCTGATTCCCACCGAGCCGTATCTGCTCGGCTCGCACTCCGGCTGCTGCGGCATCTGGGTGTCGGGACCCGAGGATCTCGGTGCGCCGTCCGCCGCCGAGGGCGAGTACGACGGCGTTCCGGCGTATCTCCCGCGCGGCTGGAACTGGGGCTACCGCTCGATGACCACGGTGCAGGGCCTGTTTACCGCGGGCGACGGCGTAGGCGCCTCCGGCCACAAGTTCTCGTCGGGCTCGCACGCGGAAGGCCGGCTCGCTGCGAAGGGGATGGTGAAGTACGCGCTGGACAACCGCGACTTCAAGCCCGAGCTCGACACGCCGGTCGAAGAGCTCGCCGCGCAAATCTACCAGCCCGTGCGCAATTTCCTCGAGCACAAGGACTACACGACCGCGATCGACATCAACCCGCACTACATCACGCCCAAGATGCTGCAGTTCCGGCTGCAGAAGATCATGGACGAGTACGTGGCGGGCGTGGCGACGTACTACAATACCAACGAGGTGATGCTCAAGCACGCCGAGGAGAAGCTGGAGCTATTGAAGGAAGACGCGCAGAAGATGCGCGCCAAGGATCTGCACGAGCTGCTGCGGGCGTGGGAGAACTACCATCGGATCCTCACCGCCGAAGCGCACATGCAGCACATCATGTTCCGCCAGGAGTCGCGCTACCCCGGCTTCTACTACAGGACCGACAAGAACTTCGTCGACGAGGAGAACTGGAAGTGCTTCGTCAACTCGGTCTACGACAAGGGCACGAAGAAGTGGACGTGCTTCAAGCGCAAGCACGTGGATCTGGTCGACAAGTCGAAGCTGTTCAAGGCGGCGGCGCCGCATTAGAGTCGTTGGCCGCGGCCTGGTCGTGACGCGAGCCGACGGCATTCGCACCCTATCGAGCGGCGAGCCGCCGGGGCTTGGCGCGTGGTGGCGCAAAGCACGTCGTCGAGCGGGTACCCGGCTCGCGGCGGCGACTCAACACACGAGTCGCCGCGCACGAGCCACCCGCTTACGACGACTGCGCCACAACGCGCCCGCGCCCCCAGCAGTTCGCCGTCTACTGGCGGTGTATTGCCGCACCGACGACTGAGGCAACCTTGAGCGAAAGCCCCTTTCCGCAAAGCCCGGTCCTGCCAGAGATGCTCGGCGGCGACAAGACGATCCAGTTCCGCTGCCGCAAGGGCATCGGCTGCTGGAACGCGTGCTGCAGCAACATCGACATCTCGCTCACGCCCTACGACATCGTGCGGCTGAAGGCCCGGCTCGACGTGAGCTCGACCGAGTTCCTCGGCCGCTACACCGTGCCTTACGAGATGGAGAAGGACGGCATCGCCGGGGTCAAGTTGAAGCCGGTCGAGGGCGGCACCGCCTGCCGCCTCATGACGCCCGAGGGGTGCAGCGTGTATGCGGACCGGCCCACGGCCTGCCGCTACTACCCCGTCGCGCTGCTCTCGATGCGCAAGCAGGACGAAGCGACCGATCGCGACGCGTACGCGCTGGTCAAGGAGACGCACTGCCTCGGCCACCAGGAGCCGCGCACGCTTTCGATCGACGAGTACCGCAAGGAGCAAGGGCTCCCCGAGTACGACGAGCTGGCGCGCGGCTGGCGCCAGCTCATCCTGAAGAAGAAGTCCTCGGGGCCGACGGTCGGCAAGCCCTCGAGGCGCAGCCTTGAGCTCTTCTTCATGACCTGCTACGACCTCGATCGCTTCCGCGCCTTCGTGGCGAGCGAGGGTTTCGGCGAGCTCTACGACATTCCGCCGGACGAGCACACCAAGATTCTCGCCGACGACGTCGCGCTGCTGCAGTTCGGCTTCCGCTTCCT
Source organism: Casimicrobiaceae bacterium (assembly GCA_036382945.1). Taxonomy (GTDB): domain Bacteria; phylum Pseudomonadota; class Gammaproteobacteria; order Burkholderiales; family Casimicrobiaceae; genus PALSA-1003. The sequence continues at coordinate 3,335 of DASVPH010000199.1, forward strand.
GCGCCAGGTGCTGTTCGGAGAGATGTCGATCGCGACGCGCGAGGATACCGTCGAGAAGTGGCGCGCGCGCCTCGCCGAGAAGCGGCGGCGCCTGGAGCGCGAGGCTGCCGAGCGCATGGCGCGCGACGAGGAAGGCTAAGGAACCTCTGAAACACCCCCACGTGGATTGCGCTGCGAGCAAAATGCGGATGAATGCGAGACGCCCGACGAAGGTAATAGGCGATCCTATTACCGAGGAGGGCGGCGAAGCAGGCGCCGCATTTTGCCGCAGCCCGAAGGGACGGCCGCGTTTCGGGCGGTCTACTTTGTCGCAGCTTCGCTCGTATACGCTCGGTACATGTCGCTCGCTGCCTCATTGGCCAATGAGGTATCCCATCCCGAAACGCGGCCGTCGCAACCGCGCGGGGGTATTTCAGAGGTTCCCTAGACGGCGGCTGACCGCGCCGCCCGCGGGCCGGGTCGATGACCCCGGAAGCGTACGAGGCTTGGTATCAGACACCCCGCGGCGCGTGGATCGGCGCGATCGAGTCCCGGCTCATCGCCGACGCGCTGGCGCTCCGCCCCGGCGAGACGCTGCTCGACGTGGGCTGCGGCACGGGCTTTTTTACGCGACTCTTCGCGGCACGCTCTGACATCGCCGTGGTTGGTCTCGATCCCGACCAGGCATCGCTTCGCCTCGCGCGGCAACTCTCGGCGCGCAATGAAGCATACACCCAAGGTAGGGCCGAGCGACTGCCCTTCCGCGATCGGAGCTTCGATTGCACGATCGCGATCACCTCGCTGTGCTTCATTGGCGCGGAGCGCGAGGCGCTGCGCGAGATCGTTCGCGTAACCCGCAGGCGGGTGGCGCTGGGCCTGCTCAATCGCCATAGCGCGCTCTATTGGCAGAAGGGGCGGCGTGGCGGCGCCGGCGGCTATCGCGGCGCCCGGTGGCATACGCCGCGCGAGGCGCCGGCGCTGTTCGCCGGTCTGCCCGTTCGGAACCTCCGGTTGCGGAGCGCCGTCTTCGTTCCGACCGGCAGTTGGGCAGCCCGTGGGCTGGAGGCGCTCCTGCGCGACCGATCCCTTCTGCTCGGGGCGTTTCTGGTCGCCATCGCCGACGTCGAGAGCTGACCCGTAGGCGCACCGAAGCCGATGGCTGCAGGTTCAAATCCTGCCCCCGCAACCAGATTTGTCTTCGCACCGCCGACCGCCAAAGCAAGGTGCTCGGCGATGTTTTCAAATTCGGCGTAGACATGAACCTCACGCCCCTCATGCGCTACCTCGCTAACATCGTCGCGGACGACCTCTGCGCGCCGACCCTCGGGGACGAGGTGCGCGGGAAGCAAGCGGACCGTTCCGAACGCCTCATGCAGGGCAGCGCGTGCGTCGATGATGTTCCGCTGCCGCAGGGCGGAGCTGATGTCGGCCAGCCTGGCGCGCAAGCTGGTCCCGACCGAGCTCGGGTGCAGCTGCGGCTTGTCGCGAGCCGCAACGCGTCGTAACGCCTCTAGCTCGGCTTCCGCGCGCACGAGCCGCTCCACAAGCGCCCGCGAGGATCCTGCCTGCGCGATCGCCTCCACGAGGCGCGAGATCTCCTTCTCGAGTGCCTGGCGCCGTGTGGTGACTGAGTCGTCGCGCCCGGAGCGCAACCGCTCTGCGATAATTCCGCGCACCATCGCCTCGATCCGGGCGATCATCGCGGGCGACGACAAGATCGCGCGCAGGTGCTCCGTCAGCACGCGATCGACCTCTGCCAAGCGCACGGCCAGCCCGGCGCACACTGCCGGACCGCGGTCCTTATGCGCGGCGCAACCGTAATCGCGCGCGTTGATCTTAACCATGGATCCGCCGCAGATGCCGCAGCGAAGGATGCCGCCGAAGAGTGTGCTCGGTGGTCGCCCTGGGCCAGCTCGGCCACCCTCCTTGAGCGGCGTCTTCATTCGCGCCCGTGCCGCGTACCAGGCCTCATCGTCGAGTATCCGGAGCTCCTCGCGCTGCTCGATCTGCCACTCAGCGCGCGGCCGCGTGAAGCGCGTTCGCTTGCCTGTGTCTGGGTCCTTTGTCCACTTGCTACGGTTCCAGACGTAGCGGTCGACGTAGAGCTCGTTGTTGAGCACGCCGGCGCCCTTCGCCGGGGAACCATAGAGCGCGGACACCGACCATGTGCCTCCGCGCGGTCCTCGCACGCGCCGCGCGTTGAGGTCGGCGGCGAGCCGCTGGCAGCTCCAGCCCTCGGCGTAGCGGGCAAAGATCCAGCGCACGACGTCGGCCTGCACGAGATCGATCTCGAGACGATGCCCGCCATTGACTGAGACCGAGCGATAGCCGTACGAGAGGCCTCCGGCATGGAAGCCGCGCTGCACCTGGCCGGCGAGGCCTCGATGCGTCTTCGCGCGCAAATCGTCGAGGTAGATCTCGTTGACCAGGCCGCGCATACCACGGATGAGCTTGCGCGCGCCCTCTTCGCTATCATAGCCGTCGGAGACGCCGACGATGCGGATGCCGCGGTGCTCCAGACGCCGCACGATGCGCTCCTGTTCGACTTGATCGCGGGAAAGGCGATAGAGGCCCTCGAGGATCAGTACCGAGAATTCGCCCGCGATCGCGGCTTCGAGGAGCTCGCGGCCGCTCACGCGTTGGGCAACGGGCGTCGAACCGGAGATCGCCTGGTCGGCGAAGATCCGCGCAACGTCGAGCTGCAGCGCCTTAGCGCGAGCTCGGCAGATCCGCGCTTGATCCTCGATCGAAGTCTCGGCCTGGCGATCCGTCGAGAAGCGGGCGTAGATGACTGCGGCCATTGTGGGGCGGCGTCGGATTGGCTGAAGAATGCGGTTGCAAAGGCTCGGCGTCAAGGCGCAGCAAATCGTCGGCGACGACCTCGGCGAGATAGCGCATGAGCGGCTCGAGGTTCATCATTCAATGCGCTTGCATGGGTTGTGGATAGTTTCTCCGTGCGCTGGTCTTCTTGGCGATTAAGTG
>DASVPH010000200.1:0-7511 GCA_036382945.1 Casimicrobiaceae bacterium
GGTCGGTGATGCTCACGCTTTCGATCTTTCCGGCCTTGAGCAGCGTCTTGAACTCGCTGTACTGCAGCGTCTCGGCGTGCTGCGACGAAAAGAAGCTCTGCACCAGCAGCAGCAGCACGAACGCTGCCGCGAAGTACCACAGCGAGAATTGCTGCTGCCTGATGTCCATTTCCGATTCCCTCTTTGCGTCTACGGCGGTCGGTCGCCCTCGACCGGTCATTACGGGTACGGCCGCCTACGGGCGCCGCTGCGGGTCATGACCTCCGCTTGCCCGCTCTAGTGCCGATGACCTTGTCCCTCGGGCGGACGCGATTCGCGGTTTCCATCGCCTGGTTGGCGATCACCGCCGCCACCGCATCCTCCGCCATGTCCGCCGCGACCTCCGTGACCGCCGTGGCCGAAGAAGTGCATGGCGAGCATTCCGCCGATCAACACCACCCACACCCAGTTTTGCGATAGCTATTCTATGACTTTTCCTCGATCGATTGCGACGTGTCTAAAGCCGGCATCACGAGCAACAGCAGTCCCGGCGAGGCTCGGCCTTGGCCGACGCCTCCGCCAGATCGTAGCCCGCGCCCTGCAGCGCCTTGCGCAGCGTATCGACAGCGAGCCGGCTTTCGTCGAACTGCACTTGCACCTCGCTCTTCGGCAGCGACACGTCCACGCTCTTGACACCCGGCAAGGCGCCAAGCGCACCCTTCACGCTCGCCACACAACCACCGCAGGTCATGCCGGTCACCTTGAGAACTTCGGTCTTCATTGCCATCTCCTGACTCGTTGGTTGAATGCATCTCCACCTTCCGACCGCGGCCGGTCGAAACCTGCTGCACGGAACCGGCCGTCGCTCATGCCGACCTCTGCGCGATGCTGGCGCTAAAGCCCGGATCGCCGAGCGATTCGATCAGGCGGCACACTTCGCCGCCGGTCGGCGCCCCCTTGGCCATCGACCGCCAGGCGCGCAGCGCGCGGCGCATCCGGTCGCGCAGCGCGGTCAGCTCCGCGAGACGGGATTCCACCTCGGCGAGCCGGCGCTCGACCATGTCGCGCACTTCGGAGCACGGCGCCTTGCGATGCTTCGAATGCTCGAAGATGAAGCGAATCTCGTCCAGGCCGAGGCCGACGCTCTGCGCGCGCTGGATGAAGTTGATTGTCCGAACGTCGGCCGCGCTGAATTCGTGATAGCCGTTGGCGGCATTCCTCTTCGGTGCGAGCAGGCGGATGCGCTGATAGTAGCGTACGGTATGCACCGAGGTCTGGGTGGCGCGGGCGAGCTCGTTTGCTTTCATCTCGGATCGGCCTCGTCATGCGGCCGCGGCGCGACTAACCTTCGTGTTGCTCATATGAGTAACTCTAATGTTCTGCCTTGCCGAGCGCATTGATCTGCGTCAAACATAGTTTGTCGCGGCCTACTGTTGCTGCTGCGGCGAAGGCCGCTTGCCCACGCGCACGGTGAGCCGCTCCTCGCGGCCGTTGCGCGTCACCGTCACTTGCGTCGTGTCTCCCGGTTTGATCGCCGCGATGCGGTTGACCAGCTCGACTGAATCCGCCACCGGCTTCGCGTCGATGGCGAGCACGGCATCGCCCGGCTTGATGCCGCCCGCGTCAGCCGGCCCACGGGGCAGGATGCGAACGATGGCCACACCCGGCCCGCCCTTGCCCGCGGTGCCCTGCGCGCTGTCTTGCGTCGCAACGCCGAGCCAGCCGCGTTCCACCTTGCCGGTCTTGATGATCTGCTCCACGACCTGGCGCGCGATGCTCACCGGTATCGCGAAGCCGATGCCCTGCGAGCCTCCGCTCTCGGAGAAGATCGCGGTATTGATGCCGATCAGGTTGCCGGAGCCGTCGACCAGCGCACCGCCCGAATTCCCGGGATTGATCGCGGCGTCCGTCTGAATGAAATTCTCGAACGTGTTGATACCGAGCCGATTGCGGCCGGTCGCGCTCACGATACCCCGCGTGACGGTCTGGCCCACGCCGAACGGGTTGCCGATCGCGAGCGCCGGATCGCCGATCTCGACGCTGCGCGGATCGGCGAAGGTGATGGGCGTGAGCCCGCTCGCCGCGATCTTCAGCACGGCGAGGTCGGTTTCCGGATCGACGCCGACCACGCGCGCCTGCGTCGTTTCGCCCGACCTGAAGGCAACGGCAATTGCGTCCGCGCCGTCCACCACGTGATTGTTGGTGAGCACGTAGCCGTCGCTGCTGACGACCACTCCGGAACCGAGGCTCGTTTGCGACCCGCCGCCGTCGCCCTGATTGCCGAAAAGCGGCCAACCGAAGTACGGCGTGCGCCGCACGACCTCTTTGAGCGAATAGACGTTGACCACCGAGGGCATCGCCTTGCGCGCGGCCTGGCGGAAGCTCTCCGGCCGGGACGCGGCCTGCTCCGAGGGTACGGCCGTTTCCTTGACCGTCACCACCTCGGCCGGAGCCGGCGGGACTTTGTCGCGCGAGGTCCACGGCTGCGCGACTAGGACGATTCCCGCGGCGGCGAGCGCCAGAACGATCAGAACGCGTTTGCTCACGGCCAAAGCCCTCATCGCTCCGTCGGGGCACGATCGCTAACGCCGCCTGCCCCGCCGGCCTTCGTGTTGCTCATATCAGTGACTCTAATGTTTGGGATGCACGACGCCCCGACCGGCGTCAAAAGCGATCTCTTCTCAACGGCGCAACGCTGCCCCGCGCAGGTCGTAGCGATACGCCACGCTTTAGCGGTAGCGAAGCGCGTCCATCAGCTCCGCGATGACCCGTTCCGCGTCGCCTCGTTCGGCGGCGGTCGCCACGTGCGCGCGCAGATGGCCCTCGAGCGTGATCTCTCCCGCCTTTTGCAGCGCTCCGCCGACCGCTTGGATCTGCTTCAGAACGTCGACGCAATACACGTCGTCCTTCTGCAGCAGCTTGAGGATGCCTTCCACATGCCCACGGGCGATCGAGAGCCTGCGCGTGACGACCGCGCGCGTGTCCGTTGGCACGCACAGCCGGCCGCTTGCCGCGTGACGGGCATGGTGATGTTCTGCGTGGTTGTGCTTTGGCGCGTTGTTCATCGCGAGTCCACCAGCTTGACTTCGTATCCCTCGTCCTCGATCGCACGCAAAAGCTTCTCCGGGTCGGCGCTGCCTTCCACGTCGGCGCGGCCGATGCTTACCGCGAGCCGATCCACGCCAGGCACGGCCTGCAGCGCCTTGGTTACCGCGTGCACGCAATGCTGGCAACTCATCCCGCGCACCTGTAGAGTCATCGTCATGACAACTCCTCTTGTTGATGGACCCATCCCCTAGGGTTAGTGGGCCCATCCCCTATGGTATGGGTACTATAACAGATCGCCGGGCCGCGGGGCAAGATAGGCTGATTGACACGAGGGTGGACGCCATGTATAGTTCACCCACACCCCCAGGGTATGGGTTGACAGGGATGGGGGGGTAGAAAAGCATGCAGCCTACGGAGCTTGCCTTGCAGGCTGCTCTGAGGCGCAGCGAGAGCGTCAATCGGTAGGAGGTTACGTCATGGAATGGCTATCGCAAAACTGGATCTGGGTCGTTCTGGCGCTCGGCGCCTTGTGGCTTGTTTCGCGCGCACGCCATGGAAGCCTCTTGGGAGGCGGTCACGGGATGGCGCATGAGGGGCCGGGAGACGCACCCAGGGTGCAGGCCTCGGATGCGCTGTCTTCCAACTCGAAGGAGGCGGGCGATCAGGCCGCCGGCTCATCGCATCGTCACCGCGGAGGCTGCTGCTGAACGGCAGCGAAGCAATGCAGATCGCAGGCGCGGGGCCGGCCGGGCTCGCTACCGCGATTACGCTTGCACGCGCCGGTTGCGAGGTGATCGTGCACGAGGCGCGAAGTCGGCCAGCGCTTTCGGTGCGATCTGTCGGGCCTAGAGAACTGGACCTCCGCGCAGGACGTGATCGCGGAGCTCGAGGAGCTCGGTCTGACATGGGGAGACATCCTCGTCCCGGCGTTCTGAACCCGGCTGTCGAAATGACGGTCACATTTCAGCCGTCAAGGAGTGCGTGATGAGTGCGAAGGAAACGACCCTGCCGATCGTCGGCATGAGCTGCGCGAGCTGCGTGTCGCATGTCGAGGGGGCGCTTAACAACTTGAGCGGCGTCAAGAAGGCGGTGGTGAGCCTCGGCGCGGCCAAGGCGACCGTGGAATACGACCCCGAGAGCACCTCGCCCGCGAAGATGTTCGCGGCGGTCGCCGACGTCGGCTACCAAGTCGGGACCGCGCAGGCGACGTTGCACGTGACCGGCATGACCTGCGCCGCCTGCGTCTCGCACGTCGAGCGCGCGCTCACCGGCCTCGAGGGCGTCACCCAGGCGGTGGTGAGCCTCGCGCTCAACACGGCGAAAGTCACCTACGTCCCGACGCTCGTCACGGTGGCGCAGATGAAGCGCGCGATCCGCGAGGCGGGCTACGAGGCGACCGAGACGGCCGAAGGCGCCTCGGCGCTCGACCGCGAGCGCGAAGCGCGCCAGGAGGAGATCCGCCGCCAGGGGAGGTATCTCGCCTTCGCCACCCCGGTCGCGCTGATCGTGATGATCGGCACGTTCTACGAGTATCTGCCGGAGGGACTGACGCGCTTCCTGCCGGCCGTGCTCGCCGAGAAATGGCTGCTCGGACTGCTCACCACGCCGATCGTGTTCGGGCCGGCCCGGCAATTCTTCGTGAACAGCTTCCGCGGGCTGCGCCACGGCGTCACCGACATGAACCTGCTTTACGCGACCGGGATCGGCGCCTCCTACTTCATCGCGGTCATCAACACGCTGTGGCCGGACGCAGGATTCGGCGGCAAGGGCGCGACCTTCTTCGAGTCGGCCGCGCTGCTCACCTGGTTCATCGTGCTGGGCCGCTGGCTCGAGGCGCTCACCCGCGGGCGGACAAGCGACGCAATCCGCAAGCTGATGAGCCTGCAGCCCAAGGTCGCGCGCGTGCTGCGCGACGGCCAGGAAGTAGCCATCCCCGCCGATGAGGTGCTGGTCGGGGACCTGGTCCAGGTGCGCCCGGGCGAGCGCATCGCGGTGGACGGCGTGGTCAAGGACGGCTACAGCGCGGTCGACGAGTCGATGCTCACCGGCGAGTCGCTGCCGGTGGAGAAGAAGACCGGCGACACCGTGATCGGCGGGACGATGAACAAGACCGGCGCGTTCACGTTCGTCGCCTCCAAGGTCGGCGCCGAGACCGCGCTCGCGCAGATCATCAAGCTGGTCGAGGACGCGCAAGCCTCCAAGGCGCCCATCCAGAAGCTCGCCGACTGGGTGGCGGGCCACTTCATCCTCGGGGTGCATCTGCTCGCGGTGCTGGTGTTCGTGTTCTGGTTCTTCTTCGGCTATCAGATGTTCTTCGACCCGAACACGAGCTTCGTGCTGTCGCCGGCGAAGCTTTCCGAGATCGGCGTCTTCGGCTTCGCGCTGCTGCTCTCGGTCACGGTGCTCATCATCTCGTGCCCGTGCGCCGTGGGCCTCGCGACGCCGAGCGCCATCATGGCGGGCACCGGCAAGGCCGCCGAGCACGGCGTGCTGTTCAAGAGCGCGGAGGCGATCGAGAACGGCTCGAAGCTCCGGACCATCGTGTTCGACAAGACCGGGACGCTGACCAAGGGCGAGGCCTCGCTCACCGACGTGGTGAGCGCCGACGCGGGCCGCGACCCGAACGCGGTACTGCGCATGGCCGCGATCGCCGAGAAGGGCAGCGAACACCCGCTCGGCGAGGCGATCGTGCGCGGCGCGCGCGAGCGCGCCCTGGAGCTGGCCGACGCCGAGTCGTTCGAGTCCATTCCCGGCCACGGCGTGCAGGCGCGCGTCGACGCTCGCGAGGTGCTGCTCGGCAACCGCAAGCTCATGAGCGCGCGCGGCGTGGACATCGCGGGCCTGCTCGGCAAGGTCGAGCAGCTGGAACACGACGGCAAGACGGTGATGTTCGTCGCGCTCGACGGGGCGGCCGCGGGATTCATCGCGGTGGCCGATACGCTCAAGGAGCACTCGGTCGAGGCGATCCGCACGCTGCACGGCCTCGGGATCGAGACGGTCATGATCACGGGCGACAACCGCCGGACCGCCGAGGCGATCGCGCGGCAGGTCGGCATCGACCGCGTGCTCGCCGAGGTCCTGCCGCAGGACAAGGCCGGCGAAGTGAAGAAGCTGCAGGCCGCCGGCCGGCGCGTCGCGATGGTCGGCGACGGAGTGAACGACGCGCCGGCGCTCGCTCAGGCGGACGTCGGCATGGCGATCGGCTCAGGCACCGACGTGGCGAAGGAGACGGGCCACGTCATCCTTATCAAGGACGACCTGCGCGACGTGGTGGTGGCGATCGAGGTCGCGAAGGCGACGATGCGCAAGGTGAAGGAGAACCTGTTCTGGGCTTTCATCTACAACACGCTCGGCGTTCCGCTCGGCGCGGGGGTTTTTTACCCGCTCGCCCACGTGCTCATCAGTCCGGAGCTGGCGGCCGCCCTGATGGCGATCAGCTCGCTCACCGTGACGTTCAACACGCTCTTCCTGCGCGGCTTCGTGCCCTCTTTGCGGCGCGGTGGGCAAGCTCCGGTCGAGTCCAGGACGCCGCCGAGCATGGTCCTTGCGCCGCGCCGGCCCTGAGGAATCGAAATGGATCTCGACCGAAAAGTCCGCTGGATCAGCGCCGCGATCTACGGCGGCATCTCGATCGCCGCGAGCGTCGCGTTCTTCGCTGCCGCGAGCGCGAGCGGCCAATACACCGCGGTGGCACGCATCGGCGGCGCGCTGTGGGTGCTGCTGCTTTCCTTCATCGTCACGATGCCGCCGGTGATCTCGGCGGTGAAGCGGCGCATGAAGGGCTAGTGCAGCACGTTGCGCCAGGCGAGCGCGAGCAGGATCAGGGCGCCCGCAGCTCGTCGGCCTCGATCCGGCCGTCGCGCAGGCGACTCGCGCCGGCGGGCGCCGCGAGCAACCCTGCTCGAAGGTGGTGCGCCGCTGTGACCTCGCGTCCCAACGGCGCACCGCTTGGTAATCCTGTGCTCTACATCGCTCGCCACGTCGTGACGCGATCAAGAGCGGGATCGACGGGCAGGCCTTCGGCGGCTCGAACGTTCCCTTGAGGGAGATCAAATCCGCGCGCCATCGAGAGTGCTATTTTCTCGTGCGGGTCGCGATCTCTTTCGCCGATCGCGATCTTTTTCTCCTGTCACTCATGGACTCTCTTGGATAGCAGCCTGTTCTTCGGTGGTTCGGCGATCGCCGCGTTCGTGGCGGGGATGATCGCGCTGTTCGCGCCCTGCTGCATCTCGGTGATGCTCCCGGCTTATTTCGCGGCCTCTTTCCGCAACCGCGCGATGCTGACCGCGATGACGTTTGTGTACGCCGCGGGCGTAGCCACCGTGATCCTGCCGCTCGTGCTCGGGGCCTCGCTGCTGCGCCAGCTCCTGGTGAGCCAGCACGGCCCGGTGTTTGTGGCCGGCGGCGTGCTGATGCTCGGGCTCGCGGCCTTCGTGCTGCTCGGCGGCAAGCTCGAGCTGCCGATGCCGAGCCGGCAGGCCGGC